>NZ_JBNYXM010000014.1:0-163127 GCF_051380665.1 Janthinobacterium lyxosi
CCTTGCCGTTCAGCTAGCACTTCCCCTTGCCCGGTGTGCAGAGGACTTTCACCTCCAAGTCACTCAACTAACCACCACAGTCAGTCGAGCCGCGCTCGCGCGCGTCGCGCCATGCCTGGCGCACCAAAAAAAAAGCCGCCCGAGGCGACTTTGATTTATTCACTACCTGTTTCTGCGCTGTTGGTGGAGGTAAGGCGGGAGCTAAGCGCTGACCTCTTGCATGCCATGCAAGCGCGCTAACAGCTTAGTCACACTCCCCCGAGGAGTATGGCGGAAAGTGTCACGGAAATAAAAAAAGCCGCTCAAGGCGACTTTAATTATCATGTGACTTCTGCGCTGTTGGTGGAGGTAAGCGGGAGCTAACCGCTGACCTCTTGCATACCATGCAAGCGCGCTAACAGCTTAGCCACATTCCCCCGAGGGGTATGGCGGAAAGTGTCGCAGAAATAAAAAAAGCCGCTCAAGGCGACTTTAATTATCATGTGAATTCTGCGCTATTGGTGGAGGTAAGCGGGAGCTAACCGCTGACCTCTTGCATGCCATGCAAGCGCGCTAACAGCTTAGCCACATTCCCCCGAGGGGCATGGCGGAAAGTGTCACAGAAATAAAAAAAGCCGCCCAAGGCGACTTTGATTATCGTGTGACTTCTGCGCTGTTGGTGGAGGTAAGCGGGATCGAACCGCTGACCTCTTGCATGCCATGCAAGCGCTCTCCCAGCTGAGCTATACCCCCCGGGCGCAGAAACACTGCTACTTCTTTACAACCAGAACACCAGACTGAACTGGCGTCCCCAAGGGGATTCGAACCCCTGTACTCACCGTGAAAGGGTGATGTCCTAGGCCTCTAGACGATGGGGACCTTGGTGCTACATTTTTACTTCTACAGTTTGCCACTTTACTTCTGCGCTGTTGGTGGAGGTAAGCGGGATCGAACCGCTGACCTCTTGCATGCCATGCAAGCGCTCTCCCAGCTGAGCTATACCCCCCGGGCGCAGAAATAATAAAAGCCGCACTTGGCGACTTTGTTCCACTACTTGCTTTCCATCCAGATTCCGCTTTTTACGGGCCTGAACTTACAACAATCAGTACAAACAACTGCCACTACTATACCACAACTACCTGGCGTCCCCAAGGGGATTCGAACCCCTGTACTCACCGTGAAAGGGTGATGTCCTAGGCCTCTAGACGATGGGGACCGCGGAACTTCCAAACAACAACTGCACCACTTCAACGACTAACAAAACCTGACTGCGATTTTGCTGCTGGTGGAGGTAAGCGGGATCGAACCGCTGACCTCTTGCATGCCATGCAAGCGCTCTCCCAGCTGAGCTATACCCCCGTTGGTGCAGAAACAAGAGTATAGCAAAGAAGTTTCACTCTGCAAATACCCTTTTTCGTCTATGAGCAACTTTTCATAGGGGCGGTTTCTGCACTGCATTTACACGTTCAATTCGGCGCAGCGATTACAGCCACTTTGCCAGGCGCGCCAGCACGGTGTCGCGGCCGAACATCACCACCACCTGGTCGATGGCCGGCGTCTGCAGCTGGCCCGTCAAAATCAGGCGCAAAGGCATGGCCAGCAGCGGCATCTTGATGGTGTTGGCGGCCAGCACTTCCTTGATCATGGCGGCGACGGCTTCCTTGCTCCACTCCACCGCGGCGATGCGCTCGGCAAACTGCGCCAGCACGGGCTTGATGGCATCCGTGATGTGCTGCGCCGCCAGTTCCGCTTCCGGTTGCGGCGCGCGGAAGAACAGCATCGAGGCGGCAGCCAGTTCATTGATGGTGTTGGCGCGCTCTTTCATCATGCCCAGCACTTGCGCCAGGTCTGGCGCGCCTTCGAAGACGGCGCCGGCGACCAGCATTTGCGGGCGCGCCAGGTCGGCCAGGCGGGTGTTGTCGGCCTGCTTGATATAGTGGTTGTTCAGCCAGGCCAGTTTTTCATTGTTGAACTGGGCCGCCGATTTCGACAGGTGGTTCAGGTTGAACCACTCGCAGAACTGCTCGGTCGAGAACACTTCATCGTCGCCATGGCTCCAGCCCAGGCGCGCCAGGTAGTTCAGCATCGCTTCCGGCAGGAAGCCCTGCGCCGGGTAATCCATCACACTGACGGCGCCGTGGCGCTTCGACAGCTTCTCGCCGTCCGCCCCCAAAATCATCGGTAGGTGGCCATACAGTGGCAGCGGTGCACCGATGGCGCGCAGGATGTTGATCTGGCGCGGGGTGTTATTGACATGGTCATCGCCGCGGATCACGTGCGTGATCTGCATGTCCCAGTCATCGACTGCCACGCAGAAGTTGTAGGTTGGCGTGCCGTCCGGGCGGGCGATCACCAGGTCGTCCAGCTCGCGATTGGAAATCGTGATCGCACCCTTGACCACGTCGTCCCACGTCACGTCGCCATCGAGCGGGTTCTTGAAGCGCACGACGGGCTTGCGGTCGGAGGGTACGGCCAGCAGGGTCTTGCCCGGCTCCGGGCGCCAGGTGCCGTCGTAGCGCGGTTTTTCACCAGCGGCGCGCATGCGCTCGCGCATCGCTTCAACCTCTTCCTGCGAGGAATAGCAATGATAGGCAGTGCCTTCAGCCAGCATCTGCGCCACCACTTCGCGGTAGCGATCCATGCGCTGCATTTGGTAGAACGGGCCTTCGTCGTGGTCCAGGCCCAGCCACTTCATGCCTTCGATGATGGCTTGCACGGCTTCCGGCGTGGAACGCTCCACGTCCGTGTCTTCAATGCGCAGCACGAAGGTGCCGCCGAAGTGTCGGGCATACGCCCAGCTATATAAAGCGGTGCGGGCGCCGCCCAGGTGCAGATAGCCGGTCGGGCTGGGAGCGAAACGGGTACGGACGGGAGTAGCGGTTGTGGTCATCGAAGTAATCAGGCTTTGAAGTAAAACGCCATTTTACTCTGTTGACCGCCGCCGCTCCACAAGCGCCGTCACAGCTGCAGCAAGCGCCTTTTCACTTCGTCCGCCTGCGCATGCAGCGCCTGCTCGAACAGGGCGACCAGTTGCGACAAGGGCCGGTGCAGGGGCTTGACCAGACTCACAGTGAACGGCAAGGAAACGCCGAAGCGGCGAATCTGCAAGCCCTGCCCCGCATAGTCCAGCGCCGTGAGCGGATTGACGATGGCCAGCCCCACGCCTTCGCGCACCATGGCGCACACAGAAGCGGCGCTGTGCGTATCGAGCGCCATGCGCCGCTCCACGCCGGCCTGCGCGAAGATGGCGTCGATCTGCTGGCGGTAAGGGTCGACGGCGGCCAGGCTGATGAAAGGCTGGCCCGCGAAGTCCGCCGGCAGCAGCACGGTTTTGCTTGCGAGCGCATGGCCGTCGGGCAGCACGCACACTTCATCGACGGACATCAGCGTATCGAGCGCGGTGCCCGGCGGCGCATTGCCCACTTCCGTCAGGCCGATATCGTGGCGCTGCGCGGACAGCCACTCCTCCAGCAGCGGCGACTCCTGCGGCGTGATGCTGATGCTCACCTTGGGAAAATCGGCGGCGAAGCGCTTGCAAGCCTGCGGCAGCAGCGACTGGGAAAACACGGGCAGGCAGGCGATCGACAGCTGCCCCTGGTCGAACTGGCGCAAGGCCGCCGCCGTGCTGACGATGCGCTCCAGGCCGAAATACGCGCGCTGCACTTCCTCGAACAGCTGCAGCGCCTGGGCCGTGGGACGCAACCGCCCCCGCTCGCGCTCGAACAGCGTGAGGCCCGTCAAGTGCTCGAGGCGCGCCAGCTCGCGGCTGACGGTGGGCTGCGAGGTGTGCAGCATGGCGGCGGCGGCCGTCACGCTGCCCGTCGTCATGATGGCGCGAAACACTTCGATATGGCGCAAGGAGATAGTCATGGTCATATCATAAATGAATAAGGTATGCCTAAATGGATATTTTATATTCGAAGCACAATCGGCCATCATGCAGTCATCTCCTCATTCCCCCGAAAGCACACGATGAAGCCCGTCAACGACCAGACCCTCGCCCAACTCGCCCAGGAACACGGCACACCCCTGTGGGTGTATGACGCGGCCACCATCCGCGCGCGCGTGGCGCAGCTGGCGCAGTTCGACACCGTGCGCTTCGCGCAAAAGGCCAACTCGAACATCCATCTGCTCACCTTGATGCGCGAAGCGGGCGTCCACGTGGATGCCGTCTCGCTGGGTGAGATCGAGCGCGCGCTGCAGGCTGGCTTTACGCCGGCGCAAACCAACGGCGCGGCCGGCGTGGTATTCACCTGCGACCTGTTCGACCGCGCCACCCTGGCGCGCGTGGCGGCGGCGAAAATCGAAGTCAATTGCGGCTCCGTCGACATGCTGCGCCAGCTGGGCCCAGTGTCGCCCGGCCACCGCGTCTGGCTGCGCATCAATCCCGGCTATGGCCATGGCCACAGTAACAAAACCAATACGGGCGGCGAAAACAGCAAGCACGGCATCTGGCATGAAGAGCTGCCAGAGGCGCTGGCCGTCATCCGCGCACATGGACTACACCTGGTGGGCCTGCATATGCACATCGGCTCGGGCGTCGACTACAGCCACCTGGAAACCGTCTGCGGCACCATGGTCGACCTGGTGAAAAACATGGGTCATGACCTGGAAGCCATTTCCACGGGCGGCGGCCTGTCCGTGCCTTACCGCGAAGGCGAGCAGCCCGTCGACACGGACCACTACTTCCAGCTGTGGGATGCGGCGCGCAAGCAGATCGAGACGCACCTGGGCCACGCCGTGCACCTGGAAATCGAACCGGGCCGCTTCCTCGTGGCAGACGCGGGCCTGCTGGTAGCCGAAGTGCGCGCCACCAAGCAAATGGGTGGCAACCACTTCACCTTGTTAGATACGGGTTTCAATGAACTGATGCGCCCCGCCATGTACGGCAGCTACCATGAAATGTCAGTGATTGCGCATGACGGCCGCGTTCTCGATGTGCAGCGCGCCACCGTGGTCGGCGGCCCCCTGTGCGAATCGGGCGACGTCTTCACCCAGCGCGATGGCGGCGTGGTCGAAACACGCCTTCTGCCTGCAGCGCAGGTGGGCGACTACGTCGTCTTCGAAGGCGCGGGCGCGTATGGCGCATCGATGTCGTCGAACTACAACAGCCGCCCGCATGCGGCCGAATACCTGGTCGATGGCGCTGCTTCGCGGCTGATCCGCCGCCGCCAGACGGTGGCCGAGCTGATCGCGCTGGAACAGTTCTAAGCGGTTTCCGATACCCGCCCCATGCGGGCATGGGCATCTGCTAACATCGGGGCAACTCGATGAAAGTGCACCATGCCCGCCACCACTCTTGCCCGCCGCAGCGCCAGCTTGCTGCTGCCCCTGCTGCTGCCCGCCGTCCTCGCCGGCTGCGTTTCACTGCCTTCGCTGGAAGGCCGCAGCGCGTCGACCGTCATGGCCGATACGGTACACACCCAATTGGCCACGGCCATAGCCCCCATGGTGGCGCAGCATCCCGGCGTGTCCGGCATTTACCCGCTGGTCGACGGGCGCGACGCCTTTGCCGCGCGCGCCCTGCTGGCCGCCGCGGCCCAGCGCAGCCTGGACGTGCAGTACTACATCTGGCACAAGGACATCACGGGCACCCTGCTGTTCGACGCCCTGCGCCAGGCGGCCGAACGGGGCGTGCGCGTGCGCCTGCTGCTCGACGATAACAACACGGCGGACCTGGACCAGACATTGACGATGCTGGGCAAGCAGCAGAATCTGGAAATCCGCCTGTTCAATCCCTTCGTGCCCCGCGCGCCGCGCGCGCTGGCCTTTGCCACAGATTTTTCTCGCCTCAACCGGCGCATGCACAACAAATCGTTCACGGTCGATAACCAGGCCACCATCGTCGGCGGGCGCAATGTGGGCGATGAATATTTTGGCGCGGCCGGCGATGTGCTGTTTGCCGACCTTGACGTGCTGGCCGTCGGTCCCGTCGTCGACGACGTCTCGCAGGATTTCGACCGCTACTGGAACAGCGCCTCGGCCTACCCGGCCAGGCTGCTGCTCACCAGCCCTGTCGAGGGCGACGCGACCACCATCGCCGCCGAGGCGGACCGCATCGACGATACCAAGGCGGCCGAGGAATACGTGCAGGCGCTGCGCACCTCGCCCTTCGTCAAGCAGATGATGGAACGCACCCTGCCCTTCGAATGGGCGCGCACGCGCATGGTCAGCGATGACCCGGCCAAGGTACTGGACAAAGCCCGGCCAGGCACGGGCGTGGCGGAAAACCTGCAAAACCTGCTGGGCGTGCCGGAAAAGGAAGTGGATCTGGTATCGCCGTATTTCGTGCCAGGCAAATCGGGCACCCAGGCCTTTGCCGACCTGGCAAGTAAAGGCGTGGGCGTGCGCATCCTGACGAATGCGCTGGAAGCGACCGACGTGGCGGCCGTGCATGCGGGCTATGCGAAATGGAGGAAACCGCTGCTGGAAGCGGGCGTGCTGCTGTACGAGTCGCGCCGCTCGTGGGAACGGGGCGATGCGCGCGAACAACCGGGCCGCTTCGGCAGCTCCGCATCAAGCCTGCATGCGAAGACCTTTGCCGTCGATGACCGGCGCATCTTTGTCGGTTCGTTCAATTTCGATCCTCGTTCGATCGAGTTGAACACGGAAATGGGCCTCGTCATCGATAGCCCCGCGCTGGCCAGCCAGCTGGGGCAAGCCATGCGCACCACCATCCCGCAGCGCGCCTACCAGGTGCTGCTCGACGCCGACGGCGCGCTGTACTGGCTCGCCCGCGACGCCAGCGGCACCACCACGCGCTACGACACGGAACCGGGCACCAGCGTGTGGAAGCGCATGGGAGTGGCGATTCTGTCGGTGCTGCCGATCGATTGGCTGCTGTAACGAGCGGCTAGCGCACCGCTTCCGTCAGAATCCGCCCTTCCGACGCCGATGGCTGGCGGATGCGCAGTAAATGGGCCAGGGTCGGGGCGATGTCGACTACTTCCGCGTACTGGCCATAGGCGCCCGGCTTGATCCAGCGGGGGCCGAATACCATCAGCGGCACGTTCGTGTCATACGTGTACGGCGTGCCATGCGAAGTGCCGCCAACGCCCTTGCCGAAGTACCAGGCAGGCTTTGTGACTACCATCAGGTCGCCCGACAACTGGCGGTTCCAGGCGCGGCGCATCAGGGTGTCCATGCGCGTGACCACCGCCCCTGTTTCCATCTGCGTGCGCGTGTAGACTTGCGCCAGGCCGTCCTGCTGCAGCAGGAAACGGGCCGCCGCGTCTTCCAGGGCGGCGCGATTGACGCCGCTCTTTTCCGCCAGCGCGTAATCGAGGTAGATATTCGGCAGCGACGACGTCGTCACCAGCTTGTCCACGCCCAGGGTCGTGGCCAGGTGCTGGCTCAAGGCATCGACCAGTTTGGCGCCGTCGATGCGCCTGGCCGAGAAGCCGCGCGTTTCGGCAAATTCCGGCACGTTGGCAAAGCCATGGTCGGCCGTCAGCACCACCAGCACGTTGTCCATGCCGACTTTTTTATCCAGGTCGGCAAAGAAGCCGGCCAGCATGCGGTCCAGGCGCTGCAGGTGGTCGTGCGACATCTTGCTTTCCGGGCCATAGGCATGGTTCACATAGTCGTGCGCGGACAGGCTCACACCCAGGATATCGGGCACGCCGGCCGGGTTGCGGCCCAGGTTCTCGCCATCGATGGCGGCGCGGGCAAATTCCAGCGTCAGTTCATCGAGGAAGGGGCCGGACTTCAGACGGCTGTAGTACTCGCCATCGAGCTTGCCGCTGTCGCTGTAGTAGGCAAACGGGAAGGTGTTGCGCGTACCCGGCTTGGCCGGCACCAGATCATCACGGGCGTCGCGCGCATAGGCAGAATCGGCCAGCAGCGGCGTCCAGCTCTTGCCATAGTAGCGATCCTGCGGCTTGCTGGCCTGGTAGCGCTGCACCCATTGCGGATGCTGCTGCATGTAATAGGTGCTGCTGGCGAAGTTGCCCGTCTTTTCCATATACATGTAGGCCGTGCCCGTTTTCCCGGCCAGCAAGATGGCGCCCCGGTCCTTGCCCGACACCGTGACGACCTTGGCCTTGTCGCCCGTGGAATAGCGCAGCTCGTCGCCCAGGGTGCTCACGCGCAGCTTGGTTGGCGCGGTGCCGTCGTCGGGCTGCGTTGCTTCGCCGATGTAGTGGAAATTGCCATCCTCGGTGCAGTACACGGATTTTTTCGTCACGGGGTCGATCCAGTTATTGCCGATTACGCCATGCTGGTACGGGTAGGCGCCCGACAGGACCGCCGAGTGGCCGATGGCGGTGACCGTGATGCCATGCGCCTGGTGCGCATCGCTGAACCACGCGCCCTGCTCCAGCAGGCGGCGGAAACCGCCCTGGCCAAACTGGTCGCGGTAGCGCGTCACCTGTTCTTGCGGCAAGCCATCGACCACCAGCACCACCACCAGCTTCGGCTGCGCCACAGTGGCCGGTGCTACCTTGGCGGCCTGCGCCTGGCATGCCGCCACGCCAGCCACCAGCAGCAGCGCATGCGCCAGTTGCCGGGAAAGGGAGAAATTCTTGCTCATATGCACTCATCCAAAGTTAGGCCACCGGCCAGCATACGCCGACTATATGACGCAATGATGACAAGAGACAACAATATGAAAAAGGCCAGGTTCCATCGCTGGAACCCGGCCCTGGCAGCCCTGCCTGGAGACAGGCGGGCGATTACTTGACCGTCACCTTGATGCTTTTGCTCAACTCCGCCCCATACGACTGGTGCGCGCCGTTGGCGAACTGCATGGTGAGCGTGTACTGGCCTGGTGGCAAGGTGACGTCCGTTTCCGTCTGTCCTTTGCCGAAATGCAAATGTTTGTCATCCATGGGTATCATCTCACCCGCCTTCATCGGCCCCATATTGATAAGCAAATGATGGTGACCCGTCTTTGCCGTCATGTCGCCGGCCGGCTTGATGTCCATGCCGCTGACGGCAAATTTCACCTTGAACGGACTGCTGACGGTGGCGCCGTCAGCCGGTTCCACGAACGAAACGGATTGGGCGAAAGCGCTGGCGGCCAGCAGGCTGCCAGCGATCACGGCTGCAGCTTGGCGCAGGAATACGGTGGTCAATTGCATGATGTCTCCTCTTGTTTAGTAACAACACGGACTGCATGAAACCATCCCCTGCTGACACTGGCGCAGGAGAGCGCCAAGCCCAACGTTTAATCGTTTTTGATGACGATCGACGGGAATTTACTTGTCATATCCTTCGCCTTTTCCGCCACCTTGATCGCGATGGTGCGGGCGATCTGCTTGTAGATGACGGCGACAGGGCCGTCCGGCTCGGCCACGACGGTCGGCGTGCCGGAATCGGTCTGCTGGCGTATCGCCATGGTCAGCGGCAAGGCGCCGAGGAATTCCACGCCGAAGTCGGCGCACATCTTCGCGCCGCCGCCCGCACCGAAGATTTCTTCCGCATGGCCGCAGTTCGAGCAGATATGCGTGCTCATGTTTTCCACCACGCCCAGGATCGGAATGCCGACTTTCTCGAACATTTTGAGACCCTTGCGCGCGTCCAGCAGCGCGATGTCCTGCGGCGTCGTGACAATCACGGCGCCGGTGACGGGCACTTTTTGCGACAGGGTCAATTGAATGTCACCCGTGCCTGGCGGCATGTCGACGATCAGGTAGTCGAGGTCGCGCCAGTTGGTCTGGTCCAGCAACTGCTGCAACGCTTGCGTGACCATCGGGCCGCGCCACACCATCGGTTCGTCCGGATCGATCATGAAGCCGATCGACGACACTTGCAGGCCGTGGTTTTCCATCGGTTCCATGCTCTTGCCATCGAGGGTCTTCGGCTGGCCGCTGATGCCCAGCATCATCGGCTGCGACGGGCCATAGATATCGGCGTCGAGCATGCCGACGCTGGCGCCTTCGGCCGCCAGGGCCAGGGCCAGGTTGACGGCCGTCGTCGATTTACCAACGCCGCCCTTGCCGGAAGCGACCGCAATGATGTTTTTCACGTTGCTCATCGGCTTCAAGCCGCGCTGCACCGTGTGCGAAATGATTTTTGACGAGACGCCCACGCTGACATTGCCCACGCCCGGCAGCACGCGCAGGGCGGCCAGCACGGATTTGCGGATCAGGTCGATCTGGCTTTTGGCGGGGTAGCCCAGCTCGATGTCGAGCGAAATGTCATTACCATCGACTTTCAGATTCTTGACGGTTTTGCTGGAAACGAAATCTTTATGTGTATTTGGATCAATAACCTGGGCCAGCGCGGCCTTGACGTCTTCTACTGTGATGCTCATGTAAATCTCCGTGTGTACTACATATGTGCAATACGCGCAGTCTAGCGCAAAATCGCCAAGCGCGATAAAGACAAAAGCATCACTTGCCAGCGCTGCATCTGCTCATATTGCGCTTCCGCTGTTAAAATGTCCTATTATCCATCCCAAAAGTGCATCAATCATGACTCGCAAGCTGTTCGTCACCACTGCCCTGCCTTACGCAAACGCCGCTTTTCACATTGGCCACATCATGGAATACATCCAGGCTGATATCTGGGTCCGGTTCCAGCGAATGCAACGCGATGGCGCAGCCGGCCGTGAAGTGCACTTTGTGGGCGCCGACGATACGCATGGCACGCCCATCATGATCGCCGCCGAAAAGGAAGGCATCACGCCGCAGCAATTCGTCGCCAACATCGCCGCTGGCCGCGCCCAGTACCTCGATGGCTTCCATATCGCCTTCGACAACTGGTATTCGACCGATTCGCCGGAAAACGTTGACCTGTCGCAATCGATCTACCGCAAGCTGCGCGATACGGGCCTGATCGTCACGAAAACCGTCGACCGCTTCTTCGACCCCGTCAAAGGCATGTTCCTGGCCGACCGCAACATCAAGGGCGAATGCCCGAAATGCGGCGCCAAGAACCAGTACGGCGACAATTGCGAAGTGTGCGGCGCCGCTTACCAGCCAACCGACCTGGTCAACCCGTTCTCGGTATTCACCAACGCGACGCCCGTGATGAAGCCGTCGGAACAGTATTTCTTCAAGCTGTCCGACCCGCGCTGCTTCGAATTCCTGAAAAGCTGGCTGAATACGCCAGGCCGCTTGCAGCCGGAAATGGTCAACAAGGTCAGCGAATGGCTGGGCGAAGCGGGCGAAAAGCTGGCCGACTGGGATATCTCGCGCGACGCGCCCTACTTCGGCATCCCGATTCCCGATGCGCCGGGCAAGTTCTTCTATGTGTGGATGGACGCGCCCGTCGGTTACCTGGCCAGCCTGAAAAACTATTGCGACAAGAAAGGCCTTGATTTCGACGCCCTGCTGAACGATCCTGCCACGGAACAAATCCACTTCATCGGCAAGGACATCGTCTCCTTCCACTTGCTGTTCTGGCCCGCCATGCTGAAATTTGCCGGCCACCCCGTAATCGACAAACTGAAAGTCAATGTCCACGGCTTCCTGACGGTCAATAACGAAAAGATGTCGAAGTCGCGCGGCACGGGCATTTCGCCGCTGCGCTACCTGGACCTGGGCATGAACCCGGAATGGCTGCGCTACTACATCGCCTTCAAGCTGAACTCGAAAGTGGAAGACCTGGACTTCAACGGCGACGACTTCGTAGCCCGCGTGAACAGCGACCTGATCGGCAAGTACGTGAACATCGCCAGCCGCTGCGCCGGCTTCATCGCCAAGCGTTTCGACGGCAAGCTGGCATCAATGCTGTCGGAAGGCGCGCAAAGCTGGATCAACCGCGCACTGACGGTGGACGTCAACGGCGTCATCGTCGAGCGCCAGGCCAGCATCGCCGCGCACTTTGAAAACCGCGAATTCGGCAAGGCCTTGCGCGAGATCATGGAAATCGCCGACATCACCAACCAGTACGTCGATGAAAACAAGCCGTGGATCCTGGCCAAGGACGTCGAAAAAACGGCCGAACTGCACGACGTGTGCACCACGGCCCTGATCCTGTTCCGCCAGCTGACGATCTTGCTGTCGCCTGTGCTGCCGGGCGTGGCGAAGAACGTGGCCTCGTTCCTCAACGACGCTGAGTTCAGCTGGGCGGATACGCAAGTGTTCGGCGACGCCGTCTCGAACAGCATGCTGGGCCGTACCATCGGCGCCTACAGCCATTTGATGACCCGCATGGATGCAAAGATGATCGAAGCGCTGTTTGACGCACCGCAAGCGGCAGCTGCCATTGCCGCCCCAGCCGGCGACGCCGCGAACGATGCCGCAGCCCCTGCCGCGCAAGCGGCCGCCATCGAGGAACTGGCGCCAGAGATCAAGATCGACGACTTCCTCAAGGTCGACTTGCGCATCGCGAAAATCGTCAACTGCGAACTGGTGGACGGCTCCGACAAGCTGCTGCGCCTGACGCTGGATGCGGGCGAAGGCCGCTTGCGCAATGTGTTCTCCGGCATCCGTTCGGCGTATCAACCGGAAGAGCTGGTTGGCAAGCTGACGGTGCTGGTGGCCAACCTGGCGCCGCGCAAGATGAAGTTCGGCATTTCGGAAGGCATGGTCATGGCCGCGTCCGCCGCCGACGAGAAGGCGAATCCGGGCATCTACATCCTGAACCCGTGGCCGGGCGCCGAACCTGGCATGCGCATCCGCTAAGGACCGATGATGAATATCGTGGTGCGCGAAGCAACGAATGCCGATGCACAACTGATGGCCGATCTGACCCGCGCTGCGTGGGCCGGCAAGGTCGCGGCCTCGTCCAGCGGGCATCACGAAACGGCGCAGCAGGTGCAAGCCCAGCTGCGCCACGGCGGCGGTTTTCTGTTGTTGATCGACGACATTCCAGCCGGTTCGCTGCGCTGGATGCCGCTCGACAGCGACCCGGCCATCTGGAAGATTTCACGCATGGGCGTGCTGCCCGCTTACCGGGGCAGCCACGTCTCGCAGCACTTGCTGGAAGCCATCATTCATCACGGCCTGTCGTGCCAGGCCGAGGAATTGCGCCTGGCGGTGCGGCGCGACCAGCGCAAGTTGATCGATTTTTATGCGGCCTTCGAATTCGAGCTGGCCGAAGAACTGGAATATTCGCACGCCAACCCCGCCGAACCGGCGCCGATGGTGATGCGGCGTTTGTTGCGTTATTGATTTTTAGCAATTTCGCGCCCGGACTTGCCGATACAACAACCCGCCAAGCGACACGGCGCGGTAAAATACGGCCGGCTGACCTTACTTATAAGACACCCAGAAGAGAATATGAAACTGCCTGCAAAACACAACAACTACGTATCCGACCACACCTTGTTCATCGCTGAATTGAAGGCCAAGAATCCTGGCATGGAAGCGGGCCAGCAAGCGGGCCGCGCCCTGCTGTGGGACAAGCCGGCCGTCAGCATCGATGAGCAGGAACGCCAGCTGGCGTCGGCCGTCAAGCAACAGGCTTACGTTTACCAGAACAAGAACTAAGATCTGGAACCGGCACGATGTTGCCTGAAGAGTCTGCAGTGACGCCGGAAGCCGACGCTTCCGGTGCCGGCGCAGCCATCGAGTCGCCCGAACCTGTCGCTGACGGCGACGGCAGCGGCGACCCTGCAGCATCTGCAAGCACGGACGCGGCGCCTGCCGCCGACCCCCTGGGCATCGCCCGCCTGTATGGCGAGCCCATGCTGCGCATGCCGACGGATTTGTACATTCCGCCGGACGCGCTGGAAATCTTCCTCGAAGCCTTCGAAGGCCCGCTCGACTTGCTGCTCTACCTGATCCGCAAGCAAAACTTCAACATTCTCGATATTCCGATGGCGCAGGTCACCCTGCAATATCTGAAGTATGTCGACCAGATCCGCGTGCGCAACCTGGAGCTGGCCGCCGAGTACCTGTTGATGGCGGCCATGCTGATCGAGATCAAGTCACGCATGCTCTTGCCATCGCGCAAGAGCGACGTCGAGGAAGACGGCGGCGATCCCCGTGCCGAACTGGTGCGCCGCCTGCTCGAATACGAGCAGATCAAGCTGGCCGCCTACGACCTGAACGCCATTCCCCAGTTCGAGCGCGATTTCGTGCGCACGCAGATCTTCATCGAGCAAAGCCTGACGCCCACCTGGCCCGACGTGGAACCGGTGGACTTGCAGCAGGCATGGCTCGACGTGCTGAAACGCGCCAAGTTGACCCAGCATCACCGCATCAGCCGCCAGGAACTGTCCGTGCGCGAGCATATGTCGAGCATCCTGCGCCACTTGCAATCGTCGCGCTTTGTCGAGTTCAGCGAGCTGTTCGACATTGCCGGCGGCGTGCCCGTGGTGGTGGTCAACTTCGTGGCCCTGCTGGAACTGGCCAAGGAAACCCTGATCGAAATCACGCAAGCAGAACCGTTTGCCCCCATCTACGTCCGGCTGGCGTATTCGCCCGCCTGATTCCCTCCCTTTGTCACTGACCACCGTACAACGGGGTTTTAGCGAAAGCAATCCATGAAAATTATTTCCGACATCGAAGAATTGCGCGACCAGCTCAGCGGACAGCTGCGCACGGCGTTCGTCCCCACCATGGGCAACCTGCATGAAGGCCATTTGTCGCTGATGCGCCTGGCGCGCAAGCATGGCGACCCCGTCGTCGCCTCGATCTTCGTGAACCGCCTGCAATTCGGGCCGAACGAAGACTTCGAAAAGTATCCGCGCACCATGGCGGCCGACATCGCCAAGCTGGAAAAAGAAGGCGTGTACGTGCTGTTCGCCCCGACGGAAAAAGAACTGTATCCGGAGCCGCAGGAATACCGCGTGCGCCCGCCCGATGACTTGGGCAATACCCTGGAAGGCGAATTTCGCCCCGGCTTCTTCGAAGGCGTGTGCACGGTCGTCACCAAGCTGTTCTCCTGCGTGGGTCCAAGAGTGGCCGTGTTCGGCAAGAAGGATTACCAGCAACTGATGATCATCCGCAACATGGCGCGCCAATTCGCGTTGCCGACAGAAATCATCGCCGCCGAAACGTACCGGGCCGACGATGGCCTGGCTTTGTCCTCGCGCAATATGTATCTGTCGGAAAGCGAACGGGCGGAAGCGCCGGAGCTGTTCAAGGGGCTCACAGTCGTCGCCGAGGAAGTGCGCAAGGGCAACCTGGCCGTGGGCGAACTGGAACAGGCAGCCATGCAGCTGCTCGATGGCCGCGGCTGGAAATCGGACTACATCGCCGTGCGCAAGCGCGCCAACCTGCAAGCGCCGAGCGCCGCCGAACTGGCTGCCGGTGAACCGCTGGTGGTACTGGCCGCCGCCAAGCTGGGGCAGACGCGCCTGATCGATAATCTCGAAATTTAAACGCAGTCACGACGGGGCCATTCGGCCCCGTTTCTCCCCTTACTTCTCCATTCCTACCAGCTTGAGCTCGGCAAACAGCGGCTTATTGCCGCCGCGTGCCGCGTGCAGCATGTCATAGCTGGCCGCATCGAGCACGATTTCCTCCCCCTCCCACAGCTTGCGCTGGTGCGCAGGCAGCCTCAGGCTGCGCAGGATGGCCCGTGCCTGGGCCGGATCGGCTGCCAGCAGGCGGATGGCGTGCGCACCGCGCGGCGCACCTGTGAGTATCAGCAAGCCGCCCTGCGGGCCATTCTGGCTCAGGCTGACATAATCATGGCCACCCACGCGGTGCAGATAGGCATGCCGGCCATCGCCGTCGGCTGCCGGCTGTATGGCAGGCTCCTGGACGTCGCCGGGCTGCACCTCGACAACGGCGGGTGCAACGCTGGCTTGCTCAAGGCTCACGCCGCACGCTGCCAGCAAGGCCGTGCTCAGGGCAAAGTATAATACGGGTGCTCGGCGCATGTTGCGCTCCTTCTTGTCGGGGTCGGGGACAGAGGTGGAATAGTGCAGCGATCATGAGCCACTTTAGTTGAGGTGTAAAGTTAACTTTGGGAAATATTTCATTCCACTTCGCAACCAGCTGCATGGCAGCTTTGGCCAGGCAACCGGTGCAGTGGCTTGAACAGGATTGTTAATTTTAATTGCACACTAAAACCATTACAGCCATCTTTATCCACACAACAATAAAGATCACAATTGCCATACCGGCTCGCAGAGACACCGCACTTGCCGATGGCGGCACCGCCATTGCGGTCAAGGCCAACGTCGCCGATGCGGACGACGTGCAAGCACTGTTCGATGCGGCCGAAGCGGCCTTCCCTGGCCGGCACGGGTGACGCCACCTTCGATAGCCTGTTCGCCGTCAACGTCAAGGAATTGCCCGGCAAGAACATCACCGTCAACGCCATTGCCCCCGGCCCCACGGCCACGGCCCTGTTCTTGAACGGCAAGACGGCAGAAACGATACAGCGCATGAGCAAAATGGCGCCCCTGGAGCACCTGGGCACGCCAGACGACATCGCCGCCGCCGTGGCTTTCCTGACGGGGCCGGATGGCCGCTGGGTGAATGGACAAACTTTACGCGCCAACGGCGGCCTGGCGTAAGCAAGGTCCAAGCCGACGAAAAAAAACGCTGCCAGTTCGCACTGGCAGCGTTTTGTTTGAAGCGTATCAAACCGTGATCAGGCGCCGGCTTTTTCCAGCTTCTCGAAAATCTTGTTCAGCTTTTCATCGAGGGTCGCGGCCGTGAACGGCTTGACAACATAACCGCTGGCGCCAGCTTGCGCGGCGGCGATGATGTTTTCTTTTTTCGCTTCGGCGGTGACCATCAGCACGGGCAGCTTGGCCAGTGCGGGATCGGCGCGAATATGCTGCAGCATCGTCAGGCCATCCATGTTAGGCATGTTCCAGTCCGAGACGACGAAATCGTAGGATTCCGCGCGCAGCTTGGCCAGGCCCATCACGCCGTCTTCCGCCTCATCGACGTTGGCATAACCCAGTTCCTTCAACAGATTCCGGACAATGCGGCGCATCGTCGAAAAATCGTCAACGACTAAAAATTTCATCTTTGGATCAGCCATGAATAACTCCGTTGTTTCTGTAGCGGTTTGTTAATAATATCGACATGAATGCCGACATTATGGTCGACACTACGGCAGCAAGTTGTAGGATAGCATTTTCGTTGCTTTTAGGCGAACAAACTTGCCCCAGATCATACAAAACGTGGCTTACACGCGCAAAGCACGCATGCCATGCGCAGCCAGGTGGCCCAGCACCATGCCGGGCAGCGCCGTCAAAGCGCCGACTTCATGCGTAGCACCGATGGCGATCGCCTCACGTGGCATGCCGAACACCACGCAACTCGCTTCATCCTGCGCAAAATTATACGCTCCTGCGGCCTTCATCTCCAACATGCCTTGTGCGCCATCCTTGCCCATGCCGGTCAGGATCACGCCGACGGCATTCTTGCCTGCCGATTGCGCGGCCGAACGGAACAGCACATCGACCGACGGACGGTGGCGGTTGACCGGTTCGCCCTGGTCGATCTTGGTCATGTAGTTGGCGCCGCTGCGCGTCAGGGTCAGGTGCGAATGGCCGGGCGCGATGTAGGCGTGGCCGGGCAGCACGCGTTCGCCGCCTGCCGCTTCCTGCACCGAGATCTTGCACAGCGAATCGAGGCGGCGCGCAAACGAGCGCGTAAAGCCTTCCGGCATGTGCTGGGTGATCAGGATGCCGGGGCAATCGGACGGCATCTGCATCAAAAATTCGCGGATCGCTTCCGTGCCGCCCGTGGAGGCACCCACGATGATCAACTTTTCGCTCGACGTCAAGGGGCTGCGCAACGCAGGCAGCGGTGCTGCCACCCTGTCGCCAGCCGACGGCAAGGTGCGCGCACGGATGCGCGCCTTCGAGGCGGCACGGATCTTGTCGGCGATCATGTCGGTGTACTCGCGCATGCCGCTCTGGATGGAAATCTTTGGCTTGGTGACGAAATCGACGGCGCCCAGTTCCAGCGCGCGCATGGTGATTTCCGAACCGCGCTCGGTCAGCGACGACACCATCAGCACCGGCATCGGACGCAAGCGCATCAGTTTTTCCAGGAAGTCGAGGCCATCCATCTTCGGCATCTCGACGTCGAGGGTCAGCACGTCAGGGTTGGTCTGCTTGATCATCTCGCGCGCCACCAGCGGATCGGGCGCCGCCCCCACCACTTCCATATCGGGCTGGCTATTCACGATTTCCGTCATGACGCTGCGAATCAGCGCCGAATCATCCACGATCAATACTTTGATCTTCATAAAATATCCTTCCAGGCCTTGCGGCCCTTATTCTTAATCGGTAAAAACGCCAGACAAAACCGTAGCGAGCGGCAGTGATTTGTGGCTAAGAAGCGCAACCGTGCTGAAGCACGGTGAACATCGCAGGCCGCAAAGCACTACGCGCAGTAGGTTTGGTCCGGTGTTACTAGAACAGCTCGATCTCGCCACCCACGGGCGCAACCTTGAGACGGCTTGCGTAATCGAGTTCGCGGCGCACCAGGGTGTCGTTATGCGTCTGCATCAGCTTTTTCACCAGCACCTTGCCGCTGCGGGGGAAAAAATACACCTTGCGCGGGTGGATGTCATTCAAGTCCTCGGCCACCACGCGCATCTTTTCCTCCTTCAGGTAATTGATGACGAAGGCCGCATTGCGTTCACCGACGTTGATCGCCGTGAAGCCGCGCAGCACGGCACCGCCGCCGAAGACTTTCGC
Source organism: Janthinobacterium lyxosi (assembly GCF_051380665.1). Taxonomy (NCBI): domain Bacteria; kingdom Pseudomonadati; phylum Pseudomonadota; class Betaproteobacteria; order Burkholderiales; family Oxalobacteraceae; genus Janthinobacterium; species Janthinobacterium lyxosi. Next base: position 18,491 of record NZ_JBNYXM010000014.1, read on the forward strand.
TTCCATGTTCTCGCGCCGCGCGCCGGCCTTCAGCAAATCGTTGATCAGAATCTCCATGGCGTAGGTGCCATAGCGCATCGACGCGGAAATCGGGCTATTCGGATCGCTGCCGCCATCGGGCAGCATGAAGTGGTTCATGCCGCCCAGGCCCGTGACGCGGTCGCGGATACAGGCCGAGACGCAGGAGCCGAGCACGGTGACGATCAGCATGTCCTTGTTGGTAAAGTAATACTCACCAGGCAGGATCTTGGCGGCGTCACAATTGAACGTCCTGTCGTAATAGACGTTAGTGGCAAATTGCTCTTTGGATTCCAGGCTCATATTTCACTCTCATGTACGATGCGACGATACCTTGGGCGCGGCGCCCCTAGGCTGATCGAGCTCATAGACTGTTTTACCGCGCAGCTTCAATGAATCCGACACGTACAGGAAATTCTCCGAATGGCCCGCAAACAGCAGGGCATCAGGCTTCATCAATGGCACAAAGCGCGACAGGATCTTGCGCTGTGTCGCCTTGTCAAAATAAATCATCACGTTACGGCAGAAGATGACGTCGAACTGGCCAGACAATGGCCAGCTGTCGGCCAGCAGGTTGAGCGGCTTGAAGGTGATCATCTGACGCAGTTCCGGGCGCACCCGTACCTGCCCTTCGCGGTCGCCCTTGCCGCGCAAGAAAAAGCGCCGCGCACGGTCGGCCGGCATCTTGTCGAGCCGGTCCAGGTTGTAGACGCCATTGGCGGCCGTGGCCAGCACGTTCGTGTCGATGTCCGTGGCGATGATGGTGACCGGCGGCGTGAGCGTATTGAACGCCTCGCACACCGTCATGGCGATCGAATACGGCTCCTCGCCGGTGGAACTGGCCGAACACCAGATGGTGATCGGCCCGCTCAGTTTTTTCACATGCTCGGCCAGCAGCGGGAAGTGATGCGCCTCGCGAAAGAACGACGTCAGGTTGGTCGTCAGCGCATTCGTGAACGCTTCCCATTCGTCGCCCATGCGACCCGCTTCCAGGTCGTCCAGGTAGCGGACGAACGAGGAGATGCCCGTCGCGCGCAGGCGCCGCGCCAGGCGGCTGTAGACCATCTCCTGCTTACTGTCGGCCAGCGCGATGCCGGCCCGCTTGTAAATCATGGCGCGGACCCGTTCGAAGTCCTTGCCCGTGAAATCAAATTCCTTGACCGAATCCGTTTTAGTTTGCGGCATTTTGTTTTTACCTCTCTATGACTACTCTGACCAATGCCTTTGCAAGTATAACTAGCGGAACCGGGTTGGCGTCAGAACTCTTCCCAATCGTCGCCGCCGGCCGCCGCCAGCTTTTTCGCGGGCGGTGGCGTGCCGGCTTGCGCCGTCTTTGCCAACTGCCGTGTAGTTGCCGCCACTGCCGGTGCAGGCCGTGCCGCTTTCACCGGCACGGGCGCGGGCATGACCGCCTGCGCGGCGCTCTCGCCGTCCAGCTTGAAGATGCTAACGGCGTCGGCCAGTTTCTGCGCCTGCTCCTGCATGCTCTCGGCGGCCGCCGCCGCTTCCTCGACCAGCGCCGCATTTTGCTGCGTCATCTGGTCCATCTGCGCGATGGCCTGGTTGACTTCCTCGATGCCATGGCTCTGTTCCTGCGTCGCCGCCGTGATCTCGCCCATGATGTCGGCCACCTGCCGGATCGACGTGACGATCAGGCCCATGGTCTGTCCCGCCTCATCCACCAGGCGGCTGCCGGCATCGACCTTGTCGACCGAGTCGCCGATCAGGCCCTTGATCTCTTTGGCTGCGCCAGCGGACCGTTGGGCCAGATTACGCACTTCGGACGCCACCACCGCAAAACCGCGTCCCTGTTCGCCTGCGCGCGCCGCTTCGACGGCCGCATTCAAGGCCAGGATATTCGTCTGGAACGCGATGCCGTCGATGACGCCGATAATATCGACGATCTTGCGCGAACTGTCCTTGATGGAACCCATGGTATCGACCACTTGCGCCACCACCCTGCCGCCCTGCTCCGCCACCGACGACGCCGACACGGCCAGCTGGTTGGCCTGGCGCGCGTTGTCCGCGTTCTGCTTCACGGTCGACGTCAGCTCTTCCATCGACGATGCCGTCTCTTCGAGCGAACTGGCCTGCGTTTCGGTGCGCGCCGACAGGTCCGCATTGCCGCTGGCGATCTCGCGCGACGCCACGGTGATGGTGTCCGTGCCATTGCGCACGTCGCTGACCGTCTGCACCAGGCTTTCGTTCATGTCCTTCAGCGCCTGCTGCAGCGCGCTCGTTTCATCCTTGCCCTCGACCACCACGCGCGACGTCAGCTCGCCGGCAGCCACTTTCTGCGCCACGGCCAGTGCGCCAGACAGCGGCACCGTGATCGAGCGCGTGATGAAGATGGCGCACCAGGCGCCGATCGCCACCGCCGCGCCGCCCAGGATGAACAGTACCGTCATCAGGCGCGCATCGGCCGCCAGCGAGTCGTCCATGAAGCTTTGCTGCGCCACGCGCTGCAAGTCGAGCAGCTTGTTGATATCGGCCAGGGTCGTCTTGTTCAAGGGGTCGATGCGGGTGGCAATCACCTTCGCCGCGCCCTCGCTGTTAAACGCCAGCACCTGTCCCATCGCTTCCTTGAAGGCGGCATTGACTTCGCCGTCGACCTTGGCGATATTGGCCAGCAGCGCCTTCTCGCCCTCGGACAGGCCCAGGCTGGCCAGCTTGCCGCGCGCGCCGTCGTACAGCTTGCGCTGCTCACGCACCTTGCCCTCTTCCGCCTGCATCAGGCCCACATCGCCCTGCAGGCCGATATTGCGCATGGCGATACCGGTTTCCAGCATCGCGCTTTTCATCAGCGACGCCTGCGTATTCTTTTCGCTTGCCAGTGCCAGGCCCGTGAGCAACTGGGCCTTGTTACGGTAATTCAGTGCATTCGCCGAAACGATCACCACCACCAGGATGGCGAGGATGCTGCCAAAACCTATCCCCAGGCGGGTGCCTATCTTGAAATCGCGCAAACTCATTACAGTCTCCAATATTTATGTGAACGGCGCCCGTTCAACCGGACGGCGCCGTGTTATGGCCTGGTCTCTGTCGGACCTTGCAGCCTGCCGGCGCGCCTCTGGCCGCGCCGGTACATGCATATCTGTAGTGATTCTTTGCGTGCCAAAACGGCGGCGCACCGGGCGCCGCCTTGCTGCCGTCCGGCCGCTTACGCCGCCAGCTTGTCGATCAGGCCCATCTCGCTGCTCGACATCAGTTTGTCGATATCGACCAGGATCAGCATGCGCTCGTCGATGGTGCCCAGGCCGATCATGTAGTCGGTCGAGAAGGCGGTGCCCATTTCCGGCGCCGGCTTGACCTGCTCCGGCGTCAGGGTAGTGACGTCGGAAACGCTGTCGACCACCATGCCGACGATACGGCCGCCGATGTTCAGGATGATCACCACCGTGAACTGGTCGTACACGGGCGTGCCCAGGTTGAACTTGATGCGCATGTCGACCACGGGAATGATGATGCCGCGCAGGTTGATCACGCCCTTGATGAATTCAGGCGCGTTGGCGATGCGGGTGACCGCTTCGTACCCACGGATCTCCTGGACCTTCAGGATATCGATGCCGTACTCTTCAGAGCCCAGGGTAAAGGCCAGGAATTCACGGCCGGCGATGTCCTTGCCGTCGCCCGCATTGCTTCCGGATGTTTGTTGAGTATCTGACATGGTGCATTTTCCTATCTTTATCTATCGGTATTACGAAAAAATGGACTCGTCGGCCAGCTGGCGAGAGGAACGGATCAGGGCAGCGACATCGAGAATCAGCGACACGCCGCCATCGCCCAGGATGGTGGCGCCCGAAATGCCCACCACCTTGCGGTAATTCGATTCAAGGTTTTTCACCACGACCTGCTGTTGTCCCACCAGGTCGTCGACAAACAGGGCCGCCTTGCGCCCTTCCGTCTCGAGAATCACGCAGATGCCTTCCGAGGGACGGGTAAAGCGCGGTACGATGTCGAACATCTGGTACAGCGGTATCAGCGGCAGGTATTCGCCGCGCACTTTCACCACCTGCCCGCGGCCAGCGATGTCCTTGATATCCTCAACGGCTGGCTGCAGCGATTCGATGACAAAGCCCAGCGGTAAAATATATACTTCGTCGCCGACGCGGATCGACATGCCGTCCAGGATGGCCAGGGTCAGCGGCAGCGAGATGGAAATCGTCGTGCCGAAACCCTTCGCCGAACGGATATCGACCACGCCGCCCATGGCGCTGATATTGCGCTTGACGACATCCATGCCCACGCCACGACCCGACACGTCGGTGACCGCTTCGGCGGTGGAAAAGCCGGGCGCGAAGATCAGCTGCCACACTTCGGCGTCGCTCATCGTCTCGGACACGTCCAGTCCCTGCTGCTGCGCCTTGGCCAGGATGCGCTCGCGGTTCAGCCCCGCGCCATCATCGGATACTTCGATGATGATGTTGCCGCCCTGGTGGCTGGCCGAGAGGAACAAACGGCCGGCCTCGGTCTTGCCGGCGGCCACGCGGGCGGCCGGCATTTCCACGCCGTGGTCGATGCTGTTGCGCACCAGGTGCGTGAGCGGATCGACGATGCGCTCGATGAGGCCCTTGTCCAGTTCCGTGGCGGCGCCATTGGTGATGAAATCGACCTTCTTGCCCAACTTGGTCGCCAGGTCGCGCACCATGCGCGGGAAGCGCGAAAAGACGAAATCCATCGGCATCATGCGGATCGACATCACCGCTTCCTGCAAGTCGCGCGTATTGCGCGTCAGGTGACTGACGCTGTCGAGCAGTTTCTCGTGCAGCATCGGGTCGAGCGCACCGGCGCGCTGCTCGATCATCGCCTGCGTGATCACCAGCTCGCCCACCAGGTTGATCAGCTGGTCGACCTTTTCAATCGAGACGCGGATCGACGACGATTCGGTACCGGCCTTCTCGCCCTCTTTCTTGGCCGGTTTCTTTTCCTGTTCCACCTCGGTCGCGGCGCTCGCCACGGCCGGCACGCCGGCAGCGCCGGCGTTGCCCGCCTTGGCGGCATCGGCGCGGATCTGGGCCAAAGGCTGGAAGAAACCATAGCCCTGTTCGGTGTCGCTCTGCACACCGGCGGCGGCGCGGATGTCCTCGAGCGGCTGGAAGAAGCCATAGCCGGGGTCCATCGCGCCCGGAGCGACCGGCGCCCCTGGCAGCGGGTCGAAGAAACCATAGCCCTGGGCTTTTTCCTGCGCCGCGCGGGCCGCTTCGGCTTCGCCTGGCGCCAATGGCGGTGCCTGCGTGATCACCATGTCGTCGGGATTGAGCACGAACGAGCAGATGGCCAGGATATCGTCCAGGCTTTCATGCGTCGTCACTTCCAGCACCTTGCGGGCGTCGGCCAGGGTGGACACGGCGACATCGCCCAGCAAGCCCAGTTCGGCCGCCAGCGCCTCGACTTCACGCTCTTCCATCTTCGGCAGCTCCAGGCGGTAGCGCTGGCCACCGGCATGGCTGACGGCCGCCTTTTCCGCCGTATGGAAGGCTGGCGCAACAGGCGTGAGCGCGGCCACGGGTACGTCCTGCGAGAACGACTGCAGCATCATGCGCACATTGGCCACGGCATCCTGGTCGACGGCGCTGCCCAGGCGATGGCCGTCGAGCTGCATTTTGAGGATGTCCTTGGCGGCCAAAAAGGCGTCGACGTGTTCCGCCGTCAGGGCCATCTGGCCCTGACGGATGCGGTCGAGCAGCGACTCGAGGATGTGCGTCACCTCGCTCATGTCGCTCAGGCCGAACGTCGATGCGCCGCCCTTGATCGAATGGGCGGTGCGGAAAATGGCATTCAAGTCTTCGGCGTCGGGCGCCGCAATATCAACGGCCAGCAACAGCCGTTCTTTTTCAGCCAGCAGTTCTTCGGCCTCATCGAAAAAGACCTGAAAAAACTGGCTAATATCGATGGTCATAGAGTGACTCCGTCAATTGCATCGTTGCGCTGCGCGGCTGGCATCAGCCGATCACCTTCTTGACCACTTCGATCAGGCGTTGCGGATCGAAGGGCTTGACCAGCCAGCCATTGGCGCCGGCGGCACGTCCTTTCGACTTCATTTCGTCCGACGACTCCGTCGTCAGCATCAGGATGGGCACCTTCTGGTACGTCGGCAGTTCGCGCAGCAGTTTGATCAGCTCCAGGCCATCCATGCGCGGCATGTTCTGGTCCGTCAATACCAGGTCCACGGTTTGCAGCTTGGCTTTTTCCAGTCCGTCCTGGCCATCGACGGCCTCCACCACCTGGTAACCGGCGGCTTTCAGACTGAACGCCACCATCTGGCGCAATGAGCTGGAATCGTCCACTGCAAGTATCGTTTTGGCCATCTTTGCTCCCACTTATTCCGGGCATCCTGCCCGAGTATTTGATTAATCAATCCATGCAACCGCAAGCGTTCCACACTGGCATGCTAGAACAGCTCGATGTCGCCACTTTCCAAATGCTGTTGACTGACAGCCTTGCGCAGCACGCTGCGCAACTCCAGGCTTTGAATCGCCAGCGCCATGCTGACCCGTCCCAGCAAGGCGACAATTTCTTCATTGTCGCTCTCCGGCAACATCTCCGCGCCATGCGAGCCTAGGGTACCGAGGAACTCGCGCAAGCCCGTCACGCGCTTCAAGGTGCGCTCGATCAGCTGACTGGTCATGTCCTGGAACTGCAGGCTGGTGATGGCGGCATTCACGTAGCCCCCTACTTCGCCCTGCAATGCCAGCAGTTTTTCCCGCTGCTGCTCGGCCGGAATACCACCTTCGAGCAGCATGGCGATGGTATCTTGCTGCGCAGCGACGGCTGCGTGTATCGCCATGAAATTGAAGGACAGCTTTTCGATCGCCTCTTCCAGCAAGATGCCGGTCTGCACCAGGTCGGTTTCCACCTCCGTCAAGTGCTTGCGGCCATGGTCCGACACGCCAGACAGCAGACGTTTTACATGCGAGCCAAGTATTTTCTTTCTTGTCATAAAGGTCTCATTGTTTCACTACACCACGCGTTGACAGCCTTGCGTGTTATTTTTTTGCCGCTGCCGGGCTGGGAGCTGGCGCCGCCGCGGGCGGCGCACCGGCCACCAGCCCTGAAGCGACAGCGGCGGAAGCGGCATCGGTCACCGGCAGCTCTATCGCCGACCCATCGCGCAGAACATTTTCTTCCGTGCGTTTGTTCATGACGATGATGCTGATACGCCGGTTGATCGGATTGAAGGGATCGAGCTTGTCCAGGTGGGCGGCCGAGCCCAGTCCCACCACGCGCAATACTTTTTCTTCCTTCATGCCGCCAATCACCAGTTCGCGCCGCGACGCATTCGCGCGGTCAGCCGACAATTCCCAGTTACTGTAGCCGGCATCGCTCATGTAGGGCGTCGAATCCGTGTGCCCGGACAGGCCGATGCGGTTCGGTACTTCATTGAGCACGAAGCCGATGGCATGCAGGATTTCCTTGGTATATGGTTGCAGATTCGCATTGGCAAGCGCAAACATCGGACGATTCTGCTCGTCGACGATCTGGATGCGCAAGCCTTCGCTGGTGATATCGAGCAGCAACTGGTTCTTGTATTTTTTCAGCAGGGGATTGGCATCGATGGTCGCCTCAATGCGCGCCTTGAGCACCTCCAGGCGCCGGCCTTCCTCACGTTCGAGCGCGGCCTTGGCGGAATTGAGGTCAAACGACTTGCGCTGCGGCTCTTCCTGCGCCTTGCGCACTTGTCCATCGTGGCGCGACAGGTCCTGGCCGCCGCCCTGGATCACGGAATTGCTCTCGCCGCTGCCGGAACCGCCCGCCATCGCCACTTTCAGGGGTGTCTTGAAGAATTCGGAAATGCCGTTCAAGTCGCCCTTCGACGTGGAACCCAACAGCCACATCAGCAGGAAGAAGGCCATCATGGCCGTGACAAAGTCGGCGTAGGCGATTTTCCACGCCCCGCCATGGTGGCCGCCAGCCGTCTTCTTGATACGCTTGACGATAATCGGGCGCATGCCTTCATCGGCCATGGCGTCCCCCTTCCGTGTGCTGCAAATGACTCATGGTGTCCAGGCGTATGTTCACTGCTTACTTCGTTTTCGATTTCTTGATATGGTCTTCCAGCTCGTTGAACGTCGGACGCTCGGTCGAGAACAGGACCTTGCGGCCGAACTCCACGGCCAGCGCCGGCGCATACCCGTTCAGGCTGGCCAGCAGGGTTACTTTCACGCACTGGAACATCTTGCTCGACTCGTCCAGCTTCTGCTCCAGCAGGCTGGCCAGGGGACCCACGAAACCATACGCCAGCAAGATGCCGAGGAAAGTGCCGACCAGCGCGTGCGCGATCAACATGCCCAGCTCGGCTGGGGGTATGCCCACCGATTCCATCGTGTGCACCACGCCCATGACGGCGGCGACGATACCGAAAGCGGGCAAGCCGTCACCCACCTTGGCAATCACGTGGGCCGGCACGGCGCCTTCGTGATGGTGCGTCTCGATCTCGTTATCCATCAGGTTTTCGATCTGGAAGGCATCCATATTGCCCGATACCATCAGGCGCAGGTAATCGGTCATGAATTCGACGATGTGGTGATCGGCCAGCACGGCCGGATACTTGGAAAACAGGGGGCTCTCTTCGGGCTTGTCGATATCGCCTTCGATCGACATCAAACCTTCCTTGCGCACTTTGCTGAGCACTTCGAACAGCAGCGACATCAGTTCCATGTACAGCTCTTTGGTATAGCGCGAACCTTTGAACAGGCTGGGCAAGGCCGCAATCGTCGCCTTGATGGCCTTGTTATTGTTACCAACAAGGAAGGCGCCCAGGGCGGCGCCACCGATCATCAGCAATTCTATCGGCTGGAACAGCGCCGCCAGATGGCCGCCTGCCATTGCGAAGCCGCCAAAGACCGAGGCGCAGACGATGATGTATCCGATTATGACTAACAAAGTGCCCTGACTCCCAATAAAGGCCGGGGCTGTGTGCCCGGCATGTTCAAACCCGTTCCTGCCCTCCGGCGGCTGCGCCGCCGACGAAGGCAGCGGCAAAAAAAAAGTAACCGAAAGTTAATTGAAATGCGCCGCTTTTCAATGCAATTCCGAGAAAATGCCGTGTGGAACTACAATAACGTGAGATCGCCCTCCGGGCAAGCAAATAACGCAGACAATTGCTTAAAAGCACCATATGTAAAGCAAAGGGCCACCCTCTGTGGCGGCGATGGTCTTATCGGGTTCGCGTGCCGCAATCTGGAATTCGTAACTAAGAAGCATGCTACCGGGCAACATCTCCCTTTCCGCCTTGCTCCACAGGGCCGCCATCGCCGCTGGCGACAGGTAAGCAAAGACCGCGTCGTAGCGGCTGAAATCGAGCGCTTCGTAGTCGCCGCGCAGGAAGCGCGCGCGGCTCCCCGACAGCCGCGCGCGCAGGCGGCTTGCCAGCCACGGCAGCGGCGCCAGTTCGATGCCGTAAAACTGCCCATCGGGCCGGCGCCGCGCCAGGTCCAGCACCAGGCCGCCCAAGCCGCTGCCGATATCGATCAGGCGCACGCCGGGACGGTGCGCAATCAGCTCGGCGACCGCATGCCATACGCGCGGCCCCGACGGATAAAACGGCACTTGCGTGCGAAACGTGGACCAATACAGGCTCAGCAGGAAAACAAAGGCCGCCAGGAACACGACCGGGGGCCAGTGCAACAAGCTGGCCGCCAGCAGCGCAGGCGCAAACAGCAGGCCGATGGCGCACCACCAGCGCGCCAGGCCCGCGCGCCAGGTAATGAGCGCCACCAGCACGCCCTGCAGCAAGGCGACGACCGGCAACGACATGACCACGCCCGCACGCGCCAGGCCATATACCAATAGCAACATCAAGGGAAAGGCCAGCACCTGGATCAGGATGGCCTTGAGCGCGGGGGCGCGCAGGATTTGTTGCAGCATGAGACAGTCATCGAAGGAAAACGCCAGTGTAAGCGAAAGCACTATGAAAAAGCCGGAGTCCGGTCTGGCGACCGGCTCCGGCTTGAACGATGCGGGGGCAGTATCAGGCGGTCACACTCGGCGACGCGACTGCGGCCGCTTCATCGCGCGCCTTCTTGGTCTTGCCTGCACGCGAAGGCATGTGACACAGGCCGCAGACATAATCGGCATTCAGGTCGAGGCAGTTGACGACAAACTTGCCGCCGCACTTGCCGCAAGGCGCCATGTTCAGCATCTTGCTGCTGAAAAAGCGCACCAGGGTCCAGGCCCGCGTCAGCGACAGCTGCGGCTCTTCACCGGCCTCTGGCGGCATTTGCTCCAGATACAGCTTATACGCCTTCATCACGGCTTCGATACCGGTGGCGCCGGCGTGGTCGACGAGGAATTTGTGGATATTGATGAACAGCGAGGAATGGATATTCGGCTGCCAGGTGAGGAACCAGTCGGTGGAAAAGGGCAGCATGCCCTTGGGCGGCGAGACGCCTTTCAATTCCTTGTACAGATTCAGCAGGCGTTCGCGCGACAGCGAGACTTCGGTCTCCAGCAGTTGCAGGCGCGCGCCCAGCTGTATCAACTCGATGGCCAGCTGGATTTCTTGCGCTTCCGATACGACACTTTTCTTGGCCATGCTGACTACTCCGCGACTGACGAGTACTAATTTAAAAACTTAAGCGATTTCTTCGACGCCCTGGCCGGCCATCAGGATAGCGGCATGCGACTGGGCCAGCGAGCGGTCTTTATTGTAGTTCGTCAACATGCCCAGGATGGCGCTGTCGTCGAAGCGGAAGCGGGCCAGCATCATGTTGCCGCCTGCGAGCTTCAGGATTTGCGCATTGCTCATGCCTTCGATCAATTCGGCGATTTCGGCGGCTATGCCCAAACGGAAGATGGCCGTTACCTTGTCCGCACGAATCATTTGCTGAGCCAGCATCAGGTAGCTCAGGTTAGCGTCGCGAATCTCAGCCATCATGTCGTTAGCAGTCATTTCCATCTCCTCAATCCGTTGAATTCAGCTGGCATTGTTTGTTGCCAGTGAGATACATTCTGCAGGAGCAACATCAAACGCAACAGAGGCGAAGGACTGTATTTTTGGTCGGGAAATGGCGGGCAGGACCGTAGGTGTTTGTCTGACAAACACTGCTCGATCATGGTCGCACGCCAGTAACGGCGCGGATGTGGAAGGTGGGCGCGAGGCGGGATTTACCCGACTTCAAGCCTGTAAAAAATATCACTTTTTTACAACAACTTGACCAAAATCAAGTCTGCTTACCTAGATAACGGCTGCCTTGGCAGGAACTTTAGGGCTTTTTCGAAAAATATATAAAGTCCCGCGTTCTTTTTGAGCGGTTTGACACCGTTCATGTAATTGTTGACGGCGGCGAATCGCAGAACTTTAGGGCGATTTGAAAATATTTTTAAAAGTGTGATTTTTTTCGTTGACGCCCAGCAGGGAGGTACTTTCCGTCCCCCGTCCGGCGCGGAAATTCCGCTTTTTGGCGGGGATTTGCTACACTGCCTGCTCCCGCACAATACTTTAGACCTCAAACAATATCGTGCCATTAAGACAAGAATTAACATGAAAGCCACCATGATTTCTCGACATGACTGCAGCGCGCGCGATCTCGATGATCCCCTGGCGCCCCTGCGCCAGCAATTCGACTTGCCACAAGGCGTAATTTACCTCGATGGCAATTCCCTGGGTGCCCGGCCGAAAGCGGCCCTGGCCCGTGCCCAGCACGTCATCACGGCCGAATGGGGCACGGACCTGATCCGCAGCTGGAATACGGCTGGCTGGTTCGACTTGCCCAAGCGCCTGGGTGACCGCCTGGCCCCGCTGCTGGGCGCCGGCACGGGCGAAGTGGTCATCACCGACACCACCTCCGTCAACCTGTTCAAGGCGCTGGCCGCCGCCCTGCAGATGCAGGCCAGCGATCCCGCGCATGCCGCGCGCAGAATCATCGTCAGCGAACGCAGCAACTTCCCCACCGACCTGTACATGGCGCAAGGCCTGGCCGCCTGGCTCGACCGCGGCTACCAGTTGCGCCTGGTCGACAGTCCCGAGGAACTGGCGCAAGCCATCGCTGCCGATTGCGCCGTCGCCATGCTCACGCACGTCAACTACCGCACCGGCTACCAGCACGACATGGCTGCCGTCAGCAGCCATTGCCACGCGCAGGGCGCTCTGGCGCTGTGGGACCTGGCCCATTCGGCCGGCGCTGTGCCGCTGGACCTGAATGGCGCCGGCGCCGACCTGGCCGTCGGCTGCACCTACAAATACCTGAATGGCGGCCCCGGCTCGCCCGCCTTCATCTGGGTGCCGGAAAAACACCAGGCGCGCTTCCGCCAGCCTTTGTCCGGCTGGTGGGGCCACGCCACGCCGTTCGCCATGGACCCGGGCTACACGCCCGCTGACGGCATCGCGCGTGCCCTGTGCGGTACGCAGCCCATCCTGTCACTGGCCCTGGTCGAATGCGGCCTGGAGATTTTTGCGCAAACGAGCATGGAAGCCATCCGCCGCAAGTCGCTGGCCCTGACGGACCTGTTCATCGCCCTGGTGGAGCAGCGCTGCGCTGACCATCCGCTGGGCCTCGTCACGCCGCGCGAGCATGCGCGGCGCGGCAGCCAGGTCAGCTTCACGCATCCGCACGGCTATGCCGTGATGCAGGCGCTGATCGCGCGCGGCGTCATCGGCGACTACCGCGAGCCGGCCATCATGCGCTTCGGCTTCACGCCCCTGTACACGAGCTTTGCCGACGTGTGGGATGCCGTGGAAATCCTGCGCGACATCCTCGACACCCAAGCCTACGACATCGCCGCCAAGCGCGACGCTGTGACCTGACCCTCCCATGAGCGACGAAAAGAATATGAACAAGGAAAACACCAGCGGCTGCCCCATGCATGCCGGCGACCAGGAGGCGCAGTGGCATGGCGCGCAGATGGATTTCAGCGAATCTATGAGCTATGGCAACTACCTGGCGCTGGACCGCATCCTGACGGCCCAGCATCCGCTGTCGCCGAACCACAACGAAATGCTATTCATCGTGCAGCACCAGACCAGCGAATTGTGGATGAAGCTGATGCTGCACGAAATGCACGCCGTGCGCGCCAACCTGCAAAGCGGGGATCTTGCGCCCGCCTTCAAGATGCTGGCCCGCGTGGCGCGCATCATGGACCAGCTGGTGCATGCGTGGGACGTGCTGGCCACCATGACGCCGCCCGAATACACGGCCATCCGTCCCTACCTGGGCGCCTCGTCCGGCTTCCAGTCCTTCCAGTACCGCGAGATCGAATTCATCCTGGGGAACAAGAACGCCGCCCTGCTCAACGTGCATACGACGGCGCCAGAAACCTACAAGGTGCTCGACGCGGCCCTGCGCACGCCGTCCGTCTACGATGAAGCCGTCAAGCTGCTGGCGCGCAGCGGCCTGCACATCGCCCCCGAGCGCCTGGACGCCGACTGGACTCTGCCGACCGCCTCCGACGCCTCGGTAAAAGCGGCCTGGCTGGAAGTCTACCGCGACCCGTCGAAACACTGGGCCTTGTACGAGCTGGCCGAAAAGCTGGTGGACCTGGAGACGGCCTTCCGCTTCTGGCGCTTCCGCCATGTGACGACGGTCGAGCGCATCATCGGCTTCAAGACGGGCACGGGCGGCACGGCGGGCGTGAGCTATTTGCGCAAGATGCTCGACGTGGTATTGTTCCCGGAGCTATTCGCCCTACGCACCGAACTATAAAAATGCCAGACCAAATCTACTGCGCGGCGCGCCTTGCGGCCTGCGATGCTCACTGTGCATGCGCACAGCTGCGCGTCTCGGCCACAATCCACTGCCGCTCGCTACGATTTTGTCGGGCATTTCACAAGGAGAAATGATGTCGCCTCTCGTTCTGACCCTGGCCGGCCTGTGGAATTCCGGGCCGCAGCACTGGCAAACCCATTGGGAAGCGCGCCACCCGCAGTGGTCGCGCGTGCCGCATGGGGAATGGCAGACGCCGGACAAGGACGAGTGGGTAATGGAACTCGACCGCGCCATCGCCGCCTGCGAGCGCCCGCCCGTGCTGGCCGCGCACAGCCTGGCCTGCGCCCTCGTCGCCCATTGGGCGGCCAGCGGCTCGCCGCACAAGATCGCCGGCGCCTTCCTGGTCGCCCCCAGCGATGTGGAAGCGCCCTCCTATCCCGCCGGCACGACGGGCTTTGCACCCATGCCGCTGCAAGCCTTGCCCTTTCCCAGCCTGGTGGTGGCCAGCGGCGATGATCCCTACGTCAGCTTCGCGCGGGCACGCGCGTTTGCCGCCGCCTGGGGCAGCGAACTGACCATGATCGGCGACGCCGGCCATATCAACGGCGATGCCGGCTACGGCCCCTGGCCGGACGGCGAGCAGCTGCTGCTGGATTTTTGCGCCGCGCACCAGCCCTGAACGGCAGGGCGCGCACCGCACACGATACGCGCGCGCACATTTGCCCGCGTCAGAGAACACAGGCAGAATCGTGGCCTTTCCATTGCGGCGCCCCGGCGCCAGCCTCACGATGAAACGTCTGCTTCTGCCCCTGCTCCTCTGCTCCGCCCTCGCCCACGGCGCGCCCTTCTACGAAGGCAAGAGCCTCGCCCATCCCGCCATCACTGCCTCGCAGGACAGCGGCCTGGACGTCGCCTTCCTCAAGGAAAAAGAGGGCGTCAACGGCTACTACTGCGAATGCAAGAGCAGCACCGCGAAACCCTTGCTGCTCGACCAGTTCGGCAACGCCGTCATCCGCTCCATCTTCTACGCATCGCTGGACCAGGAGTCGGACACCAGCGTGCAAACCATGCTGGTGCTGTTACGCCAGGGTGACAAGAACGGCCTGCGCGCCTACCGCTACCATCGCAGCTCCGGCAAGTACCGCCGCCTGGACGGCCTCCAGCCGGCCCTGAACCGCATCGTGGCGCAAAGCGCCGCCCCCAATGCGGGGCAGGTCAAGGCGGCGCTGGCGAAACTGGCGCCGATGGATTACAGCGTCCCGCGGGGCAAGAGCGGCAATGCCGATTTCGACGCCATCGACCATACGCAAGGCACCATCGTCGGCTACTACAGCGATGACGGCAAGCCGGTGGCGGCTGGCAGCAAGGACGCCATCACCTACAAGAAAACCTTCCAGAAGAAAGGCGAGCGCTTCCTGACCGCCAGCTACACCCTGTACAGCGATGCAGGCGCCGGCATCCTGCCCAATTACCGCCTGTGGCAAGTGACGTGGGAAACGACGCCGCGGCAATTCACTGGCAGCGAAGACGGCCCGTCCGTCCTCTACAGCCTGGCCTGGGACGACGGTTCGGTGGTCGAGCGGGGCCAGTACGCCAAGGGCAAGCGCCAGGGACTGTGGGTACGCGAGGGCATGCACGAGGGCAGCGAAAAAGGCAATTTCATCAACGGCCTGCAAGAAGGCCTGTGGCACTTCGATTATCCCAAGCAGAGCGAAAGTGGCGCCTACCGGGCCGGCAAGCGCGAAGGCCGCTGGACGGTCGTCAACTATGCCGATGAAGAGGAAGTGACGGGTTTCGATACCTACGCGGGCGGCCAGCTGAACGGCCCGCACGAGCGCCGCATGGGAGGCAAGCTGCAAACGCGCGGCATTTACGTGAACGGCACGCGCCACGGGCCGTGGATCACGGAAGACGGCGACGGCAGCTTCATCGACGGCTTGCGCGACGGGCCGTGGAAGCTCAAGCTCAAGGACAAGGTCACGCAAAGCGTCACTTTCGTGAAAGGCAAGAAGCAGGGCGAGGCGGTCGACACGGACGCCAGGGGCGCGCTGCGCGTGCGCGACCATTACCAGGCGGGCGTGCTCGATGGCAGTCGCACGCGCTATCTGGGTCCGGCCGGCAAGGAATACGTTATCTACACGGCCACCTACCGCAACGGCCAGCTCGATGGGCGCGAACAGGCATTCGACGACAGCGGCAAGATCCTGCGCCTCGATACACTGTGGGACAACGGCAAGAAGCAGGGCCTGGATGCGCGCTACTACCCGAACGGCAAGCCGGAACGCCTGGCCATCATCGACCAGGGACGCCTGCTCACCCACCTGCGCGAATACTACGAAGACGGCCAGCTGCTCAATGACATCCACCGCTGCACCTTCAAAGAGTACGGCAGCACACGCGACGATGTGTGCGAGTACCACCACATGTACTACCCGGACGGCAAGCCGCAGTATTACTACGCCTTCCAGTACGGTCAGCGCCAGGAAGGCTATTCGAACTACCCGAATGGCAAGCGCAAGGACGAACTGCTGGTGGACCGCGCCGCCGACACCTCCGTCGTCAACGCCTATTATGAAAGCGGCCAGCTCAAATGCACGGAGCCGCGCAGCGGCCACAGCACGCGCACGGTCAACGGCCAGTCGATCATCAGCTACGCTTCGGCCGACCGCGATGGCGACAATATCTGCTACCACCCAAACGGCAAGGTGGCCAGCATTTTCACCTTCCGCAAACGCGTGCTCGTCGATTGCGGCAAGCGCTACGATGACACGGGCAAGCAGACGTTCCCGGGGCCGGAAGGCTGCCCGCCCCCCAGGCAGGTGGACTACCCCATCGGACTGTGACCATGACGCAAGCAAGGCAGCCGCAGCGCATCCACAACCCAACAAGCATCGATACCGCCGCCCTGTGCGCCGCCATCGCCGCCGACTGCAAAGTGATCGTGCAATTCGGCGAACACTTTGCACCGGAACCGCTGCTGGCGGACCCCGATGCGCTGGCGGCCAGGTGCCGCGAGGCGATGGAAATCGGCTTCTACGGCTACCACTTCACGCCATTCGACGCCGCCATCCTGCGCGCGCTGCCGCATGTTGCCAACCTCGCGCTGGACTGCCACACCAGTGCCGTCAACCTGGCGACCCTGGGTGAACTGCGGCACCTGAAGCGATTGCAGCTGGGCGTCTACGAGATGCTGGAACACGACATCCTGGCGCTGGAGAATCTGCGCGCACTGGAATACCTGAGCCTGGGCGAGACACGCAAGGCGAACATCGACCTGGCGCCGCTACGGCACTGGCCGCAACTGGCGCAGCTGCACACGACGGGCCACGTGAAAAACATCGCCGCCATCACGGCCCTGCCCGCGCTGGCGCAGCTATCGCTGTCGCAAGTCAAGAGCAAGGATGACGTGGACTTCATCGGCGCCATGCCGGCCTTGAAGAAGCTGCGCTTCATCCTGGGCGGACGTGCGTCGATCGCCCACGTTGCGGCGCCGCTGCTGGAAGACCTGGAAGTAGTGCGCGTGCGGGGATTGGAAGACCTGGGCGACATCGGCCGTTTTCCCCGCCTGCAGCGCTTGTCGGTGGAAGACCAGATCAAGGTAAAAGAAATTCGGCTGGGTGAAAATCCCGCGCTGGCGTGGCTGATCCTGCGCAACTGCAAGACCCTGGAGCGGCTGCACGGCGTCGCGGTCCTGCCGGCGCTCGGCAATCTGGCCGTGTACCTGACGCAGCTCGACATCGATGCGCTGCTGGTTGGCGGCTTGCCGGCAACACTAAACAAGCTGACCCTGGCGACGGGGAAAAGAAAGCGCGATGAAGAGATCAAGGCGCAATTGGCAGCGCGGGGCTACGAAAAGGCGCGCTTTTATTGAATCTAGCGGCCGGCCGCCAGCTTGCGCTGCCACAATGCCACGTCGATCATCACGCCGTCCGCGCCCGTGTTGCGGATGTAGACGCGGTAGCTGCCCTGCCCCATGTTGCCATCGAGGTAAGCCGTGCGTTCATTGCGCTGCAGCCTGGCCCCCTTGGCCAGCTGGCGATAGCGTTCCACCACCGTGTCGAAACTGGCATAGCTGCGCAGCGCCACTTCCAGGTCGCGCGGCGGGCGGCCTTCGGCATGGTCCAGCACATTATTCTGTTTCGTGCCCTTCAGTGTGAGTGGATAGGCAAACACGCCGGCGCCGGCCGACGTCAGCACCGTGGATTTATCGAGCAGCAGCGGCAAGAGCGCCGGTGGATACGCAGGCGGCAACTGGGCGCGGTTCCAGCCCGGCAGGGCCGGCTGCGCCAGCACATATTCGACACTGGCGATCTTCTGCCCATCGGCACCCGCTTCCTTGTCGCCCGCGATCAGCGCCAGCATGGGCGGCAATTGCCGGGCCCAGGCCAGCAAGGGCGCCGCTTCGCCGACCAGCATACCCTTGCGATGGAACACCGTCAGTACCGTATTCGGATCGGGATTGCAGACTTTCGCCAGCGGCTGGCCCTCCAGGTGGCAATGTCCGTTGACCAGGCCAAAGGCGATGATGGCACCGCGCTTGTCGAGCAGCATGGCGCCCCGTTCCCGGCCCTGCTTGCGGTCATTCATCGACGCCAGCAACTGGCGGCCATCGGCCAGCACGGTACGCGTGGCGTCGCGCTTTTCGCTGATCGCTTCAAGCGCCTGCGCCAGCAGCAATTCATCGTCTTCCGTGTAGCTGCCACGCGCGTAACCGAAGAAATCGAACAGGGCCGCGCGCACCAGCGCATCGTCGCTCAGGCGCGGCAAGGGACCGCCGGCCAGCAAGGAGGACAGGCTTTTCCCGGCCGGCGCCGAGGGCGCCGCCGTGGCACGGGCAGGCTGGGAAAGGACGCAGGCCGCTGCCAGCAAGACGCCCAGGGTGCGGTAATTCGAAAAAATGATATGCATGATTCTGTCTGTCGGGGATTTGGCCACGATTCCGGCCACGCATGACGCGCCGGGGATTCTAGCATGGCGCCGGCACCCATGCGGTGCGACTGACGGACCGCATGCGTGCCGGCGCGGCTGTTATGATGGCCGCAATGACGACACCAACCCACGCCTCGCCCCTGCTTGTCCTGCTGCCCGGCATGGACGGCACGGCACGGCTCTTCCAGCGTTTTGACGCCGCCTTGCGCGCACAGACCGCCATCGAGACCCAGGCCATCGCCTATCCGGCCGCGCCACTCGATTACGCGGCGCTGCAAGCATTCGTGCGCGAACGCTTGCCGCAGGGCGGCCCTTTCGTCGTGCTGGCCGAATCGTTTTCCGGCCCGCTGGGGGCAGCTTTGCGCGCCAATCCGCCACCCGGCATGCGTGCGCTTATCCTGTGCTGTTCGTTCGTGCGCAATCCGCGCCCGATGCTGGCGCCGCTGCGCCACCTGCTGCAATTCGTCCCCTTTGGCACCCTGCCCGGTTTCGCCCTGCGCCAGGCGCTGCTGGCACCCTGCTCCACGCCGCCTCTGCAGGCGGAACTGGCGGAGGCGCTGGCGCAGGTGCCACCCAGCGTGCTGCGCCAGCGCCTACGCGCCGTGCTGGAAACAGACACCTCGCGCAGCTTCGGGCGCGGCAGCCTGCCCGTGCTGTATCTGCGCGCCCGCCACGACCGCCTGGTGCCGCCGGCAAACGCCTTGCAAATCCTGCGCCTGGCACCAGGCACGCAACTGGTCGACATCGACGCGCCGCACATGCTGCTGCAGGCGGCGCCGGCAGCGGCAGCCGATGCGGTCGCCGCCTTTCTCAACGGCCTGTCAGCCCCGCAGGCGGTCAATTAGGCGCGCGCTGGCCAGCACGGCCAGCCAGCTCAAGCCGCCCGACAGCACGCTGAAGTAAATCGCCCGTAGCGGATGCTGGGGCAGCAGATACGCGAGCACCGCCGCGCCCAGCAGGGCGCACAGCAGCAGTTTCACCCTGCAGGGCGGCAGCAGCGCCAGCAACAAATTCGTGCCCGCATACACGTAAAACACCAGCAGCAGGGCCAGGCCACCGGCCACGCCGCGCGAGCCGAGGCTGCCAAACAGCTGCGTGTACAGGAAAAAACCCAGCCAGCTCAACACAATAAACAGCAGGCAGCCCAGCGCATGCGCGCCCAGGCCGGCCATCAGGCGGATTTTCATGATGCTCCTTAAAGAAAAAGCCGGCCCTTTCACGAAGAAAGGGCCGGCTTGCTGACGTTTGCAGCGAGGCGTTTACTTCGCCGAATTGAGCAGCAATTCGTTGAGGCGCTTGACGAAACTGGCAGGATCGGCCAGCGAACCGCCTTCGGCCAGCATGGCCTGGTCGAACAGGATGTTGGCCCAGTCGCCGAACTTGCCGCCTTGCGCGTCTTCATATTTCAGACGCGTCACCAGCGGGTGGTTCGGGTTGATTTCCAGAATCGGCTTCGATTCCGGCGCGCTCTGACCTGCCGCCTTCAGCATGCGCAGCAGGTTGCCCGACAATTCGTTTTCATCGGCCACCAGGCAAGCTGGCGAATCGGTCAGACGGAACGTCACGCGCACATCCTTGGCCTTGTCGGCCAGCACGGTCTTCATCTTGCCCACCAGGTCGGCGTACGAAGTTTCCGTTTCTTCGTGCTCTTTCTTTTCCGCTTCGTCTTCCAGCGCGCCCAGGTCCAGGCCGCCCTTGGCAACGGAGACCAGTTCCTTGCCTTCGAAATCCTGCAGGAAGGACAGCATCCATTCATCAACGCGGTCCGTCAGCAGCAGCACTTCGACGCCCTTCTTGCGGAAGATTTCCAGGTGCGGGCTGTTCTTGGCGGCCGCGTAATTATCGGCCGTGACGTAATAAATCTTGTCCTGGCCTTCCTTCATGCGCGCCACGTAGTCGGCGAACGAGGTGATTTGCTCGTCGCTGTCGTTGGCCGTCGAGGCAAAGCGCAGCAGCTTGGCCAGGCGCTCCTTGTTGGCCGCGTCTTCGCCGATGCCTTCTTTCAGCACCTGGCCGAATTCCTTCCAGAAGACGGCGTACTTGTCCTTCTTGTCCTGCTCGTCCGCGTTCGCCAGTTCTTCCAGCATGCCCAGCACGCGCTTGGTCGAGCCTTCGCGGATCACCTTGACGTCGCGCGACTCCTGCAGGATTTCACGCGATACGTTCAGCGACAGGTCGGCCGAGTCGATCACCCCGCGCACGAAGCGCAGGTAGGTCGGCATCAGCTGCTCGGCATCGTCCATGATGAAGACCCGCTTGACGTACAGCTTGATGCCGCCGCGCTTGTTGCGGTCCCACATATCGAACGGCGCCTTGGCCGGGATGTACAGCAGTTGCGTGTATTCGCTGCGACCTTCCACGCGGTTATGCGTGTGGCTCAAAGGCGACTGGAAGTCGTGCGAGACGTGCTTGTAGAACTCGTCGTACTGTTCCGGCGTGATGTCGGCCTTGTTGCGGGCCCACAGGGCGCTGGCCTGGTTGACGGTTTCGAATTCGTCTTTCAGGACGGTTTCTTTTTTCTCGTCGTCCCACTCTTCCTTCTGCATCACGATCGGCAGCGAGATATGGTCCGAGTATTTGCGGATGATGGACTTGATCTTCCAGCTCGACAGCAATTCGTCCTCGCCTTCGCGCAGGTGCAGGATGATGTCCGTGCCGCGGCCCGTTTTTTCGATGCTTTCGATACTGTAATCGCCTTCGCCGGCCGATTCCCAGCGTACGCCTTCGGCAGCGTCCACGCCGGCGCGGCGCGTTTCAACGGTGATCTTGTCGGCGACGATGAAGCCGGAATAGAAGCCCACGCCGAACTGGCCGATCAGGGCCGCGTCCTGCTGCTGGTCGCCCGACAGCTTGCCGAAGAATTCCTTGGTGCCCGACTTGGCGATGGTGCCCAGGTGCGAGATCGCCTCGTCACGGGTCATGCCGATGCCGTTGTCGGAAATGGTGATGGTGCGCGCATCCTTGTCGAAGCTGACCTTGATCTTCAATTCGTGATCGTTGCCATACAGGGCGTCGTTATCGATCGCTTCGAAGCGCAATTTGTCGGCCGCGTCGGACGCGTTCGAGATCAATTCGCGCAGGAAGATTTCCTTGTTCGAGTACAGGGAATGGATCATCAGGTGCAGCATTTGCTTCACTTCGGTCTGAAAACCCAGGGTTTGCTTTTCGGAGACAGCCATTTTTACCTCATAGTCTTGTGGATAGGACGGATTCTACGGAGTTGGGGATGGTACAAGCAATTTCAAGAGCCACTGTCGAATGTCCTGCAATGTTCAGTTTACCCCAGTGCGCGGGCGAAAAACGCCCATACCCGCTCGTCCTGCACCGTGGCCAGGTTCAGGCGCATGCGGGTGGACGGCAGCTGGCGCGGCGAAAACAGGCTGCCCGGCGCCAGTACCAGCCCCTCGGCCAGCGCCTTTTCGGCCAGCAGATTCGTGTCGCAGCCCGCGTCCGCCCACACGAACATGCCGGCCGACGCAGGATCAAAGCGCAAACCCGCCTGTTCGACCTTGCGGTACGTGCCCTCGCGCACCCTGTCGAGCCGCGTGCGCAGGCGCTCCGCATGCTTGCGGTACAGCCCCTGCGAGAGGATTTTATACACCACGCGTTCGCCGATGTCGCTGGTGGTGAGCGTGGCGAGCATCTTGCGGTCAGCCAGGCGCTGCGCCCGCTCCGGCGACGTGGCGATGAAGCCCACGCGCAGGTTCGCCGCCAGGCTCTTGGAAAAGCCGCCCAGGTAAATCACGCGGCGCAGCTGGTCCAGCGCAGCCAGGCGCGTGGCCGGCTGCACCGCGCCGCCCGGGTGCATGTCGCAGTAAATATCATCCTCGACGAGCAGGAAGTCGTGCTGTTCGGCCAGGCGCAGCACCTGGAAAGCCTTGGCCGCCGACAGCGACGTCGAGCTGGGGTTGTGCAGCACCGAATTGATCACGTACAGCTTGGGACGGTGCAAGGCCGCCAGCTCGGCCAGCACGGCGATATCGGGGCCGTCTTTCAAGCGCGGGATGCCGATGACGTTCATGCCCATGGCGGCAAAGGCACCGAACATCAGCCAATACGCAGGATCGTCGACGAAAATGGTCTCGCCGGGGCGGGCAAACTCGCGCGCCACCAGGTCCAGCGCCTGCATCACGCCCACCGTGGTGACGATCTGCTCGGGCGGACAGGCGATTTCCAGCCCCGCCAGTTTCAGCTGCAACTGCTGGCGCAGCGGCAGGAAACCCTGCGGCGTGCCATAGCCCAGCAGAAAATTGCCGGGCTGGCGGCTGACGTCGCGCAAGGCGCGCGCCACCAGGTCGCCGTCGAGCCACTCGGCTGGCAGCATGCCGGAGCCGGGCGCGGGGATGGCCGGCGTCCGGCGGAACATGTTTCGGATCAGCCAGACCACGTCCATAGTCTGCGCCGCCGCATCCTGCACGCCAGCCGGTGGCGCCGGCGTGTTCAACGGCGAGCGCTCGCGCACGAAAAAGCCGGCGCCGCGCCGCGATTCGAGGTAGCCGCGCGCCACCAGCTTGTCGTAGCTGGCCACCACCGTGGCGCACGACACGCTCAAGCTGGCGGCGCACTGGCGGATCGAAGGCATGCGCGCGCCGCCGCGCAGCAGCTTGTCGTCGATGCGCGCCGCCAGCGAGCGCGCGATCTGGTCGATCAGGGTTTCGCCCGAGGCGCGCGACAGCAAAGGAAGTGTATTACTCATTTGACCATGACAGTATGTGAAATTATGCGTGGAAGTGTACTTGTACTGTACTGCTATTCACGCCTAGGATAGCAGCATGGATCACACAAAATCCATACCTTTCCCTTACCGCACGCACCAGGAAACCCATGCCTTCACACACGAGCACCGCCGCCTCTACCAGCCACCCGCCCCGCCTCAGCGATGACCGCAAGGGCCTGCTGCTGGGCCTGATCGCAGTCGCCCTCTTCAGCCTGACCCTGCCCTTTACGCGCCTGGCGGTGGCCGAACTCGATCCCACCTTTGTCGCCCTGGGCCGCGCCCTGGTGGCTGCCAGCCTGGCCGGCCTATGGCTATGGCAGCAGCGCGCACCGTTGCCGCGGCGCGAACAATGGCTGCCGCTGGCGCTCGTGTCGCTGGGCTGCGTGCTGGGCTTTCCCTGGCTGACGTCGATCGCCATGCGCAGCCTGCCCGCCTCGCACGGCGCCGTGCTGGTGGGAATTTTGCCACTGGCCACCGCCGTGTTTGCCGTGCTGCGCGGCAAGGAACGCCCATCGCCGGGATTCTGGCTGATGGCCCTGCTCGGCACGGCACTGGTGGTGGCGTTTGCGCTGCGCCAGGGCGGCGGCAGCTTCCACATGGCCGACTGGCTGATGTTTGCCGCCGTGCTGCTGGCTGCACTCGGCTATGCCGAAGGTGGACGCCTGGCGCAAGCCATGCCCGGCCAGCACGTAATTTCCTGGGCGCTGCTGCTGGCCGTGCCCTTCGCGCTGCCCGTGGTGCTGTGGGACGCCTGGCCGCAGCGCGCACTGATGGCGCAGGCCAGCGGCGCGGCCTGGCTGGGCTTTGCATACATCTCCGTGTTTTCCATGTTTATCGGCTTCTTTTTCTGGTACCGGGGCATGGCGCTGGGCGGCGTGGCGCGTGTGGGACAGACGCAGTTGCTGCAGCCTTTCCTCACGCTGGTAGGCGCCGCCGTGCTGCTGCACGAGCCATTGACGGGTGAAAGCCTGCTGTTTGCCGGCGCCGTGATCGCCGTGGTAGCCATCGGACGCAAGCTGAAATAGGCCGGCTTGACGCCCGTTTGCAACGCCCTTGCGCGTGCGGATGGGCAGCGCGGCGTGCAAGCCGTACAATACCGCAGCACCATGGCGACGCCTATCCGGCGCCGCTTGCGCACGCACCGCCACAAGCGGGCCAACAAATCCAGCCGGCGCAGCTCGGCATCTTCTGTGAGACTCGTATGAAAATTGAAAATCCGAATCCGATCCAATGGCGCTTTGCCGAACGTGCGGAACAGCTGCAAAGCTCGTTCATCCGCGAAATCCTGAAGATCACGCAGCGTCCCGAGATCATCTCGTTTGCCGGCGGCCTGCCCTCGCCCGCCACCTTCCCCGTGGAAGAAATGAAGACCGCCTTCGACAAGGTCCTGTCGAACAATGGCAAGGTCGCCCTGCAATACGGCCCGACCGATGGCTATCTGCCGCTGCGCCAGTGGATCGCCGACTCGCTGTCCAGCCATGGCAGCACCATCCTGCCGGAACAAGTGTTGATGACGTCCGGCTCGCAGCAGGCGCTGGACTTGCTGGGCAAGGTCCTGATCGACGAAGGCAGCCGCGTGCTGGTGGAAACCCCCAGCTACCTGGGCGCCCTGCAGGCGTTTTCCGTCTACCGTCCCGAATTCGTTTCCGTCGATACCGATGACGAGGGCCTGGTGCCGTCGTCGATCGACCCCGTCGCCGATGGCGCGCGCCTCTTGTACGCGCTGCCGAACTTCCAGAACCCGACGGGCCGCAGCCTGTCCGTGGCGCGCCGCGTGGAACTGGTGGAAACCTGCGCCCGCCACGGCCTGCCCCTGATCGAGGATGATCCGTACGGCGCCCTGAGCTACAGCGGCGAGCCATATCCGAAGATGATCAACATGAATCCGGACGGCGTGATCTACATGGGCTCATTCTCCAAGGTGCTCACGCCCGGCATCCGCCTCGGCTACGTGGTGGCGCCGATGCCGCTGGTGCGCCGTCTGGAACTGGCCAAGCAGGCGGCCGACCTGCACACTTCGCAGCTGACGCAGATGGTCGTGCATGAAGTGATCAAGGATGGCTTCCTGGACCGGCATATCCCCAGCATCCGCAGCCTGTACGGCAACCAGTGCCAGGCCATGCTGTCGGCGCTGGAAGAGCACTTCCCGGCCGGCGTCACCTGGACCAAACCGGAAGGCGGCATGTTCATCTGGGTCACCTTGCCGAAACACATCGACGCCATGAAATTGCTCGATGAAGCCATCGCCAACAAGGTCGCCTTCGTGCCGGGCGCGCCGTTCTATGCGAACACGCCGGAAACGCACACCCTGCGCCTGTCATTCGTGACGGTGCCGCCGGAACGCATCCGTGTAGGCATCGCCATCCTGGGCAAGCTGATCGCCGCAAAAATGTAACTCGCCTCTTCACGCCCCGCTGCTGCGGGGCGTGTCACTGCTGCCCCAGCACCGACGGGCACGCGTCTCTCCGCCTAAAACCCGCCTTCACGATAGTAACTGCGTGTATTTATTCCCAAAGATAGTATAAAAATAATATTTCCACTTCTCGCGCAGCATCGATTTTTCCACCAAATAAATTGACAAGGCGGTATGATTTAACCGCTGTATCCGATTTGAACCCAGTCAGCATCACCGAAAGTGCAGCAAATGCTGGCATCGCAGAGTACATCCGAGAAGGCCGGAAGCAATGAGTCCAGGCAGTGTGGGGCATTCCCAGCGGCATGAAGCCGCCATTTTGATTGTCGATGATGCGCCGGCCAACCTTGAGCTGCTGCGCAAGCTGATGAGTGAACAAGGCTATCAAACCTATGTCGCCACGTCCGGCGAACGGGCCCTGGCGATCGCCCAGCGCGCCCATCCCGACCTGATCCTGCTCGACGTGCTGATGCCGGACATGGATGGCATCGAAACCTGCCGCCGCCTCAAGCAGCACCCGCTGACGCAGCGCATTCCCGTTATCTTCATGAGCGCCAAGACGGAGACGGAAGACGTGGTGGCCGGCTTCGACTGCGGCGCCGTCGACTACATCAGCAAGCCGCTGCGCATGGCTGAAGTGTGCGCGCGCGTTCGCGCCCAGCTGCACATCCGCAGCAACAATGAAAACCAGCAGGAACAGACCGAGCGCCTGCGCACCATCGTCAACAACATGGCCGAGGGCTTGCTGATCATCGAGGCGGACGGGCGCATCCAGTACACCAATCCCGCCTGCGACCAGTACCTGGGCTATCGCGAAAATGAATTGGCCGGACGCTCGATCGCTGAACTGCTCAGTCCCCTGGTGACGCAGGAATACCTCGATTACTTCGCCATGTACGCGGCCAATCCGGAGACGGCGCACAAGCACGGCACGCGCGAAGTGACGATCCGCCACCGCAACGGCGCTGCGCTGTGCATGGACCTGACGCTCACGCCCATGTATCTGCGCCAGCCCCTGTATATCGGCCTGCTGCACGATATCACGCACCACAAGCAGTCGGAAGACGCCCTGCAACGCGCCGCCTACCTCGACCCGCTGACGAAAATCGCCAACCGCCGGCATTTCGACAGCTTCCTGGAAAAAGAGTGGCAACGCGCCGTACGCGGCAGCGGCGCCCTGTCGCTGGTGGTGCTCGACGTCGACCACTTCAAGCTGTACAACGACAGCCTGGGCCATCCGGCCGGCGACAGCTGCCTGCAGCAGGTGGCGCAAGCCATCGCCTCGCATGCCGCCCGCCCGGGCGACCTGGCGGCCCGCTACGGCGGCGAGGAATTCGTCCTGCTGTTCGCCGACACGGACGCCGAAAGCGCCCTGCACCTGGCCGTAGCCATCCGCACGCACATCGAGGCACTGCAACTGCCGCACCCGAGATCGATCACCTCGCCGTGGATCACCGTCAGCATCGGCGTGGCGACCATCTACCCGCACCAGCTGGACGACCGCGAAGCGCTGTTCGTCGCCGCCGACCGCGCCCTGTACGTGGCCAAGGAAGGGGGACGCAACCAGGTACGCGCCACGCATTCGGGCAGCACGGCCTGGGAAACGGTCAAGGCGCTGGTCTTGCGCTAGAACTTGCGCGACACGCTCAGCTTCGCGTTGCGTCCCACGCCCGTCACCGCTTCACTCAGATACGGCATGTAGTTGCGGTTGAAGACGTTATCGACCGTCAGGCGCACTTCTGTGCCGCTCCAGATGCCTTGCTTGCCATTCCACGACGCGAACAAGGTATGCAGCGCATAGCCTTTCGACGGTGGCAGGCGGTAGACATTCCCCACCGGCAGGACGCGGTCCTGCTTCGCCACGAAGCGGCCCTGCCAGCCGACGCTGGCCCCAAGGTCGGGCATGCGCCAGCCCAGGCCAGCCATCAGTTTATCCGGCGCGATGGTCGACACGGGTTCGTCGTGGCCCCACGGGTCGCGCTGCGAACCGGTGCGCGTGCCGCGCTGCTTCGACAGCGAAGCGCTGGCAAACAGGCGCGGCGAGTTGTAGTAGGACTCGACCTCCACGCCCTGCGTGCGGAAACCGGCCAGGTTGCGGTAGGACGACAAGGCTGGCGGCACCTTGCCAGATCCCGGTACATAGCCTTCGATCAGAATGCCCAGGCGCGGGCCGATATTGTCGCTGACGCGGTTGCGGTATACGGTCAGGCGCAGCTGCATGTCGTCGCGCTCCATGAACACGTTCTGGCGGTGCAGCATGACGCCCGTGCGCACGGCCGTCACACGCTCGACGGCCAGGTCGCGGCTGGTGCCCGGCGTCGATGAACCGAGCCTGGACGACACATAGTATTCGTTCGAATACATCTCGTCGATCGTCGGCGCGCGCCAGGTGCGGCTCAAGTCGCCGAACAGCGCCACGCTGCTCGACGCCTTCCAGAACAGGCCCAGGCGGGGCGACCAGTCTTGGTGCGCCTTTTCGCTGAAGTCGTGGCCGGCCGCCGCCAGCGGGCTGTTGTAGCGAGATGCCTTGTTCGGCACCCCCTCGGAGACGACGCGGTCGTGGCGCAGCGCCGCCGTCACCGTCAAGTCGCCATACGTCATCGCATCCTGCAGATACAGGCCCGTGGTTTCCTGGCGCCCGGCCGGCATGTAGTAGGGCTGGAAGTAGCCGTAGTTGTAGCTGGGGTCCTTCAGTGCCGTCGACGACGGGTGGTACATCAGGGTATCGCGCACGTTCTTGTGCCACTGCAGGCCCGTTTGCAGCACGTGCGACACGGCGCCCGTGCTAAACACACTTTCATTGCGCACTTCGGCAATGCGGTCCACGTACGAAGCCCAGCTCTCGTTGCCCAGCGAACCAAGATAGGAACCCAGCGAAGCCGATGGCAGGCGCTTGTCATGCTGGTCCGTGTGCGAATAGCCGGCGCTGGCCGTCAGCTTGATCCACGGATGGTCTTGCGGCGCATACTGCCACTTCACGGAAACCGTGTCGTCGTTCTGGTCGCGGTACACGGCCTTGCGCTGCCACGCTTCTTCCAGGCCGTACTTCTTGATGTCCGCCTCGGTTGGCGTGGGCACGTCCTCGCCCATGGCGGCGAACGGGCCCCAGCCCGTGCTGCCGCTCTTCATCGCCGTCAGGGTCAGCAACTGCTCCGGCGTCAGCCGGATATTCAGTTTGGCCAGGCTCGATGGCGCATCGATGGCGGAGAAGCGGAATGGCTTGCCATCGGGTTTGCGCAAATCATCGGACTTGCGCTGGGTGGTAAATGCCATCGCATCGAAGCGACCATCTGCGCTGCGACCATACACGGCTACAGTGGCGTCATTTTCTCCATTGTTCGAATGACGCGAATACTTCAGCATGGCGCCCACGTTCTCGCCGCCTTCCAGCAAGTCTCGCGCATCCTTGGTCTCGACCGTGATGACGCCGCCGAAACCGCCGTTGCCATACAGGCTGGTATGCGCGCCCTTGTTCACCTCGATCTGCTTGATCAGTTCCGGCTCGATGAAGATGGAGCCCTGGCGGTATTTTTCAAAGCCCTTGGGCACGCCATCGAGGATGACTTTCACATCCTGTACTTTATTGAAACCCCAGATATTGAGGCTCTGGCCGCTGGGACGGGCCGTGCCGGCCAGGTCCACGCCGGGCAGGGTGTCGAGCAGCGAGGCGACATTGTCGGCCTGCTGGCGCTCGATGTCGGCGCTGTTGATGTACGAGCGCCCGGCCGTGCCGGCGCTGATGGCGTCGCCAAAGACGCTGATGGCGGGCATCTGCACCGCATCGGCCTTGTCGGCCATCGCTGCCGCCCAAGCATGACCATGCGCGCCGCCCAATGCCAGCGCCAGCGCGGCGGCCAGCGGGGTCAATCCTTGTTTGCTGCTGCTCTTCATCGCTATCCTTGCCTGGGTTTGCTTACTACTTGATGCTTCTGGAATGAAAAAACACTGGGGCAGAGGATAGGCGGTGCACGATCAAGCGGCGGCGTTGACGGAAGCGTTGCGGCGGAACTCTGCCCGCGCGGACACGCCGCCGGCGCACTGCAGTCACCGGGATACGTTGCCTTGGTGAAATGCGGAACACATCATATATCGGATGCGAATGATTCGCAATACGATTTGATGAGTAGTTATTCCGGATAGCCTGTGATGTCGGCGATCTCGCGGTACAGGGGCTGCAGCCGCGCATACATTTTCTGGTAGACGCGCCGGTACAGTTGCTCATAGACCTTGCTGTGCCCAAGGTGCGGCTGGAATACCTTGCCCTTGCGCGTCATGGCTTTCACGGCGGCGGGAAAATCCGCATGCCAGCCCAGGCCCACGGCGGCGGCGATGGCCGCGCCCAGGCCCGAACTTTCATACACGTGGGCGCGCGCGGCGGGCAAGCCGAAGATGTCGGCCGTCAGCTGCATGGCCGCGTCGCTTTGCGAGCCGCCGCCCGCGATGCGCAGCTCCGTAATCGCAATGCCGCTGCGCCGCTCGATGCGCTCCTTGCCTTCGCGCAGCGCATACGCGAGCCCTTCGAGGATGGCGCGGTAGATGTGCGCGCGCGTGTGCACGTCGCCAAAGCCGATCATGGCGCCCTTCGCTTCCGGGCCCGGCACCTTGATGCCCGGGCTCCAGTACGGCTGCAGCATCAGGCCCATGGAGCCGGGGGGCACGGCCTCGACCAGGTGGTCGAACAACGCTTCGGCAGACAAGCCCGTGCCATCTTCGGCGGCGGCTGCCCGTTCGCGGTCGCCGAACTGCTCCTTGAACCAGTTGACCATCCAGTAGCCGCGGAAGATCTGCACTTCCGTGCTGTAGGCGCCCGGCATGGCGGCCGGATACGGCGGAATGAAGCGCGTCACCTCCACATACTTGCGGTTGGTCGTATTGATGGTGGCCGTGGTACCGTAGCTCAGGCACGCCACATGCGGCTCGACGCAGCCCGCGCCCAGCACTTCACACGCCTTGTCGGCGGCGGCCGCCAGCAGCGGCGTGCCCTCGGGGATGCCCGTCGCCGCAGCGGCGGCCGCCGTGATGGCGCCCATGCGCGCGCCCGGCGTCGCCAGCTCGGGCAGCATGGAGCGTTGAATCGCCAGCGCCTGCCATTTCCAGTCGAAGCGCCCGGCCCAGGCGTGGCGCTTGTAGTCGAACGGGATGTACGCCACTTGCGATCCCGTCGAATCGATATACTTTCCGCAGAGGCGGTGATTCAGAAAACCCGACAGCAGCAGGAATTTATGCGTGCGGCGCCAGATGTCGGGCTGGTGCGCGCTAATCCAGTTGATCTCGGCTTCGCGGCGGAAGTACGCGATCGTGCCTTCGAGGCGCGTGACGCGGAAGGCGGCGCGCCACCATGGCGCCAGCCGGGGAATCTGGCGCGTGCTGCGCTGGTCCAGCCAGGTGATGGCAGGGCGCAGGGCCGCGCCATGTTCATCCACGTTCACCACCGTGCCGCGCTGCGTGGTCACGGCCACGCCGGCTACCGAGGATTTAGCGATGTCCGTGCTGCGCCACAATTGCTGGCACGCTTCGCACACGGCTTGCCAGTAACCGTCGGCGTCATGCTCGGCCCAGCCGGGGTGCTCGGAGTAATACGCTTCGAGGAACACTTGCGCCTTGGCCGCCAGGTTGCCGTCCCTGTCGAACAGCAGCGCGCGCACGCTTTGCGTGCCATTGTCGATGGCAAGGATATACGGCCCGGCGCCGGAAACGCTCGCCATGGCCTCAGCCCACCATGGCCAGCGCGGCGCGCAGCGCCTGCAGCAGCGCTTGCGGATCTTTTTCCGGCTGCGCGCTGAATACGGGCGCCTCCCAGTCCTGTCCGTGCACGGCCACCACGCGCAGGCCGCCCTGTGCGCTCCAGGCCGGATACCAGCCCACGTCGACGATATCGCCATTCGCGCACGTGATTTGCAGCAAGTCTTCGCCCAGGTCGTCGACGAGGGCATTCACGGGCTGGCGCAGGTCCAGCGGCGACAGGCTGTCATAGGTGATGCGGGCGTCGCCCAGCGCCAGGGGCTGGCCAAACAGGATGGTCTCGATGATGCTCTCCTTTTTATAGTTTTTTATCGTTGTTTTTATCGTTTGCTTCATGCGTCTTGCGGCACGCTGTAATGACTGCGCCACAGGGCCAGATAGCGCGCCTGCTCCGCATCCCAGCGTACATCATCCCACCCGAGTTCACGCTGGCAGATGGCGCGCAGGCGCGGCATGATAGCAAGCGCGCCGCCGGCCAGCTGCAAACCGAGGCGCGTGCGCCGCAGCAGCAGGTCGTCCAGGTGCTGCACGTCCTCGTTGCGCGCGCCCCAGCGCAGCTGCGCCCACAGGGTCTGCGTGCCGGGAATTTGCTCCAGTTCGCCCTCCTGCGCCGCATCGCACAGCGCCTGCGCGGCCGCACCATGACGGCCCAGCAGGCGCGCGCGCTGCTCGCCATCGAGCAGCAAGGCCTTGCCCGACAAGGGCGGCGTTGCGTCAAAAATAGGCAAGGGGAGCAGATCCGCCTGCCAGCCCGCCAGCAGCGGCGCGGCGCAGCGCAGCGCGTCGAGGGCGATCGCGCGAAACGTCGTCAGCTTGCCGCCAGCCACTGTCAGCAAACCGTTTTCCAGCCATAGCGCATGTTCGCGCGCTTCTTTCGACGGGTCAAGCTGGCCGCTGTCGATCACGGGGCGCACGCCGGCAAACGTGGACAGCACGTCGTCTTCGCCCAGCGCCAGCTGCGGAAACTGCCAGCGCAGCGCCAGCAGCAGATAATCGAGTTCGCCGCGCGTGATGGCCGGTTCCAGGTCCAGGCTGGCGCCGTGGTCGACATCGGTGGTGCCCACCAGTGTCACGCCCTCCCATGGATAGGCGAAGACGGGACGGCCATCCTGCGGATGCATC
The DNA here is from genome assembly GCF_051380665.1 of Janthinobacterium lyxosi. Classification (NCBI taxonomy): domain Bacteria; kingdom Pseudomonadati; phylum Pseudomonadota; class Betaproteobacteria; order Burkholderiales; family Oxalobacteraceae; genus Janthinobacterium; species Janthinobacterium lyxosi. The sequence goes on from NZ_JBNYXM010000014.1 coordinate 51,075, forward strand.
AGGCTGACGGCTTGCGCCAGCGGCAGGCGCCAGGCAGGCAGCAGCAGATGGCTGCCGCGCAGGGGTCGCAGTTTCGGCTTTTCTCCCACCTGGCCGCGCAAGCCGTCGGCCCAGGCGCCCGTGGCGCTGATCACCAGCCGCGCGCGCACCGTTGGCTTTTCGCCGCCGACGCCATCGATCAAGGTGGCACCGACGACCCGCTGCCCCTCTCGCAGCAGCGATGCCACGCCCAGGTAATTGACGGCCACGCCGCCATGGCGGCGCGCCTCCTGCAGCACGCGCAGCACCAGGCGCGCATCGTCCGTCTTGGCGTCCTGGTACAGCATGCCGCCCTGCAAGCCTTCGCGCTGGATGTGCGGCGCCAGCATGGCAAAGTCCGCCGCATCGACATAGCGGCGCGCGCGCCGGCCCGCCATCACGTCATAGATGGCCAGCCCCAGCATGAACTGGCGCCGCCCCGGTTTCCTGCCGACGTAATCGCCAAAGGCAAAGCCCTGCGGCTCGACCAGCCCGGCCGCATCCGTCAGCAAGGCTTGCCGCTCATGCACAGACTCGCGCGTCATCGCGAACTGGCCCTGTTTGAGGTAGCGCAAGCCGCCATGCACCAGCTTCGATGAACGGCTCGACGTGCCCCAGGCGAAATCGCGCTGCTCCACCAGCAGCGCCGTCAAGCCGCGCCGCGATGCTTCCAGCAAGATGCCGGCGCCCGTGATGCCGCCGCCGACGATCAGCACATCCCAGTCGCGCGCCAGGGCGCCGGGCAAATCCTCCCTGCTCACAATCCGCCCCCGGCCTCGGGCAGCAGTTTGCCGGGATTCATCATGCCCTGCGGGTCGAACTGGCGCAGCAGCGCGCGCATGGCCGCGATGCCCAGCTCGCCCTTTTCGGCAGCCAGCCACGGCGCGTGGTCGGTGCCCACGCCATGCTGGTGGCTGATTGTGCCGCCGTTGGCCACGATGGCGGCGCAGGCCGCGTCCTTCAGGCTGCGCCAGCGCGCCATGTTTTCTTCATACGTGGGCGCCAGCCGGTATACATACGTGGTGTAGACGCTGGCGCCCTGCGCATACACATGCGACAGATGCGTGTAGGCGTGCACCTGCTCGCCATGCGCGGCCAGCGCGCCTGCCCCCGCCTGCTCCAGCGCCGCCATCATGGGTGCCACGCGCGGCCAGTCGACGGCCGTTTCCACCGTGTCGATGACATAGCCGTGTTCCCAGGCGCCATTGCGCAGGTAGACGTTGCGAAAGCGCCCCTGCTTCCACTTGTCGCCCATGTGCCGCCCCACGTGCACGCCCTTGTGCCGCCGCGCCAGCGCCAGGGCGCCGCGCAGGGCTGCGCGCGCCGGTTTTTTTTCTCCGCTGACGCCCACCATCAGCATGCATTTTCCTTCTGCGCAGCCGCGCAGGGACAGGTAACGTTCCAGCAATCCCACCAGTTTCTTGTGGCCGGCCAGGGTCAGCATGGTCTGCGTCTCGAGTGCGTTCGACAGGCGCAGCATGCACAGGGGCAGGCGCGACTGGGCCAGCGCCCGCACGGCCGCCTGCGCCTGGCCCCAGTCGGCGAAAAACACGGCGTGGAATGCTTCATGGGGCGGCAGCGGCGAGATGCGCACCGTGGCCTGCGTCAGGATGCCCAGCCGCCCCTCGGAACCGAGCACCATTTCGCGCAGGTCGATGCCGGCCGCCGAGGCAGGAAACGTGGGAATCGTCAAAGTGCCGGACGGCGTTTCCACTTCGCCGCCCGCAAACAACTGCTCGATGCGACCATAGCGCAGCGATTGCTGGCCCGACGAGCGCGTGGCGATCCAGCCGCCCAGGGTGGAATATTCGAACGACTGCGGATAATGGCCCAGGGTATAGCCATGCGCGCGCAGCTGCGCTTCCAGGTCGGGGCCATACACGCCCGCGCCGAACGTGGCCAGCTGCGCCTCGCGATCCAGATGGCCCAGCGCAGACAAACGCCGGAGGCTCAGCGACAGCACAGGGCGCGACCCCGCCGCCACCGTCAGGTGCCCGGCCACGCTGCTGCCGCCACCGTGGGGTATCACGGCCACGCACGCCTGGCGCGCATACGCGAGCAACTGGCGCACCTGCAGCGCGCTGTCGGGAAAGGCCACGCCATCGGGCACCGCGCCGATGCGGCCATGGCGCAGCTTGAGCCAGTCGGGCAGGCTTTGACCCAGCGCATGGCGCACGCGCGTGGCAGGCATGGTGTCGATCAGCGGATGCGGCGCCAGGCGCGAAGCGGGAACCCGCGCGCAGGCCTCGTCAAATGTGGCATCGAGCATGCCGCTGCCCGGACCCAGGCGCTCGCCCAAAAAAGCCAGCGCCTCCGCGCTCAGCGCATATGTGACGCTCTCGTCCCCCCAGCCATTCCAGCGTTGCATCGACATCCCCTGTGTTTGGCCAGTTGCGCGCCACGGCGGCTTGCTATACTGTCCTTGCCTTATCAACAGCATATGCCGCCAGAGACGAAGGGTATTGGTTTTTCATGACAATTGCATTGTTCCATCATGCCAGGCACTGACAGCCACCACGTGGAAGGCAGGGTCGCCGGCGCCTATCTGCAGCCGCTGCTGGAAGCGGCCGGCGCGCACGGCATCGCTGCCGCCACCCTGGCGCGCGCGGCCGGCGTAGCGCCGCACAGCCTGGAAGCGTCAGCGGCCAGCCTGGCCGCGCGCGACTACGTGCGCCTGCTCGATGCGGGCGCACAGTTGGCGGGCGACGCGCATTTCGGCCTGCACGTGGGCCAGCGCGTGCGCATGGGCACCTACAGCGCGTATGGGTTGATTTTGCTCAGTTGCAAGAGTGTGGGCCACGCGCTGGAACAGACGGCCCGCTATGAACGGCTGGCACACGACCTGGGCCGCTCGACATTGCAGCGCGATGGCGCCGTCGCGCATTACCGCTGGGCCAGCCACTATCCGGGCGCCAGCCGGCACCTGGTCGACAGCGTCTTTGCCGGCATCCGCGTGTGCGGCGACTGGCTGGCTGGCCTGCCGCTGCCGCCGGCCCGGCTGGCGTTTACCCACGATGGCGGCGGCAACTTGCTGCGCCACGCGACGCACCGTGACGAATACGTGCGCGTGCTGGGCAGCCTGCCAGCCTTCGGCGCGGACGCCAACACGGCCACCTTCGACGCGCAATTGCTGGATTGGCCCGTGCCGAACGCCGACGTCAGCCTGTACCCCGTGCTGTGCCAGCATGCGGAACAATTGCTGGCGCAGCGCCAGGCCGAAACGGACACTGGCGGCGGCATCGAGGCGCAAGTGCACGCGGCCATCGTGGGAGGCTTGCGCCAGGGTTCGGCGCGGCTGGCCACCGTTGCCGCCACGCTAGCTGTTACGCCGCGCACCCTGCAGCGCAAGCTGGCCGACGCAGGCACCAGCTTCCAGGCCCTGCTGGACCAGGCCAGGTACGGCCTGGCGCGCGATTATTTGCGCGAGCCGGACTTGTCCCTGGTCGACATCGCCTTTCTGCTCGGCTACCAGGAACAAAGCGCCTTCAACCACGCGTTTCGTACCTGGGCGGGTACCAATCCCGGCGCCTGGCGCCTGCAGGAATTACAGGCGAGACAAGCCGGCTTGTAGGCGTGCGGGGGCCATGCCCGGCGCGTTTTCTGGCTATACTGGCATAGTCTGACTTCCCACGATCACTCCAACCCGCAATGCAAAGGATTAATATGCAACTCAAAGACAAAGTCGCACTGATTACCGGCGCCGCCAGTGGTATCGGCAAGGAAATGGCCATTGAATACGCGAAACAAGGCGCCAAGGTCGTCATCGCCGACCTGGTCCTGGAAGCGGCCAGCAAGACGGCCGAGGAAATCAAGCAATCGGGCGGCCAGGCATTTGCCGTCGCCATGGATGTCTCCAGCGAAGCGCAGGTCGACCAGGGCGTGGCGGATGCCGTGGCCCACTTCGGCGGCATCGACATCCTGATCAGCAACGCGGGCATCCAGATCATCAGTCCCGTCGTCGACTACCCGTTCGATCAGTGGAAAAAGATGCTCGCCATTCACATGGACGGCGCCTTCCTCACCACGCGCGCCTGCATGCGCGAAATGATCAAGGCCGGCCGCGGCGGCGCCATCATCTACATGGGTTCCGTGCACTCGCACGAAGGCTCGCCGTTCAAAAGCGCCTATGTGGCCGCCAAGCATGGTTTGCTGGGCCTGGCCAAGGTGGTGGCCAAGGAAGGTGCGAAGGATGGCATCCGCGCCAACGTCATCTGCCCCGGCTTCGTGCGCACGCCGCTGGTCGACAAGCAAATCCCCGAACAGGCAGCCCAGCTGAACATCAGCGAAGAAGACGTGATCAAGAAGGTGATGCTGAAAGACACCATCGACGGTGAATTCACCACCACCCAGGACGTGGCGCAAACGGCCGTGTTCCTGGCAGCGTTCCCATCGACGGCACTGAGCGGCCAGTCGATCGTCGTCAGCCACGGCTGGCACATGCAATAAACACCTAACGTATCCGGCAGGCGGCGCCGTCCGCCTGCATCAGCGCAACCGAAAGACTTCCCAATTGCACGACAACTCCTACCGCCACCCGCGCGCGGGCTGGCCGGGGCACCTGTTTGCCGCGCTCGCCAATTGCACGCACTTTGCCAACGCGCGCCAGGCTATCCTGTCCCGCCTGCCCTTCCTGACCCTGCACAGCGACGTGCGCGACGTCGTGTATGTGAGCTGGCTGGTCGACGCCCGGGCCGCGCAGCAACTGCTGCCCGCCGGCGTGACCCTGTGGCAGCGCGACGGCAAGACGCCGTTTACCGTGCTGACCTACCGCCACGGACATTTCGGCCCGGCCCTCTTGGGTCCGTTACGTAAGCCGCTGCCATCGCCCCTGCAAAGCAACTGGCGCTTCTACCTGGACCACACGCCGCCGGGCGCGCCCGATGTGCCTTGCGTGTATTTCCTAAAAAACATCATGGATAGCTTGCCCCATGCACTGGGCACGCGGCTGTTCAGCGATATCCTGCCCACGCACCTGGCGAACTCCATGACACTGGACATTTCCGCCACACAAGCCCGCTGCAGCATTGCCAGCGGCGCCGGCAGCGCGCCGCCGCTGGAGGTGCAGGCGGACATCACAGCGGACCATTGCCTGGATGCCGACTGGCAAGCGCTGTTCGGCAACTGGCACGATGCCGTCGCCTTCCTGGCTTGCCAGGATGCGGCCATCGCGCACGTGCCACGCAACGACAAGCTGGTCTTCGGGGAAATCGACTTGCCCGTTGATCTGGATCAAGTGCAAGCGCTGACCGCCTTGCGCGCCGACTGCGGCTTGCTGGGGCAGTTGCCACCGGTGTCAAAACCGTTTGCCTTCCTCGTGCCCAAGGTTCCCTTCAAAGCACTGTCAGAGCGCCTGCTGTAGCGCGGCGCGCCGGTGCGTGGTGGCACCTGCCTGGCCACCGCGCCGCCGTTCCAGCTTGAACAGAGCCATCGCCTGCTCCAGCTGCAGGGTCTGGTCTTGCAGCGATGATGCCGTGCACGCCTTGCACGGCGCCCGGCATCTCGGCGCCGTCTGCTGCAAGGCGAACGCCTGCGCCGCCTGCTGGCGCGTGGGTTTGGTGCGCACGGACATGTCGCTGACGGGACACGGCACTGACACCCTTATTTCAATATCTTATTATTAATAAAATGTACTTTATTCCAGCCGTGGCAGCCGCTATGCCAAGGCCGGTTCGCCGGTCCAGTAACGGTCCACGTCCAGCAAGCCCCACTGGGCGGCGCTTTCCGTGGAAACAATGCGCTCCTGGCAACCCGGCGCCGCCAGGTCGATGAGGCAGGGTGCGATACAGGTGCCGGCGCGGATGGAAAAAAATACGCGTACCGTGGGCGAAGTCAGCGTCTTGCCCGCCGCCTGTCCCACCACCACGGCCAGGCGCTCCGATTGCAGCCGCACCAGGGTGCCCAGCGGATAAATACCCAGGCATTTGACGAAGGCGGCAAACAGTGTCGCGTCCAGGTGCCCGCCGCGCCAGGCTGCCATGCGGCGCAGCGACTCGGCGGGGCACCAGCCCTGCTTGTACGGCCGGTTCGAGGTGATCGCGTCGTACACGTCGCAGATGGCGCCCATGCGCGCATACAGGCTGATTTCCTCGCCACGCAAGCCCTTGGGATAGCCGCTGCCATCGAGTTTTTCATGGTGGTGCAGACACACGTCCAGCGCCACCGGATCGATATCGTCCACTTCGAGCAGCATGCGATGGCCGGCCGCCGCATGGGTGCGCACGGAAGAAAACTCCGCGTCACTCAGGCTACCAGGCTTGTTCAGGATGGCCGATGGCACGGCCATCTTGCCTATATCGTGCAGCAATCCCGCAAGGCCGGCGGAGCGCACCTGCTCCGGCGCCAGCTCCAGCTCCCTGGCCAGCGCCGTCATCAGCGCACACACGGCCACCGAGTGCATATACGTATAGTTATCGGCGGTTTTCAGGCGTGCCAGGCCGAGCAGCACGCCGCCGCCATGCAGCACCGAGGCGGCGATATCGTCGACCAGCTCGTAGGCCTGTCCTACGGACAAGGCCTTGCCCATGCGCGCTTCGTCAAACATCGTCTGCACGGCCTGGCGCGTGCGCTCGATCAGGCGCCGGGCATGCACCATTTCCTCCTCACGCGACAAGGTAGGCGCCACATTCGAAACGGGGATGGAGACGGCCCGCGCTTCGGCTTCGGTGCAGACTGCGGGATCGGCAACAGGTTCTGGCGGCGCCAGCCCGCGCGCGGTGTCGATCCACACTTCGTTCAGCCGGGCTGCCCGGATACGCTCCAGGTCAGCCGGCGATTCGAGTAAAAAGGAGCGCTTCCAGAACGGGGTCTCAAGCCAGGAGCGGCCGAGGCGCGCGACATACATACCCAATACCAGGTCGGTACTCGCTATTTTTTTCAGCACGGAGGCTCTCCAGACATTCAGGTTGCAACAGCTAATTGCGTATAAAACATCATACGCCGGACTAAATGATTAAACTAAATAAATCACTTTATATGGCATATTCGCAACACACAGGGGAGAAGTCAACAAAAAATAATGAATTTACATAATTTCTACAAATTATGTGCAGAATACAACTGAATACATCAATTAAAATGAATTTATATTAACTTCAAGGAATTTTAGGGGCATCATCCGTCCATCAGCGCGCGCCACGCGCAACCATGCGGGCGGCCTGGCGGCTATCGTGTAAAGCGCCTGCGATGCCACCTTCGCCAAGACGTTCGATGGCATCATTACTGGGTGGAATGGCGGCGCGGAACGGGATTCTGCTTCAGTGCCGCGCAGGCGATCGGCCAGCCTGATGCCGCTGATCGTCCCCGCCTCACAGAAGGAAGAAGAGCGGCAAATACTGGCGCACGTGGCCAGCGGCGAAGCGATATCGAGCTTCGAGACGCGGTGGCATCGGCGCGGCCAACGTGGACGCGCACCTGCAGCGCGCCTGGACCTCGTGCGTGCGAGATGCGCGGTACTGTGCCGCGCTGATGCTCGATATCGACTGGTTCGAGCGTTATAACGACCCCTATGGCCACCAGGCAGGCGACGACTGCCTGCGCCGGGTCGCAAGCTCAAGCGGCCGGACGACTTGCTGGCACGCTATGGTGGAGAGGAATTTATCTGCCGGCAGCGTGGCGCCTAGCGCGGCACGTAGCGCCAGTTACCGCTTTCCAGCATGAAGGTGAGTTCCGTCTTGATGCCTTCCGGACGGCTCGGCACGCTCAATTCCGTATCGCACACCAGGTAACCCGTCTTGCGCTTGACGTCGCACTCGTTGACGGCCTTGACCTGCATGGTGCTCTGCGCTTCCTGCATCTGCACATCCTTGGCCGCTTCCGGATCGCGCGCCACTTCTTCCTTGGCCCAGGCGCGTATCATGGCTTGCACCTCGGCCGGAGACGGTCCCGCGAACTTGGCATCCTTGCGCTCGACGCCCACCCATGTACCATTCTCGTTACGCAGCGGCAGCACCATGAAAGCATCGCGCATACCCGCGCTCATGGCGACCAGGCACACCACTTCGCCCGGCACTTCCTGCGAATCCTGGCAGCCGGTCAAGCTGGTGACCTTGACGGCGATCGGTACCGGCACAGCCGATTGCAACTTGGCCCGGGTCTTGGCCACGCCCACCTGCACGGCGGCGTGGATTTGTTCGAGCGTCGGCATGGTGGCCGCCTGGGCCGGCAGGGTGGCGAACAGGGCGGCGGCGGTCAGGGCGAAAGAAGTCAGGCGCATGGGTGTCGAGAGTAGTGATCAAAGGCCGGCAGTCTAGCACTTTGCATAAAAACAGCTGTTTCTATAGGGAATTATCCACGGCATCGGGTGCGAGAAAAGCACCGCCCGCGTCCGCCTGTCCGCGCAGGCGCAGGCCGATGCCGCGCAGCATCTCGACCAGCTCACGCAAGCGCAGGCCCTCATCCGTCAGTTGGTATTCCACCTTCACAGGCACTGCCGCGTAGATGGTGCGCGTCAGCAAGCCCGCCGCTTCCAGCGCGCGCAAGTCCAGGGTCAGCATGCGCTGCGAGATATTCGGCACGGCGCGGCGGATTTCGCTGAAGCGCTTCGGCCCCGCCATCAGATAGCTGAGCAGCACGATGCGCCAGCGCCCGCCCAGCAGGCGCATGGCTTCTTCCACGGCGCAGCCGGAGATATTCTCTTTCATGGTTCGCTTGCCACCTGGTATAAAAAATGTACCTATACCACATTATTCTGCCTTCTTCCAAATAGTAAGCATTACCCTTAGACTGCCCTTCCCTCACCCATTGGAGTTTCGACTTGGAAACCACCCTGATCTACAGCGTGCCGTTCGGCTGCTCGTTTGCCGCCATCGCCGCCCTCGAATGGAGCGGCTTGCCCTATCGCCTGGCCCGCGTGGAAGCGCGCGACCCGGCCAGCAAGCAGCATCCGGCCTTTCTCGCCATCAATCCGCTGGGCCAGACACCGGCCCTGCTCACGCGTGCGGGCACGCCGCTACTGGAAAGCATGGCGATCCTGCTGCACCTGGCCGCCCACGCGCCGGACAGCGGCCTGGGTTTTGCGCAGGGCACGCCGGAATACGACCGCCTGAACAGCGTGCTGTCGTTCCTGCACACGACGTTCCACGCTGCCTTCATGCCCGCCTTCCAGGCATCGTGCGCGGCACCTGACGATGCGCGCGCGGCCGTCTGGCGCGAGATGGCCGTCGACAAGGTCAACAAAAGCCTGGCGCACCTGGAGCGCCTGCTCGCTGGCCGCGCCTGGCTGGCTTCCGCTGCCGCGCCGAGCATCGCCGACGCCTACCTGGCCGCCACGGCGCGCTGGGCACAACCGCTGCAGCTGGCCAGCCTGGCCGACTATCCGCACGTGGCGCGCGTGCTGGCCGCGCTGGAACAAGACCCCGGCATCCGCTTTGCCCACGCCATCGAAGATGGCTTGCCGGCCACCGGCCAGGGCGGTTTCCTGGGCCACGTGGCGCTCGACCAACTGGCACTGCCGGCCGGCTAACCGGCGGTCAACTCCCCATACAGGCGCCTCTTTATTGCTATGATGTCGGGCTGCCGGCGGTACAGCCGGCCACGTCAATACCATATCGATAACGTCGTCATAAGAATCGGGAGTTTGAATGAGTTTACGTCTGCTGCTCTTGGGAGCATTCAGTGCCGCCATGGCCACCACCGCCGCCGCCGCTGCTGCAGAACCTGCGCTGGCCGCGCCGCGCGGTTTCACCGTGGAAGACATGGTGGCCATGGAACGCGTGGGCAGTCCCGTGCTGTCGCCGGACGCCACGCGCGTCGTCTACACGGTGCGCACCACCAACCTGGACAAGAACCGCGGCAACACGCAGCTGTGGATGATCGACCTGCGCGCGCCGAACGCGGCGCCACGCCAGCTCACGCGCGGCGAGTCCAGCGCCAGCGACCCGCAATGGTCGCCGAACGGCGACGCCATCTACTTCCTCTCGGGCCGTTCCGGCTCCTCGCAAGTATGGCAGCTGCCCCTGAACGGCGGCGAAGCGGCCAAGGTCACCGACCTGGCACTGGACGTCGACACCTACCGCTTGTCGCCGCAGGGCGACCGCCTGGCCTTCAGCATGGGCGTCTTCCTCGATTGCGCGGACCTCGCCTGCACGAAGAAGCGCCTCAATGAAAAAGCCAGGAACAAGGCGACCGGCATGGTCTACGACCAGATGTTCGTGCGCCACTGGGATACCTGGGCCGATGGCCGCCGCAACGCGCTGTACTCGGCGCCCATCGACGCCAGCGGCATGGTCAGCGCCGCACCCGTCAGCCTGAGCGGCACCCTGGACGGCGACGCGCCTTCCAAACCATTCGGCGACAATAGCGAATACCACTTCAGCCCGGACGGCAAGACCGTGGCCTTCTCCGTGCGCGTGGCCGGCCGCCAGGAATCGTGGTCGACCAACTTCGACGTCTACACGATACCGGCCGCCGGCGGCCAGGCGCCGCGCAATCTCACCGCCGACAATCCGGCCTGGGATGCCAAAGCCACCTACTCGCCCGATGGCCGTACCCTGGCGTATGTCGCCATGACCAAGCCGGGCTTCGAGGCGGACCGCTTCCACCTGGTCTTGATGGATGTCGCCACGGGCAAGAAGCGCACCCTGGCCGACGACTGGGATCGTTCCGTGGCGGACTTCCGCTGGACGCCGGACAGCAAGGCTTTCCTGGTCGCCGCCGATGACGTGGGCCAGCACCGCTTGTTCCACATCGACGCGGCCAGCGGCAAGGTCAATGCGCTGACGGGCAAGGGCGCCGTGGGCGATTTCGACGTGCGTGGCAATACCATCGTGCTGGCGCAAGCCAACCTGGCCTCGGGCGCGCAGCTGTACACGCGTAAACTCGACGCGAAGTCGGAAACGGCGCCGATGGTCCAGCTGACCAAGCAGAACGCGGCAGCCCTGGCCGATGTGCGTTTCGGCGAATATGAACAGTTCTCGTTCGCGGGCGCGAATGGCGAAACCGTGTACGGCCACGTGATGAAGCCATGGAATGCCAAGGCGGGTGAAAAGTATCCGGTCGCTTTCCTCGTCCACGGCGGCCCGCAAGGCAGTTTTGGCAATAGCTGGAGCTACCGCTGGAATCCGCAAGTGTATGCGGGCGCCGGCTACGCCACCGTCTTCATCGACTTCCATGGCTCCACCGGCTATGGACAGAAGTTCACGGATTCCATCAGCGGCGACTGGGGCGGCAAGCCGCTGGTCGACTTGCAAAAGGGCCTGGCAGCGGCCACCCAGAAATTCCCATGGCTGGACCGCGAGCGCAGCTGCGCGCTGGGCGCGTCGTACGGCGGCTACATGATGAACTGGATCGCCGGTAACTGGCCGGACGGCTTCAAATGCCTGGTCAACCACGACGGCGTGTTCGACAACCGCGGCATGGCTTACGCGACGGAAGAACTGTGGTTCACGGAATGGGAAAACGGCGGCCCCTACTACGACGCGCCAGCCAAGCACGAGCAGTTCAATCCCGTGAACTTCGTGAAAAACTGGAAGACGCCGATGCTGGTGGTGCAGGGCGACCTGGACTTCCGCATCCCCACCGCGCAAGGCCTGGGCACCTTCACGGCGCTGCAGCGCCAGGGTATCCCGAGCAAGCTGCTGGTCTTCCCCGACGAGAATCACTGGGTGCTGAAACCGGCCAATTCGCTGCTGTGGCATCACACGGTGCTGGATTGGTTGAATACCTATACCAAAAAGTAAGCCAGGCCCATAGTAAAAAAGCCGCACAGTTCATTCGCACTGTGCGGCTTTTTTTCATCCGTCAAACTGCATCAATACGCAGTGAGCGCCTTGCCGAACTTCACGATCCACAAACGGCTAGGACGCTCGCGGTCGTCGCCGCGCGCCACGCGGATGGTATTGGCAGCATTGCAGCCGGTGGCGGCGCTGGTGACGATGGTGCCGTTCGCATCGACCGTGCACTTGGTCACGTCGGCGTCCGCCACTTCCACGCCATTCGCGTCAAAGATCTTGGTTTTCAGGCCGAAATCGTTGTCATTGGCCAGCGCGATGGTGGAGTCGTCGATCAGGGTCAGGCCTTCGGCCTTTTCCGCCGCCCAGCCGATGGCGTTCAAGTCCAGCAGCAGGGTTTTCTTCAGCGGCGTCACGGACGCCCAGTCGGCGCCATTCACGGCTGCGCCGCCCATGCTGCTTTTTTCCAGGTCGGACGTGGTCGCATTGAAGGCGGCGGCCGCGATATCGGTGGCACCCTTCAATTCGACCAGCATCAGTTTGTTGAAGACCTTGCCCGATGGCGCGGCGCCCTGCTCGATGACGAGGAACTTGCCGCCGCCCAGCGCCACCATGTCGCCCAGCTTGGCGTTACCCGTGCGGCCATCCTGGTAGTCGGCCGCATTCAGCGGATACGCATACATCTTGCCGCTGCTGCCCGTCGTCGGATCGAATTCGATCCAGCGCGTGAAGCGGGCGAAGCGTTCGACCTGTTCATTCTTCTTCGTCACCGTGTACGGCGCGCTGCCGTCGGACAAGGGGCTTTGCAGGAAGGCGTACAACTTGTCGTTGCTCGTGTCCAGGGTCATGCCTTCCATGCCGCGATTCGCGCGGCGCTTGGCGAACAGCGCCGGCAAGCCCTTGCCCGGCTCGTACTTGGCCTGGATGATGCCCGTGGCGGCATCGATCTTGACGATGAACGGGCCGTATTCGTCGGACACCCACAGCGCATTGCGCTTGGCATCGACGACGATGGCTTCCGAATCGAGGCCGCCCGCGTTGAAGACAGCCTTGCCGGTCGCGTCGAACTTCATGACATCCATGACGGGAATCTCGGCCGAATTGCCTACCGCGCCCACGGGCACGGGCAAGCCCGCGCTGTTGACCGTGGCCGACACCTTGATCGGCGTGCTCGATGCCAGCACGGCGCCGTTCTTGCCCACCGTGATGACGCCGAACGATGGCGTAAAGCTCGGCGACGGGAATATCTTGCTGCCGATCGTGCCCTTGCCCGATGGGTCGGGCAGCAGCGGGCCATCGCCGTTCGGGCCGCGGTCCGTCAAGCCATAGAATTCCAGGTCGCCGGCAGCATTCTTGCCCTTGTAAGCCAGACCCGAACCGTAGGACGGCAAAAAGCCGTTCGGAAATTCGCCCTTGATCTTGGCATTCACGCCTTCGTACGGCACATAGTATTTGTCCGCCGCCTGGATCTGATAGCGCGTCACGGTGACTTTCACTTCGCCCACCGGGTTGGCTTGCGTCAGCGCCTCGTTGACAGGCGCGCCCGCCTTGGAAGCGAGGGTATCTTCGAAATGTTCGCGCACCAGCGCGCGGCGCTCCGCATCGACCGTGCGGCTGGCGAATTTCCCGCCCACGCTGCTCAAGTGCGCGGCCAGGGCCGCGTTGAAGACGGCCGGGGCGCCGGCAAAATCCAGCGTCTTGCCCACCAGCGCCGTCTTCACTTCGGCCGTGAGCTTGATGCCGTTCGACGGATCGCTGTCCTCATCGAGCAGTTGCAGCGCCAGCAGGCGGTTGACGACCTTGTCCTCCGCCACCTTCGTGCTGGCGGCCAGCGCCAGCGGCGTGACGATGGCGCCGCATGGCGCCGAACCCAGGGCCAGGCCGCCGATGCTGAAGGCCACCGTATCGCCCGGGTTGCAAATGAATTCGCCCTTGGCGTTGGTGCTGGCCTTGGCCGCGCTGCCCGCCACGTAATCGAGGCCTTCCACCGCGCCGTCGAGGAACACGCCCGTCTGCGCCACGGGTTTGGAAGGTTCCGCCGGCGTATTATCGCTGCCGCCGCAGGCGGCCAGGGTCAGGCTGGCGGCCAGGGCCAGCAGGGTCAGTTTCGGGATCGACGTTACAGCAGTGTTCATGCATTCCTCGGCTAAGGTGGGTGGATTTAACCGTGGAGAGTAACTGTTCAAAGTGACAAGCCAATGACAGCCTTCACGCCAGTGGCGTATCCGCAACAGGCCCGCCGATGCCGCCAAAGCGGCCATCGGCCTGGCGCCGGAATTCCTTCGGCGTGACGCCCTTCACGTGCAGGAAGCGGCGGTTGAAATTGGCCACGTTCTGGAAACCCACGTCGTAGCAGACGTTCGACACATAGTGATCGGTATCCATCAGCAGCTGGCAGGCTTTGTTGATGCGCAAACGGCTGATGAAATCCGTAAAACTGTTGCCCGTCGCCTTGCGGAAGAAGCGCGAGAATTTACTCAGCGACATGCCCACCTGCTCGGCCAGCATTTCCGCCGAAATCGGCTCGCGGTAATTGTCCGTGATGTAATTGAGGACGGAATTGACCTTGGCCAGGGTGGCGTCATCGTCGTACGAGCGCAGCGAGGCGCTCGACAGCAAGCGGTAATTGGCCGTGCGCGCCAGCTTGCTCATTAATTGCACGAATTCGGCGAAACGCTCGGCGCCATGCGTGGCGCCGATGCGCGCCAGGTGCCGCTCCGCTTCCGCTCCCATCTCAAAAAACTCCACGCCATAGCTGGAGCGTTCCAGCAGGGGCAGCAGCTCGCGCAATTCGGGGATAACGCGCGCGGCGTCCGTCAGCGGCGCATGGGCGAATTGCACGATCATGTCGCGCAGGGCCACGCCGCCTTCCGGCAGCACGTTGGAAATCCAGTTGTGCGGCAGGCGCGGGCCCGTCAGCACCAGGTGGCCGGGCGAAAATTCGCCGATATAGTCGCCCACGAACAATCGCCCGCTGGTGGCGACGATCAGGTGCAGCTCATACTCTTCATGGCAGTGCCAACGCACGCGCGAGCTGGGATAGCCATGTTCCAGGTAATTGATGATGCCATCATAGCTTTCGCGTTCCAGTTCAGGCGCCTTGCGCTCGCTGTCCTTCTGCCACAGGTGTTCCATGCTTGCCTCTCCCAGGCTGTCCCCGCCTGTGCCACCCAATGTACCTCAAAAAGCCTCATGCGCCAAAACGGCCCAGCGCCTGCTGGCGAAACTCCTTCGGCGTCATGCCCTTCAATTCCAGGAAGCGCCGGTTGAAATTGGCCACGTTATTAAAACCCGCCTCGTAGCAGATGTTGCTGACATAGCGCTCCGTCTCCATCAGCAGCTGGCACGCCTTGTTGATGCGCAGGCGGTTGACGAAGTCCGTGAAGCTGTTGCCCGTGGCACTGCGAAAGAAGCGCGAAAACGTCCGCTCGGGCATGTCCACCTGCTCGGCCAGTTGTTTCAGCGAAAACTGGCTGCTGTAATTGTGCACGATGAAGTTGATGGCCGAACTGATGCGCGCCAGGGCCACGTCGTCGTCGCTCGACTGCATCGGCACCGTCGACAGCAATTGGTAATCGCTGGTCTGCGCCAGTTCCCCCAGCAGTGTCAAAAATTCGATGAAGCGCGGCAGGCCGCTGCTGTCGCGGATGCGCTGGAAGCGCCGCAGCGACTGCTCGCTGACGCCAAAAAACTCCACGCCGTGCAAGGCGCGCTGCAGCAACGGGAAAATCCCTTTCAACTCCGGGATGACGGCGGCCATCGAAGCGAGCGGCGCATGCGAAAACTGGATCACCATGTCGCGCAAGGCCACGCCTTCGGGCGGCGTGTCGAGCGAGACCCAGTTGTGCGGCACGCGCGGCCCCGTCAACACCAGGTGGCCGGGCGTGAACTGGCCGATGTAGTCGCCAACAAAAACCTTGCCGCTCGTCTCGACGATCAGGTGCAGTTCGTACTCGTCGTGATAGTGCCAGCGCACCAGCGCATTTGGAAAGCCGTGCTCCAGGTAGCGGATGAAGCCGAAACTGCCTTTCGGCTCGAAGCCGGGCGTGGCGTCGCGCTGCTGTTCCAGCTCCATCTGCGGCAAGACAGCATCGGCTTTGCGTGGCATGGCGCGCCCTCCCCGTCAGGCCACGCTCTGTTCCAGCGCCGCGCGCGCACCCAGCCCATACAGGCTGGCCAGCGCCTCGCCCACCGCCTGCGTGAACGGGGGCGTGTCGCAGAGGTCGCCGAACAGCTCGCGCAGGGACAGCAGCGCCGTAGCGTCCGCCCCGCCTTGCAGCGCCAGCGCGCGCAGGCGCGCCGCATACGGGTCGTTCAGTGGCATCTCGCGTCCCTGCTCGTCGTGGCCTTCCAGGTAACGGAACCAGCACGCCACCGTGAAGGCCAGCAGCGTGATGGCGCCACCCCGGGCCAGCGCTTCGCGCACGGATGGCAGCACGAATTTCGGGATGCGCGCCGAACCTTCCGTGCCGATGCGCACCAGCTGGTCGCACACGGCCGGATTCGAGAAGCGCTCGATCAGGGTGTCTTTGTAGCTGTCCAGGGCTATGCCCTCCACTTCGTCGAGCAGAGGCGTGACCTCGTCATCCATCATGCGCCGCACGAGCTGGCGGATGCCAGGGTCGGCCATCGCCTCATGCGCATACGTGTAACCGAGCTGCATGCCAATGTAGCACAGGGCTTGGTGGCTGGCATTCAAGAGGCGCAGCTTCATCTTTTCATACGGCAGCACGTCGTGCGTCATCTGCGCGCCCACCTTTTCCCAGGCCGGCCGGCCGTGCGGGAATTCGTCTTCGATGACCCACTGGCGGAACGGTTCGCACACCACGGGCCAGGCATCGATGATGCCAAAGCTGTCGCGCAGCAGCGCCCGGTGTTCATCGGTGGTGGCTGGCGTGATGCGGTCGACCATGCTGTTGGGGAAGCTGCCATGCGTGGCCAGCCAGCGCGCCAGTTCCCCGTCGCGCAGAGCGACAAAGGCCAGCAGCATCGTGCGCGCCACGTCGCCATTGTTTTGCAGGTTATCGCAGGACATGATGGTAAACGGCGCCAGTCCCCGCTGGTGGCGCAGGGCCAGGGCGGCGGCCAGGTAGCCGAACGAGCAGCGCGGCGCCTGCGGGTGCGCC
Organism: Janthinobacterium lyxosi; assembly: GCF_051380665.1. Lineage (NCBI taxonomy): Bacteria > Pseudomonadati > Pseudomonadota > Betaproteobacteria > Burkholderiales > Oxalobacteraceae > Janthinobacterium > Janthinobacterium lyxosi. Next base: position 67,885 of record NZ_JBNYXM010000014.1, read on the forward strand.
AGTTCATGCACGATATCGGCATGACCGGCGTCAAACTCGCCCGTACCCTGGTTGACATAGTAGCCGCCCTCGGTGATGGTCAGCGCGACGATGCGCGTGCCAGGGTCGGCCAGCTTTTCCAGCACGGCTTGCGGCTCGTCGGGCGCATACAGATACTCGCCGATGCTGCCGATGATGCGCGCCGAGTCGCCGGCCGCGCTGCGCTCGACCACCGTGTACAGCTCGTCCTGCGCCTGCATGGCGTCGCGCATGGCCGCATCATGCGGCAGCAAGCCCACGCCGCAATAGCCCCATTGCTCATTGCCGGGCAAGGCCAGCAAATCGTCGAGGTACACGGCCTGGTGGGCACGGAAAAAGCCGCCCACGCCGATATGCACGATGCTGGCCACGTGGGCGCCGCGCGCATACGCGGGCACGGCAACGTTGGCTGGCAGCTGCGCCAGATTCGCCTGGTTCAATGCGATGGCGTCCATTACAGCCCTCCTTTCGCTGCCGCATAGGTCTTGCCGGCGCGGTCAAAATAATGCACGAAACCCGGCTCGAAGGTCAGGTGCGTCTGCTGGCCCGGCTGCAGGCTGCTGCGCTCGGCACCGCGCGAGACTACTTGCACATTGTTCGGCAAGCGCACATAGGTCAGCGTTTCCACGCCCAGCGATTCCACCAGGTCGACGGTGACGGGCACGCTGCCCGGCTGCGCCGCCCCCAGGTGCACGTGCTCGGGGCGAATGCCGACAAAACCGTCGGCCTGTGCCGCGCTGCCCGCCTGCGTCAGCAACTGCGGCGCCGCATCGGCGGGCACCACGTTCATGCTGGGCGTGCCGATGAATTGCGCGACAAAGCGATTGGCGGGGCGGTCATACAGTTCCAATGGCGAGCCATGCTGCTCGATCTGCCCGTCGCGCAGCACCACCACGCGGTCGGCCAGAGTCATCGCTTCCACCTGGTCGTGCGTGACATAGATGGTGGTGGCGCCCAGCTCGCGGTGCAGCTTGGCGATCTCGATGCGCGTCTGCACGCGCAGGGCCGCGTCGAGGTTCGACAGCGGTTCATCGAACAAAAACACCTTCGGGTCGCGCACGATGGCGCGGCCGATGGCCACGCGCTGGCGCTGGCCGCCAGACAGCTCCTTCGGCGTGCGCTCCAGGTATTTCCCCAGGTCGAGGATGGCGGCCGCCTTGTCGACTTTCTCGCGGATGATGGCAGGATCGACGCCGGCCAGCTTCAGCGCGAACGACATGTTCTGGAACACCGTCATGTGCGGGTACAGCGCATACGACTGGAACACCATTGCCAGGTCGCGCTTGGACGACGGCAGATTCGTGATGTCGCGCCCGTCGAGCGACAGCTTGCCGTCGTCGATCGGCTCCAGGCCCGCGATCAGGCGCAGTAGGGTTGATTTTCCGCAACCTGACGGCCCCACGAAGACGACGAATTCGCCTTGTTGGATGTCCAGGTCGATGCCCTTGATGGCGCGGTGTTCGCCAAAGAATTTCTCGATATTGCTCAGTTGAAGGTAAGCCATGATGTCATCCAATAATGTTTACTTAACAGCGCCAAAGGTCATGCCTTGCACGAGTTGTTTCTGGCAAAACCAGCCCAGCGCCATGATGGGCGCGATGGCCATCAGCGAAGCGGCCGACAATTTCGCCCAGAAGAGTCCTTCCGGGCTGGAATACGAGGCGATCAGCCAGGCCAGGGTGCCCGCATTGGAAGCGCCCAGGTTCAGCGACCAGAACGATTCATTCCACGACCACACCATGCACACCAGGGCAGTGGAAGCGATGCCGCCCACGGACAGGGGCAGCACGACGTGGCGGAATTCATCCCACACGGTGGCGCCATCCATGCGCGACGCTTCCAGGATTTCGCGCGGCAGCTCCTTCATGCTGGTGTACAGCAGCCAGATCATGATGGGCAAATTCATCAGCATGAACATGATGGTCAGGCCGATGCGCGTGTCGAGCAGGCCGAAATACTGGTAGCAGATATAGATCGGCATCAAGGCGCCCACGCCGGGCATGTAGCGCGAGCTGAGCATGAATTTCAGCAAGCCGATAGTGCCGCTCGTGGGAAAGAAAGCCATCGAATACGCGGCCGGAATGGCGATCAGGAGGCCTATGGCCGTCGACACCACGCTGGTAAACAGCGAGTTCCAGGCGTAGCCAAAGTAATTGTCGCGCGCCAGCACTTCGCGGAAGCTGTCGAGTGTGGGTGTGAAGAACAGCAGCGGTGGCGTGGAAATGGCTTGCCCTTCCGTCTTGAAGGCCATCAGGCCCAGCCAGAAGATGGGAAAGAACAGCAGCAGCGCGCACAGCCAGGCGGCGGCCGTGCGGCCATACAAATTGAGTTTGCTATGCATCAAGGTCTCCTTATTTCGACAGATTCTTGCCGATGACGCGCATCAGGAAGAAGGCGGCGATGTTGGCGATGAGCACGGCAAACAGCGCACCGGCCGAGGCCGCTCCCACGTCATACGACAGCAGTGCCTGTTGATAAATCATGAAGGTGATGGTGGTCGTGTCGAAGCCGGGACCGCCGCCCGTGGTGGTGAAGATTTCCGCAAAGATCGACAACAGGAAGATCATCTCGATCATCAGCACCACCGAGACGGCGCGGCCCAGGTGGGGAATGTAGAGGTAGCGCAACTGCTGCAGATAGGTGGCGCCATCCATGCGCGCCGCTTCCAGCTGCTCGCGGTCCATCGATTGCAGGGCCGTCATGAAGATCAGGCAGGCAAATGGCAGCCATTGCCACGAGACCATCATGATGATGGAAAACAGGGGGTGGGCCGACAGCCAGTCGACGGGCGTGGCGCCAAAGAACAGGCTGATCTGCGCGAACAGGCCGTAGATCGGGTTGAGCAGCATGTTTTTCCACATCAGCGCATTCACGGCCGGCATGACGAGAAACGGCGAAATCAGCAGCACGCGCACGATGGCGCGCCCCGGGAACGCTTCATTGATCAGCAGCCCCAGCGCCGTGTCCAGCACCACGGTGATCAGCATGACGGAAAACAGCAGAGTAAAAGTGTTCTGCAAGGCGGGCAGGAACGAGGCATCGGTAAAGAAAAAGTGAAAATTGGCCAGGCCATGGAAAGGATGGCCGCTCGGATCGAGCATGGAATAGCGCACGAACGCGTAATACAGCGTGATCAACAACGGAATCACGGAAATGACGGAGACGGCGACCACGGCCGGTGTCAGCAAAGTCCGGGGGATAATGCGTTTCATAGGATTTCTCTTGGGACGTGAGGTGAGTGATTGATCTGACGCAATAGCAAGACCAGCCACGTCACCTGTTTTACAAACCAGACAGCACAGCATAGATGCCTGACAAAACCGTAGCGAGCGGCAGTGATTTGTGGCCGAGAAGCGCAACCGTACTCTAGTACGGTGAGCATCGCCGGCCGCAAAGCGCGACGCGCAGTAGGTTTGGTCAGGCTATCCTCTTACTTGTAATAGCCGCCTTTACGCATTTCTCTTTCCGCCGTCTGCTGCGACAATTCCAGCGCCTGGTCCACCGTCACCTTGCCCAGCAGCGCTGCCGCCATCTGCTGGCCGGCCGCCACGCCGATCACCTGGAATTCGGGAATCGACGCAAATTGCACACCCACGTAAGGCGACGGCGGCAAGGTGCTTTGCACGGCGCGCGTGGTGGCCAGTGCCTTGCCTTCGGCGGCGGCGAATTTCGCCACTTTCTGGAACTCGGGACTGGCATACGTCGACTTGCGCGTGCCCGTCGGCACGTTGGCCCAGCTCGTTTCCTTGGCCACCAGTTTCACGTAATCGGGCGACGTGGCCCAGTTGATGAAGCGCTGCGCTTCATTCGGGTGCTTCGAACTCGCGGGTATGGCGAGCGACCAGATCCACAGCCAGTTGGCGCCCCGCTCCGTCACGCCGATGGGCGACTGGGCGAACGCCACCTTGTCGGCCACCTTGCTTTGCTTGGGGTCCGTGATGAAGGAGGCGGCAATCGTCGCGTCGATCCAGATGCCGCACTTGCCCTGGTTGAACAGCGCCAGGTTTTCATTGAAGCTGTTGGCGGCTGCGCCCGGCGGGCCGTATTTCTTCATCAGGTCGACATACATGGTGACCGCATCCTTCCACGGCTTGCTGGTAAATTGCGGCTTCCATTGCATGTCGAACAGCTGGCCGCCATAGGAATTGGCCATGGTGGTGATCAGGGCCATGTTGTCGCCCCAGCCCGGCTTGCCGCGCAGGCAAATGCCGTACACGCCGTTGGCCGGATCGTGCAGCTTGGCCGCCACGTCGCGCAACTGGTTCCAGCTGGGGCGGTCCTCGATCGTCACGCCGGCCTTTTTCACCAGGTCGCTGCGGTACATGATCATCGAGCTTTCGCCATAGAACGGCGACGCGTACAGCTTGCCATCGCCGGACAGGCCCTCGCGGATGGCGGGCAGCAAGTCGTCGATATCGTATTTGGCGTCCGGCTTGATGGGGATCAACCAGTTTTTCTTGCCCCAGATGGGCGTTTCATACAGGCCGATGGTCATCACGTCGAACTGGCCGCCCTTGGTGGCGATATCGGTGGTCATGCGCTGGCGCAAGACGCCCTCTTCCAGGGTCACCCATTTGAGCTTGATGTCGGGATTGGCTTGCTCGAAGAACTTGCTGAGCTTTTGCATTTCGATCATGTGGCCGTTGTTGACGGTGGCGATGACCAGGTCGGTGGCGGCAAAGGCGGGCGAAGCGAAGCAGAAGGCGCCGGCGCACAGCGCGGCAATGGCGGAACGTTTCATTGTGTGTCTCCAGTGTTTTTTGTCGTTGGCAATGCTCAGATACTTGGCACCACGACCACAATGTAGCACCGGACTTTGATACTTTCTGATACTTCAAAACCGCAATTCGATACTCTTTTGCAGGCCCACTATGCGCGAGAGTATCGATATGCAGTAAAAACAACACTCTGAAAGAAAGTATCGTCACTTGTCTGTTTTGTATCAGGGTGCTTAAAAAAGCGCTGCTAGACTTAGTTTTCGGCATTAGACCGTATGCGATGGCCGTCCTCCGGGGCGCCAGCGCTACCACCTACATTCTTCTGGAGACCGCATGAACCGTACTGCATTGAAAATCTTACCTGCCCTGCTCCTGGCCATCGCCAGCGCTTCCGCCATGGCCGATCCCATGTACCCAGGCGATGCCGAAGGCTTCCACGGCTACCTGCGCGCCGGCGCCGGCAGCAACACCTCCGGCGGTGGCGGTTCGCAAGGCTGCTTCGGCCTGGGTGGCAATACCATGAAATACCGTCTGGGCAATGAGTGCGACGCCTACACGGAATTCGGCTACACCAAGTCCGTCGCCAAGTCCGGCGGCGTGAACTACCTGGCAACCATCTGGGTCAACGCCTACGCACCGAATTCCGATTTCGGCGACAACAAGCTGGGTATCGTCAAGGCCTATGTCGAAGCGCAAGGACTCGACTTCCTGAACGGCGGCACGGCCTGGATCGGTAAACGCTTCTACTACCGTCCTGACATCCACATGCTGGATCTGCAGTACATCAATATGAACGGCACGGGCGCCGGCCTGGACCGTATTCCTGCGGGTCCGGGTAAATTCTCGTATGCCTTCTTCAAGGACAACGATATCGCCCAGCGCGATGACGACAAAGGCACGCGCAGCGGCGTACCGGGTTCCTACCTGGGCACCAAATCTGCCGTACGCCAGAACTTCATCTACGGTGAAATTCCTGTCAACACCAATGGCACGCTGGATCTGGCCGCGACCTACATCATCGGCGAAGGCAAGGATGATGCCATTCTGGGCAAGCGCAATAACGGCTGGCAGCTGTCGGCATTCCACCGTCAAGCGAAAGTCTTCGGCGGCGGCAATACCTTCGGCGTGCAGTACGGCGTCGGTCCTGGTGTCGGCGGTGCGGGCAACGGCCAGTTCGGCGCCTCGGGCGACACCGGCTACGGTTCGGACCGCAAGCGCACGCGCATCTTCAATGACATGGCGATCCAGCCGATGGCCAACTTCGGCATGGAATTCGTCGCCCTGTGGCAAAAAGACGAGTCGAATGCCAATGGTTCCTCGACCTGGACCTCGGTTGGCGTGCGTCCCGTGTACGCGTTCACCGACAACTTCAAGCTGGTGGGCGAACTGGGCACGGATCGCGTGACGCAAGCGGGCGGCTTGCCGGCCAAGCGTTTGACCAAGCTGACCATCGCACCGACGATCTCCGCCGGTCCTGGCCTGTGGTCGCGTCCTGAACTGCGCGCTTTTGTGACGTACGGCAAATGGAACGATGCGGCCACCGCCTCGGTCAATGCGTCGAACAACGGCGGCCCGATCTACAACAACAATACCAGCGGCACCTCTTACGGTTTCCAGGTGGAAACCTGGTTCTAACCGGGATCAGCGGTAAAAACTAAAAAGGGTGGAACCGCGGTTCCGCCCTTCCCTGTTGACACTACCGTATCATCGCCTTACGGTAATGCCACCGGCAATTCCGGGTACTCTTGCGTCAGCGCATACTTGGTGCCGCCCACGGTGACCGTGTAGTTGGCCGGTCCCGAGATCGGCAAGCGGTAATTCAATGTCAGCACCACGGAGCCGCCCGGCGCCAGCGATTGCCAGGCAGGAATCGCAAAGCGGGCCCGATTGTAGTTCTTCGTGAAGCCGCCGATATTGTTCGGCCCCGTGTAGCCCGCATTAATCACCGTCAAGCCAAAGCCGGACTGGTCGCTCATGTCCGATGGCGCCGAGACGGGATAATCGAACTCCACCACGGTGCCGCCGGGCAGGGTCGACGTGGTGTTGTTCTTCACCGTCATCACCGGGTTGATGGGGAAGTTGTTGTCGCCCAGCTTCCAGCCACCGAGGGTGATGCTGACGTTGGCCGCCGTGCCCGGCATGGCAATTTCGGCGCGCTTGTTGCCATACACGCCAGCCGTGCGGAAGGCCTGGTACAGCACGTCCGTCAGGGTGGTGCCCATGAAATACTCGCCCTTGCCGCCATTGCGCGTGGCATCCCAGGCATAGTCGCCCGCCATTTCCCAGATCATCACGCCGCCGATATTGTTGTTGACGATGTACTGGGCCTTGGCCGCGATCGACTGCGTGGTTTCCGTGGAAATGAACACTTTTTTGCTCGCATTCCACAGCCACGGCGCCACCATGGTGCTGCTGTAGTACGGCACATAGGTGCCTACCAGCGCCTTGTCCGTGACTTTATACGCATCGAGGTAGCTCGGCACGATGCCGTTCTGCAAGTTCAGCGCATGCCAGATGGGGTTGCCACCGCCCGGCGTGGGCTTGCCTTGCGTATCGAGGTCGAACCACACGTTGTCGATGCCGGTGGCGCCCGTGCCGCACGTCTTGGTGCCGGCGCAGGTGATGGTGGAGCTGATCAGTGGCGTCGTGCCCCACAGGCCGTTCGTGCCGCCCGTCACGTCCTTCCAGCCCCGCGTATAGAACGGCACGCCGATATTGATGCGTCCCGCCTGCATGGCGCCACGGTAGTAGCGATAGGCCCAGTCCGTATTCAGGTAACCGATATTCTGGTACTGGTAGGCGTTGCCGGCACGCAGTTCGCCATCGTTGCCGTCGTCAAACAGCGCCGCGTTCGGCCCCACATACTGGTTCCACGCGCCGTGCAAGTCGTACGACATCAGGCTGGCGTAATCGAGATATTTCAATCCCGACATATTTTCCTCGCCGCGCAAGACCCAGCCCGAGGCGGAACCGGCGATGGTGAGCAGATAGTATTTATTGTCCTGCACCGCCGCTTCGTCGAGCTTCTGGCGCAGCACTTTCAGCAGCACGTTGTAGCTCGTCATCAGACCCGCCAGGCGCGGTTTCGAGACGGCGAAGTCGTTCGGATTACCCGCTTCATTGTTGGTGGTCGGGTGTTCGTAATCGACATCGACGCCATCGAAGAAGTTGTATTGGCGCACGAACGCCACCATGGAATCGGCCAGCGTATTGATGCCGGCCGTGTTGACGCTGCCGTCCGCATTCGTCGTGGCCGTGTAGAAGCCGCCGCTGCCAGCCCAGCCACCCACGGAAATCATCAGTTTCACGCCCGGATACTTCTTCTTGTATTGCGCCAGCAAGTTGAAGTGGCCCTTGTACGGCAGGGACGGGTCCATGGCCGCCGCCGGCACGTTGGGCCAGGTCAGGCCCGTGTCAGGATTGGCCGTGCCGCTGCCGATGGCGATCTTCGAGGTGGCCGGGTCGACGGAGGCAAACGCATAGTTCAGGTGGGTGATCTTGTCCCACGGCAGGTTGTTCACCAGATACGTAGGACTGCCATCGACGCCCGTGCGCCAGCTGGCGAAATAGCCGACGATGCGCCGGTTCAAGCCATTACCCAGCACTTCGCGGCCATTCGCGTCGTACACCTTGCAATACGGCACATTCGGCACGGCCGAGATCAAGCCGTCCGGACGGCAAGCCGTGGGCGTGGGTGTCGGTGTCGGTGTCGGTGTCGGAGTTGGAGTTGGAGTTGGAGTTGGCGTTGGCGTTGGAGTTGGTGTCGGCGTTGGTGTCGGCGTATCCGTCACGGCCCACGGACCCCACTGGTCGGTAGCGCTGGGAACATTGCCCTGCGTCCACCACTTGGCCTTGTAGGTAACGCCCTGGTAAAGCACGCACTGGCCGCCCGTGTAGACGGTGGCGGCATCCCAGACGGCGCACGCTTCGACGGCGGCCAGCAAGGTGTTTGGCGTGGCGGTCGTGCCTTCCTGGCCGCCGCCGCAAGCGACGAGCACGCCGCCGAGCAAGGCCATCAATAATGCATTCGATTTCATGTGGTATGGGTCTCCGTTATGGTTGTACATTGTGAGCTTGTTGCAGGCCCCTCAAGGGGCTCTTGTCAACTGTGATCCCCGGCTGGCTTTCCTGCACTTGCTTTATTGCAACTTCACATTCCAGTTGGCTTCCACGCATTTCACGTAGTTCCCGGCCAGCAAGGCGCTGTACGGGGTTTGATAGCTGACCAGCTGGCATTGGTTGTCGCCACCGGCGCTCCAGTTCTTTTCCCAATAGATGTTGTAGGAAGCGGAACTGGCCGGGGTGAAGCGCTGCATGTTGGCGCAAGACAATTGTTCGCCGGAATAGTCCCAACCCATGTCGGCGGCAAATTGCTTGTAGTAATCGATGCGGTTTTGCGCAGCCTGTTTTTCCGTGCCCTGCCCGCACTCGGCATTGATGATCATGATGGTGGTGGCAAAGTTATTGCCCGCGCCCGCCGTCGTATCGGCCGCGTTCGGCACCCACGTGCCGTCGAGCACATGCAGCATCGATGGTTTTGGTGGTTGCGGATAGACAAAGAAGAACGTGGCCGACGCCAGGTTCAGCCAGGTCGAGGCCACGAGATCCGGGTTCTTCAGCAGCACGGACTGGTCGCCGTCATGCATGGCTTGCGAGAAGGGACCGTAGTTGTAGTTGTAGGAAAGCTGCTTGGCGCCGCGGCCGAAATACTTCTTGAAGCTGCCATCGGCATTCTTGCCGCACGTCCACACCTTGTTGAAGACGGGATCGGCGCACTCGATGTTGTAGCCGCAGCCGGCGCCCGTCTCGTCGCAGCCCAGCTCGCGCAAATACTTCAAGCCCTGGCGCCATTGCGGCAGAGGGCTGCTGGCGTTATGGTCGCCCGTTTCCTGCCCGAAATGGGCGAACATGGTGGCCAGGCTGTGGCGGCAGATGGCATCCGCATTGCGTCCGTCGCTGTAGTCATCGCACACGGCGGGGAACTTGGCCACGGCTTGCAGGAAGCGCAGGTAGGTGTAGCTGGCGTCGCGCGCGGAAAAATAGTAATCCCATTTCGCCGCCGGCAGCAGGCGTTCGACGCGCTTGACGTTGAGCGGATTGCCGGCCAGGCCAGGTTGCACGGCCTCGACGGCCGTATTGCCCAGGGTGCGGATCGAGGACTTGACCTTGCGGAAGAAATCGTTATTCGTCAGCGCCGCCTCGTTGGCCTCGGCCTGGGCCCTGGTGGGCACGCCTGGTGTCGGTGTCGGTGTCGGTGTCGGGGTGGGCGTTGGTGTCGGGGTCGGTGTGGTGGTATCGAGGCTCCACGGTCCCCATTGGTCGTTGCTCGGCGCCGTGCCCTTCACCCACCATTTGGCGCGGTAGACCTTGCCGTCGTAGACGGCGCACTGCCCTGCCGTGTAGACGGCGCCGGCGATCCAGGCCGCGCAACTGTCGCTGGCGGTGGTCGTAGCCAGCAGGGTCGATGGGGGTTCGGTGGTGGAATTGCCGCCGCAAGCGAGCAGCGCGCTGCCCAGCAGGCCAGCCATGAATGGCGTAGCCAGCCGACTTGATTGCCGTGTCTTCACATTGTCTCCTGAACGTTATACGAAAACTATCGAAGTAGCTTTTTATGTTGTACGTAAAGAAAGCGCAGCGAAGCATCGGCTTTCTGCACAGAGAATGCGACGCCGAAAATTGGTAGTCAAGTGGTTTTATGCAGTGGCGTTTTTTGCAATACCAGTGCGGGCAATCACTGCATAGTCAAGCGATGCGGCGGCGAATGAGGGAAGTAAAAAGAAGACCGCTGCAGGATGGCAGCGGGCAATACCGCGCAGGGCGAGCGGTGGCAAGTGGTATTACGGGGTTGCCGCGCGTCCGGCACGCAAAGATGCGCCTTCGCACGGCAAAACGGCGACAAGGATGAACTTATCTGTTCAGCACATACTTCGCCAGGCTTGCCGCCTCAGTTACACTGAGCTGGCTGAAGGGCGGCATGGGCACGGGGCCCCATTTGCCGGCGCCGCCGCTGCGGATGTTGGCCGCCACGGCAGAGACACCGTCCTTGCCCTTGTATCTGGCTGCCACTTCCGCAAAGCCGGGGCCAACCACCTTCTGGTCGAGGGCGTGGCATGCCATGCAGCCATTCGCCGCCAGCAAGGTTTTGACATCCTTGCCGCTGGCGGCCGGGACAGCGGCTGCCACGGGTTTGGCGACGGCCGCGGCAGGTACTGCGGCGCCCCGCTCCACGCCATAGGTTTTCACCAGGTAATCGACCATGGCCGGCATGTCCGCGTCGTCAAACTGCGCGCCGAACGGTTTTTTCATCTTCTTGACGGTCGCTTCCCAATACGCGCGCGGCGAGGCAGGCGGCTGGCTCGATGCATACTGGGCCGCGTGGCACGTCATGCAGTTGCGCTGCAGCAGCTGGTAGCCGGGCAATTCGCTGGCTTTGTAGGTCGCTGTTTCCGGCGGCAAGTGGATTTCCAGCGCGCACGCGCCGCCCGCCGCCGACAATGCCAGCGCGGCAAATAATATCTTCATATGATTCTCCTCACACTGCCTGGATGCGCGTGGTTTCCACCACGTTGCGCATATAACCCATGGGATTCCACAGGGCTTTCATCGGTTGGCTCTGGCCGATGCGGTTGACGGCGCGCACCATCAGCACATGCTTGCCCTTGCGCGGCGCTTTCAGCACGGTAGTCCACTCGCGGAACGAGAAACGCCCCAGGTCCTTGCCCAGCTTTGCTTCCTGCCAACTTTGCCCGCCGTCAGACGACACGGCTACCTCGCTGATGCCATGGCCGCTGTCGAAGGCGATGCCGCGCAGGGCCAGGTCGCGCCCCGCCTTGACTTGCGCGCCATCTTGCACGCTGGTAATGAAGGAGCGCACGTTGAGGCGGCTGATGGGCGTCGTCTTGCCGACGGGCGCGCCCGGCTCGATGAAACCGGAACCGTTATCGGGGATGCGGTAGCCCGTGCTCATCCAGAAACCGTCGAAGGGCTTGTCCAGCACCGTGATGTCGCTCAGGTGCTTGACCCAGTAAGTGCCGTAATAGCCTGGCACGATCAGGCGCAGCGGATAGCCGTTGAGGAAAGGAATGTCCTCGCCATTCATGGCCCAGGCCAGCAGTACGTCGCCGGCCATGATGTGCTCGACGGACAAGGCTTTTTGAAAGTCGGGACCGTCGCCCACGGGCGGCGTTTCCAGGCCATTGAAAGCCACTTGCACGGCGCTGGCCGCAATACCCGCCTTTTCCAGCACGGTTTTCAGGGGTATCCCCGTCCAGCGGGCATTGCCCATGGCGCCATTGCCCAGCTGCCCGCCGTTCGCGCGCGGGGCAAAGAAACCGCGGCTATTGCCCGAGCATTGCGTCACGGCTACCACGTCGACGGGTTCGGCCAGCTGTTTCAGTTCCGCCAGCGACAGCGCCAAAGGCGTTTTGACCAGGCCACCGATACGCAGGCGGTAGCTGTCACCATCGATGCTGGTGGGCAAGCCGCTCCAGTGATAACGCACGAAAAACGCGTCATTGGGGGTAATCGCGCCTTCATTGAAGACGCTGAACGGCGTTTCCAGCTGGGGCGGACGGCTGGTCAGCAGGATCAGCGGGCGCTTTTGCGGGAAGGCCACCAGTTCGCGCTCGCCATTCTCAAACGGCAAAGTGACGGAGGCAGCAAGCGCCGGCCCAGGCCGAACTACGGCAGCGGCGGCGGCGCCCAGGGCGGCCGTCGTGCGCAGGAAGCGGCGTCGGCCTGCGGGCAACAAGGTCGTGTCAGACATGTTTGAGCTCCACTTTGGTGTCGGCCGCTTCACCGCCATTGCGGTCATCGTTGACCAGCTTCTTGATGTAGTACATGACGCTCATGATGACCACGCTCAACAGGCCGAACCAGAACGACACGCGCTGCTCCGTATCGGACGACACGCTCATGGCGCCGAGGATCACCAGCATGGCGATGATGGTGAAATACGTCAGGTAGGGAAACAGCCACATGCGTACCTTGATGCGTTCCGGACATTCGCGTTCCAGGCGGCGGCGCAGGCGCAATTGAGATATCGCAATCAGCAGGTACACAAACAGGATCAAGATGCCGTAGGAATTGACGATGAAGGGGAACACCAGGTCGGCCGACACATACGATACGGCAATGGCGAAGTAAGCGAACAAGGTGCTGAACAGGATGGCGCGAATGGGCACGCCATTCTTGCTCAGCTTGACCAGGCCCGTGGGGGCATCGCCGCGGCGCGTCAGCGCAAAGATCATGCGCGACGAGGCGTACAGGCTGGAATTCAAGGCCGACAGCACGGCCGTCAGGATGATGGCGTTCATGATGTGGGCCGCGTACGGGATGTTCATCACTTTCAAGGCGCTGACGAAAGGCGTGGCGATAGCTGGCGAATCCCAGGGCACGATGCAGACGACGACAAACATGGACCCCACATAAAACATCAGCACGCGCGTGATGACGGAATTGGTGGCGCGGGCGATGGCCTTGGCCGGGTCCGACGTTTCGGCGGCCGCGATGGTGACGATTTCGGCGCCCGAATAAAAGGCCGTGGCGGCGACGGCGCCACTCAGTACCGGTCCCCAGCCGTGCGGCATGAAGCCACCGTTGCTGGTCAAAAAGCCCAGGGTCGGGATGCTGTTGGGCAAGCTGCCCGTGATGAACAGGGCACCGACAAACAGGAAAACGACGATGGCGACCACCTTGATCGAGGCGAACCAGAACTCGAATTCACCGAAGGCCTTGACGGAAAACAGGTTGAGCACGGTCATGGAGACAAGCAGCACCAGGCTGATAGCCCACGATGGCACGTCGGGCAGCCAGAAGTTGACCAGCTTGGCGCCGGCGATGGCTTCCAGGGCGACGACGACGACCCAGAAATACCAGTACATCCAGCCGCTCATGAAGCCGAGGAATTTCGACACTTTCGGCTTGTCGTCGAAGGCCAGGCGCGCATATTCATAGAAGGAGCCGACCACGGGCAGGGACGAGGCCAGCTCGCCCAGCATGCGCATGATCAGGACGACCAGGCCGCCCGTGAGCAAGAAGGAAAGGATGGCGGCCGGGCCGGCGGCCTTGGCGATGACGCCGCTGCCGACAAAAAGGCCGGCACCGATCACGCCGCCAATGGCGATCATGCTCATGTGGCGTTGCTTCAGCGAGTGCTGCAAGCCCGTGTTGTTATGGTTGTCGCTAATCATTTTTGTCTCCTAGTAATATCTGAAGCTCGGTGCGCCCTGGCCTGCGGCGGCGGGTGACTGCCGCGCGGCTTTGTTTTATTTGAGCAACACCGTCAAGCAGCATCGATACATCATCAAATCAGTCTGGTTGGCTGCATCCCATAAGTCAATCTGGAAATGCAGCGGCCCGGCGCGGCAGCCAGGGGGCAAGCGCGCTGGAGGATAGGTACGGGGTATGGCGGTTAAAAGTGGGAGCAGCGGCAACACTTGTGGCGTGCGCGCCGCTCCCGGGAACGTCTTACACCTTGCCCTTCCATGGCACGAGGGTACGTTCGAGGTAGCGCATCATCAAATCAAACAGGAAAGCAAAGAAACCGATCACGATGATGCCCATGATCACCACATCGCTGGCGAGGAACTCGGAAGCGCTCAGCACCATGTAGCCGAGGCCGCGCGTGGCTGCCACCATCTCGCCCGCCACCAGGGTGGTCCAGCCCACGCCGATGCCGATGCGCATGCCGGTGAGGATTTCCGGAATCGCGGCACGCAAGATCACGTGCACGATCACCTGAAAACGCGTGGCGCCCATCGAGTAAGCCGCGTGGATTTGCTCCAGCGACACCGAGCTGACGCCGGCGCGGGCCGCGATCGCCATTGGCGCGAAGATGGCCAGGAAGATCAGGTAGACCTTCGAGAATTCGCCGATGCCGAACCAGATGATGACCAGTGGCAAGTAAGCAAGGGGCGGCAGCGGACGGTAGAACTCGATCAAGGGATCGAAGATGCCGCGTGCCACGCGATTGACGCCCATCATCACGCCGATCGGGATGGCCAACAGGCAGGCCAGGCCAAAGGCGCCGAACACGCGCACCAGGCTGGCGACCGTGTGTTCCCACAAGGTGGCGCCGCCGAAACCCGTGGTGGCCGCCATGATGAATTTCTCGTACACGGCTTGCGGCGACGGCAGGAACAGGGGTTTCACCATGCCGCTGGCCGTCACGGCGAACCACAGCAGCAGCACGGCGATGACGGTGACGGTGGCGATGCGGCTGGAATTGCCCTGCCCCGGCGCGCCGAACGCTTCGCCGGGCATGGCGCAGCGGGGAGCGAACAGGCGCGCAAAAAAGCCGGCGCGCTTGGCGGTGGTGGGAGGAAATCCCACGACGGATGGGCTATGCATGGGACACCTCCAGCTCTTTATTGACGGCGCGCTCTTGGTTCATTGCGCGCTCGTCGCCATAAATGATGTTGAGCACTGTTTCACGCATCTTGATGAAGTCGGGGCTCGATTTCACGGCGCGCGCATCGCGGCATTCGAGGAAGCGCTTGTTGAAATCGAGTTCATACGTGTGCGTGATGCGGCCCGGACGGGGCGACATGACGATCAGGCGGTTCGCCAGGAACAGCGCCTCGTCGACGCTGTGGGTAATGAAGAAGAACATGGTGCTGGACTTGGCCCAGATATCGAGCAGCAATTCCTGGATGGTTTCGCGCGTCAGCGCGTCGAGCGCCGCCATCGGTTCATCCATCAGCAGCATGGCGGGATTGCTGGTCAGGGCACGGGCGATGCCCACCCTTTGCTGCATGCCGCCCGACAATTGATAAATCATATTGTCGTGAAAGTCCCTCAAGCCCACCAGCGCCAGATTTTTCGCCGCCTGTTCGCGCCGCACGGCTTTAGCCACGCCTTGCAGCTTCAGGCCGAATTCCACGTTTTCCATCACGTTCAGCCATGGCAACAAGGCATGTTTCTGGAACACCACGCCACGGTCGGCGCCCGGTCCTTCCACCTTGTTGTCGCCGAGCATGATTTCACCCTTGGACGGGGCGATAAAGCCCGCCATCAGGCTCAGCAAGGTTGTCTTGCCGCAACCGGAGGCGCCCAGCGCGACGACGAAGTCGCCGCTATTGATGGTCAGGTTGATATTATTTAAGGCATGTACGCGTTCACCGGCCGTCTTGCCCGGATAAATCACGCTGACATCCTTGACGTACAGATTTTCCATGATGTCCCCGCATAGGTAGTACTTCAGTTCAACGCATCTGTTCAGTCAGCGCGCCCGCAGGCGCGCCATCGCACAACGTTTACTTCAGCAGGCCGGCGGCCTGTGCATACCTGGGTGTCACATATTTGGCGTAATCTGTTGCCAGGGTATCGATCTTGCCTTCGCCCTTCAAAAATTGCGCCGTGGCCAGCAAGGCTTGCGCCACGCCGCCCTTCGCGCCGCCACCGAGCCAGGCCGGCGAGGCCTGTTCCTGCAGCGATGGATAGGCGTACAGGGCCACGGAAGCGGCCACGTCCTTGGCGGCCGCGCCCGAATGCTTGACGTTGGCTTTCACTTGCGGCGAATCGACGGTCCAGGCCTTGGGATTGGCGCGGTAGTCGGCGTCGGCAGCGGCCATCACCTTGACGAACTTGGCCATGAAGTCCGCGTTCGCTTCGCCCCAGGCGCGCTCGACGGCCATGCCATCAAACGTGGCCTTGCCCTTCTTGCTCAGTTCGCCAGAGGTCACCAGCACCTTGCCGTTTTGCTTGAGCTTGCTCAAGGCCGGGTCCCACACGAAGGCGGCGTCGATGTCGCCCCGCTCCCAGGCGGCGGCGATCTGGTTCGGCTGCATGTTGAGCAATTTCACTTCCGTGGGCTTGATGCCCCACGTTTCCAGCGCAAACATGGTGTGGAAGTGCGTGGTGGAAACGAAAGGCACGGCGATCTTCTTGCCGCGCAAGTCGGTGGGCTTGCTGATGCCGGCGCCATTGCGGGCCACCATCGCTTCGGCTTCATTGATATCGTCGATGATCCAGAACAGCTGCAAGTCGACGCCGCGGCTGACGGCCGCCGTCAGGGGGCTGGAACCGATGACGCCGATCTGCACGTCGCCGGAAGCCATGCCGGTGGCCACCTTGGCGCCCGAATCGAACTTGCGCCAGTTGATTTTATAGCCGGTGGTTTTCTCAACTTCGCCGCTGGCGATGGCCACCAGGAAAGGACCGTTGATTTCCTGGTAGGCAATCGTCACTTCCTTGCCTTGCGCAAAGGCCGTACCGCTGGACGCGGCGACCACGCCCAGCACCAGGGTGCCGAGGACGGCGCGGCGCATCGTTGAAAATGCCGTGGTTTTGCTCGGGGTTTTGCTCGTGTATGTGTTCATGTCTCACTCCAAGTTATTGTTATGTGTGAACGTTCGGGCAGTAACATCCTTGCGGATGGCGCCGCTGGCCGGTCTGATGCCAGCTCATGCGGCGACTTGAACTACAGTGCTGCTTTTAGAAAACTTCATCCTTCAAGTGATACCAGCGGTACAGGAAGCGCTGGCCCAGGCGGCGGAACGGGGCGAACGCTTGCGATTCGACCAGTTCCATCATGTTCGGGTACGGCAGTTTCGAATTGAAGATCGGCAAGCCCGTGTCGCTGGCCTTGCCGGCGATGCGTTCGGCCATGCGCCGGCCCGCCTGCGCCGAGTACATGACGCCGTTGCCACCGTAACCGAGCGAGTAAAAGATTGATTGCTTCGGGTCCGGCTGCACGATGCGCGGCATCATGTCGTGGCTGACGTCGACCCAGCCCCACCACGAGTAATCGATGGCGATGCCCGTCAGCGCGGGGAACTTGCGGTGCAGATCGTTGATCAAAGACTGTTTGTATTTGTCGTCCGGTGCGTCGGCGCCCGTGATGGCGCTGCGGCTGCCGATCTGCACGCGGTTATCCGGCATCAAGCGGTAGTAGTGGCGCAAGATGCGCGTATCCGTAATCACCTGGTGGGTGCGGAAGTTGCACGCCTCGATTTCCGCCGGGGTCAATGGACGCGTGACGAGCGAGTTCGACAAAATCGGCAGCAGGCGGTTCTTCACTTGCGGATGCAGATGGGGCGAGGTGTAGCCGCCCGTGGCCACGGCCACGGATCGGGCGCGCACCACGCCGCCCGGCGTTTGCAGATAATGCACGCCGTTGCGCGTTTCCCAGCCCATCACGGGGCTCGATGGATGCACCTTGGCGCCCAGCGCGCGCGCCTTGCGCAGGTAGCCGAAAGCCAGCTTGCCCGCATGGATGCCGATGCCTTCCGGCTCGTGCAGCGCGCCGGCCGCTTCCTTGTCATCGACGAATTCGCGCTTGACGGTGTCGGCGTCGAGGATGCGGGCGTCGTACTTGAAGATCTCGCGCATGACCTTGGCTTCTTTTTCCAGCGCGGGCATGGCTTTCGCCTTGTGGGCGATGTACAGGTGGCCGCCCGGCTGCGGGTCGCAATCGATGTCGGCCGTGATCTTCTTGAACGTTTCCATCGCGTCGCACACTTCCGCGTGCAGTTTCAGGGCCGTGTCCAGCCCATAGCGCTCTATCCACTGCGAGCGCTTCAGGCGGCCCGTCGTGCACTGGGCCTGGCCGCCGTTGCGCGTGCTGCAGCCCCAGCTGACCCGGTTCGCTTCCAGCACGGTGGCCTTGATGCCGTGTTCCTGGGCCAGGAAGATCGCGCAGCTGAGACCGGTAAAACCCGAGCCGATGATGGCCACGTCGACGTCGATGTCATGCGTGATGGGGCCGTCGTCGGCGGGCGGCTCGCCGGCCGTGCCGATCCAGTAGGTGGGCGCGTAGGCATTGCCATGGCCGGGGCGCTGGGCCACCAGCGGATCGAAGGCGGGATCGTAGGGCGTGCGGGCGGCGGTGCTGTTGCTGCCCATTACGCCAGGCGGGGTGTCGACAGGTTTGTTCATGGTCATTCCTGGTGAACGTGCTGGCTTAGACGGCTTTGTTGGCGGTAGCTACGGGTGGGCGATCCTTGCGGAAGGCATTCTTCACGGCGATCTTGCCGTCGCGGAAAGTGAAAATGTCGACCATGCGCGCCTCGATGCGCGTGCCGTCCGCCTTGGTGCCGGCAAAGGTCGACTCCGTCACGCCGCGCTGGCCGCTGACGAAGTGCTCGGGGTTGAGCCAGGCCGCATCGGGGAAGGTTTGCCAGGCCAGCTCGAAGCCGGCGCGCACAGCATCGCGGCCGATGAAACTCTTGCCCAGCAGGTCAGGGCCGGCCACGGCGTGGAATTCGCAGTCGTCCGCCATGGCGGCCATCAGGGCGTCGATATCGTGGCGGTTCCAGGCATCGCCGAACGCTTGCAGAAAGTCGGTGGTGACGGCGTCGGTGTGTGGTACAGGGTAGTTCATGGTGGTCTCCGTAAATCGTTTTTGATACGCTACGTTCCGTTTTTTGTCTTTTATTGAATTTAAGCCTTAAGCATGGCCTTGTCAAATCAAATAATCCAAAAAACGGGACGCCTTGTATTCTTTAATGAAATCATGATGCTTTCGTGACAATTTGTGAGAATTTGGTCACAGCCCAAATTCTCAAAGGCTGGTTGACTTATACGTAGTCTTTGTACTTGTCCAGGTGACGGATCGGCTTGCTCAGCGCATCGCGGCGGAACGGGTCGCCCAGTTCGCGCGTGCACATGATTTCGATGATCGTCGTCTTGCCTTCATTCATCTGCATGTCGATGGCCTTTTTCAGCGCGGGACCCACGTCTTCCAGCTTGTCGACCGTGATGCCTTCGGCGCCCATGGCCCGCGCGATTTCCGCGAAGCTCTGGTTGTCGAGCTCACCGGCGACGAAACGGCGGTTATAGAAATCCACCTGGTTTTTCTTTTCCGCGCCCCACTGGCGGTTGTGGAACACCACGGCCGTCACGGGAATGTTGTGGCGCACGCACGTCATGGTTTCCATCAAGCTCATGCCCCAGGCGCCGTCGCCCGCATACGACACGGCCGGACGGTGCGGTGCGGCCACTTTCGCGCCGATGATGGTCGGGAACGCGTAACCGCAATTGCCAAAGCTCATCGCCGCAAAGAAGCTGCGCGGCTTTTCAAAGCGCAGATAGCTGTTGGCCACCGAGTTGATGTTGCCGATGTCGGTCGAGACCATCACGTCTTCCGGCATGGCTTTTTCCAGCTCGCGCAAGACCTGGCGCGGGTGCAGATAGCTGCCCGGTTCTTTCTTTTGCTCTTCGATCATGTCCAGGCTGTACGCATCTTTCTCGTGCGTCCAGTTCGTCAATTCCTCTTCCCACGCGGCCTTTTCCGCTTGCACGGTGGCATAGCGCTCGTCGCGCGTGGCGTCGCAATCGAGGGTCTTGCCATCCAGGCGCGCCAGGATGGCTTTCGCGGCGGCCTTGGCGTCGCCGCAAATGCCCACCGAAATCTTTTTCACCAGACCCAGCATCTTGTTGTCCGCATCGATCTGGATGATCTTGGCGTTCTTCGGCCAGTAATCCATGCCGTGCTGCGGCAAGGTGCCGAACGGTCCCAGGCGCGAACCCAGGGCCACGACGACGTCGGCCTGGGCGATCAGTTTCATGGCAGCTTTCGACCCCTGGTAGCCCAGCGGGCCGCACCACAGCGGATGGCTGGCGGGGAAGGAGTCGTTATGCAGGTAGCTGTTGACGACAGGCGCACCGAGGCGCTCGGCCAGGGCCTTGCATTCCTCGATCGCGTCACCCATGACCACGCCGCCACCGGAAATGATGACGGGGAACTTGGCCGTCGCCAGCAATTCCGCCGCATCGTTGAGGCTTTGTTCGCCGCCGGCGCCACGGTCGAGGCGGTTCGGCTTTGGAATCTCGGTCTTGATTTCACCGTAGAAATAGTCACGCGGGATGTTCAGTTGCGTCGGCCCCATTTCCGACATGGCGCGGTCGAAGCAGCGGCCCGTGTATTCGGCCATGCGGGCCGGATGGGTGACGTGACCTTGATATTTCGTAAATTCTTCGAACATCGGCAACTGGTTCGCTTCCTGAAAGCCGCCCAGGCCCATGCTCATGGTGCCCGTCTCAGGGGTAATGATGACGACCGGGGTATGCGCCCAATAGGCGGCGGCGATGGCCGTGACGCAATTGCTGATGCCGGGGCCGTTCTGGCCGATGACCACGCCATGGCGGCCCGAGACGCGGGCATAGCCGTCGGCCATGTGGCCGGCGCCCTGCTCGTGCACCACGGGAATCAAACGGATGCCGGCGGGCGCGAAGATGTCCATCGGGTCCATGAAGGCCGAGCCCATGATGCCGAACATGTCGGTCACGCCATTGGCGGCCAGGGTTTCCACGAACGCTTCGGAAGGCGTCATCTTTTGCGGGCCTACAGAAGCGGGAGGATTTACTGCGGCTGCGGCGGCGGCTTTTTGCTCGGTCATGTCATTCATGGGTGTCTCCTGGTCTATGGTGATGAACTGCGGTAAATTATTAAAAATCGGTATATTTTGTTCCGAAATTTGATATACAATTCAATTTAAGCGTTCAGGAATCAAAAGTCAAACAGATTTTCAAGGAAACGGTACAATTTGAGTTCGAAAATGAAATAAGCTGAAGTAACACTCATCGCTACCCAACCGAGGCCACCATGGACATGATTTCATCCCCAAAACTTGAGCCGGAAAAACTGGAAGGCGACACGCCCACGATGCGTTTGTTTGCCTTGCTGGAAGTGATTGCCGAGAAAGACCAGTTGCTGTCGCTGCAAGCGCTGGTGGAAGAAACGGGCCTGCCCAAGCCCACCTTGCACCGCATGCTGCAACAGCTGGAAAGCGTGGGCGTGCTGCAGCGCGAAAGCGATGGCCGCCACTACAGCACGGGCGTGCGCCTGCGCCGCCTGGCGTCGAACCTGCTGATTAACAACACTTTCCATGGCGCCCGCCGCATGGTCTTGCGCCAGCTGGTCGAGGAAGTGGGCGAAAGCTGCAACCTGACGGCCTTCAGCGGCAGCGAAGTGGTGTACCTGGACCGGGTGGAAACGGCGGCGCCGCTGCGCTTCTACCTGCATCCCGGTTCGCGCGTACCGGCCCACTGCTCGTCAAGCGGCAAGCTGTTCCTGGCGCAAATGACGCCCGTGCAACGGCGCCGCCTGCTGGGCCACATGGAATTGACGCGCTTTACGGACAAGACGGAGACGGATCCCGTCAAGCTGGAACGCGAACTGGAATTGGTGCGCCGCAACGGCTACGCGCTGGACGACGAGGAATTCCTGCCCGGCCTGCTGTGCGTGGCCGTGCTGGTGCCGAACCCGAACGGCCGCTCGAACCTGGCCGTGGCGATCCAGGCGCCCATCATCCGTTTGACGCACGACAAGGCTTTACATTTCTTGCCAGCATTGCAACGCGCCGCGCAAGCCCTGGCCGCCATCGAATCGGAAACCATGCCGACGACGGGCGGCGACGACGAGGCCGCATTACAAGCCGCGCATTCAGCCGGTAATTCATAACCGCCGTAGCACCCCCGCTGCGGCTTCACAGGAGAACAAGGTGCCAGATTCACGCCAACATCCCCCCGCCGCAGCGGCGCAAACCTTGCAGTCCGTGCGCAGCCTGTTCAACATCGACAGCGACCTGCTCGTGCCCGTGTTTACCGAGCGCGACGCGCACGTGCCCGACATCGATCCCGCCTACCGCTTCAACCAGGATGTGACCCTGGCCATCCTCGCCGGCTTCAGCCACAACCGCAGGGTGATGGTGCAAGGCTTGCACGGCACGGGCAAGTCCACGCATATCGAGCAGGTGGCGGCGCGCCTGAACTGGCCTTGCGTGCGCGTCAACCTGGACGGCCACATCAGCCGGCTGGACCTGGTGGGCAAGGACGCCATCGTGCTGCGCGAACAGCAGCAGGTGACGCAATTCCAGGAGGGCATCGTGCCCTGGTCCCTGCAAAGGCCCGTGGCGCTGATTTTCGACGAGTACGACGCGGGCCGCCCCGACGTGATGTTCGTCATTCAGCGCATCCTCGAGCGCGACGGCAAGTTCACCCTGCTGGACCAGAACCGCGTCATCACGCCCCATCCTCACTTCCGCCTGTTCGCCACCTCGAATACGGTGGGCCTGGGCAACTTGAACGGCATGTACCACGGCACGCAGGTGCTCAATCACGCGCAGATCGACCGCTGGAACATCGTTGCCACCCTAAACTATTTGCCGCAGGCGGAAGAAACGGAGATCGTGCTGGCGCGTGTCCCCGCCATGAACGACGAGGCGGGCCGCCAACTAGCGAGCAGCATGGTGGCCGTGGCCAGCCTCACGCGCCACGGCTATGCGGCCGGCGACCTGGCCTGTCTGATGTCGCCGCGCACGGTGATTACCTGGGCGGAAAATTGCCAGATCTTCCGCGACCCTGCCCTGGCGTTTCGCCTGACCTTCCTCAACAAATGCGACGAGGCCGAACGGCCCATGGTGGCCGAGTATTACCAGCGCTGTTTCAATGAGGAATTGCTGGCGACGGCGCCATGAACGCCGAAGCGACCGCGCCAGCGGCCTACACGCGCGAACAGCAGGAAACGGATGAACTGTGTGCGGGCGCCATCCGGGCGCTGAGCGGACAGGCGACGATACGCTACCGGGGCCGGCGCCTGCACGACGGCCACCGGCCCCTGCCCATCCATGCTGCCCATCTGCAGCCCGATGCGGCGCTGCAGGATTTGCCGTCGCTGCGCGGCGCGGCCGACAGCGTGGCCCTGCGCCTGCTGCACACGGATGCGGCCCTGCACAAGTCGCTGTGTCCGGTCGAGCCCGTGGCCCGCCTCGTGTTCGAGCTGCTGGAACAGTTAAGAGTGGAAACGCTTGCGCCAGATCAACATGCCGGTGTGATCAACAACCTGCGCCACCGTTTTACTGCCTGGTCGCACGCGTTTTACGATTCCGGCCTGGCCGAAGGCGCTTCGGGCTTGCTCTTGTATACAGTGTTCCAGATGTGCTGGTCGCGCCTGACAGCCAGGCCCGTGCTGGAAAAAACGGAAGATTTTATCGAAGCGACGCGCTGGTCGGTGTCGTCGCAACTGAGCGGCGACCTGGCGGGCTTGCGCCGCCACCGCGCCGACCAGGCGGCCTTTGCGCGCCACGCGCTGGCCATCGCCCACGCCGTCGACAGCATGTTGAAAGAGGCGCAAACGGCGCGCGACGGCAGCGAAGACGAGGCCGGCGACGCCAAGGCACAGGCAGCCTTCAAGCTGCTGCTCGATTTCGACAGCGACAACGACCATCTCCCCGATGCCGCCCCGCTGGGTGAAAGCCGCGCCTTCAGCGATGGCGATGGCGGCTACAAGGCTTACTCCACGGCATACGATCGCGAAGAAAAAGCGGGCGAACTGGTGCGCCGCGCCCTGCTGCTCGAATACCGCGAACGCATGGATGAGCACATCGCCAGCCTGGGCATCAACACGGCCCGCCTGGCGCGGCGTTTCACGCAACTGCTGGCCGTGCCCCGGCGCGACGGCTGGTCGTTCGGCGAGGAAGAAGGTTACATCGATGGACGCCGCCTGGCGCAACTGATCAGCTCGCCGTCCGAACGCAGGCTGTTTCGCAAGGAACAATTCCTGCCCCAGGCCGATTGCCTGGTCAGTTTTCTCGTCGATTGCTCCGGTTCCATGAAGACGCATGCGCAGTCTGTGGCCGTGCTGCTCGATATTGTGCTGCGCGCGCTGGACCAGGCCGGGATCAAGACGGAATTGCTGGGTTTTACGACGGGCGCCTGGAACGGGGGAAGAGTCAAACGCGACTGGATGCGCGCCCGCTCTCCGACCAACCCGGGCCGCTTGAACGAACTCGTGCACATGGTCTTCAAGAATGGCAATACCAGCTGGCGCCGCGCGCGGCCCGACATCGCGGCCCTGTTAAAGGCTGATTTGTACCGCGAAGGCGTCGATGGCGAAGCCGTGGACTGGGCGTGTACACGCATGCTGGCGCGGCCGGAGCGGCGGCGCATCCTGCTCGTCGTCTCCGACGGTTGCCCGATGGATACTGCCACGAATCTGGCCAACGACGAATTTTACCTGGCGCAGCACTTGAAGCAAGTGGTGGCGCGCCGTGAAGCGCAGGGCGCCATCGAAATATGCGGGCTGGGACTGGGCCTGGACCTGGGCGCCTACTACAGCCGCAGCCTGGCCACCACCCTGCCCGCCTCGCTGAACAATGAGCTGTTCAGCGAGATCGCGCAGTTGCTCGGGGGCATGAGGCGATAATGCCTCACGCTACCTCATAGCGCACGGCATGCGCTTCCATCGGCAGCGGGATTTCCCAGTTCCACAACATCGCTTGCAACTTCTTGTTGCTGAGCGAGGTGTCGCGCTGGCCGTTGCGTCTGAGTAATTCCTTGCGTGGCTGCTCCAGGTACACCAGCTCCACCTGCGCGTGGTATTTATAGAGCAGGTTGAGCGTCTTTTCGCGCATCAGTTTTGACAGATGCGTGGCGTTCCACACGAAGGGCTCGCCCTTGCGCAACAGTTCGCGCGCCCGCTCTTCCGCATAATCGCCCACCTGCCCTTCGTTCTTGCCGTGCTTCAAGCCCAGGGCGATCCGCGCATCGTCGAAGGACACGACGGGCAGGCGCGGATGGTGCTTGTCCACCCACGTATTCTTGCCCGACGCGGGCAAGCCCGACATGACGATCACATGCGAGCCCAGCTCCTGGAACAGGGAATAATCGGGATGCGCCTCGGCGCCGCGAAAATATTTCACGCGCGTGTGATCGTCGGCAAAGGCCCTGCGCTGGCCATAGCAGCCTTCCTCGCGCGCCAGTTCACGGAACAGCTCGATGGCGTCGAGTATGCGCTGCGGGTCGGGGCAGATCCTGCCGCGGATGTCCGCCTCGGCCAGCATGGCCAGCAGGCGGATATCCACCTGCCACGACAGTTCGCGCACGGTAAATTCAGGCGTGACGCCGCGCCGCGAGGTTTCCAGCACGAAGAACGGCACCTGGTGCACATTGATCAGGCGGCAGATTTCCTCGCGCACGGCAAACGGCACGTCGCAGTCCCACAGGGCGATACGCACATCGAGCGCGCCCTTGCGCGAATGACCTGGCTGGCCGATGGCGCCCGTTGCCGGGTCGATCACCGTGGTGCTGCACTTGGCCACGTCGTGCAGCAAGGCGGCCAGGAACACGATTTCCTGTTGCGCCCGCGTGGCTTGCTGGTACTCGGGCATGGCCAGCAGGGATTCCACCACCATCATGGTGTGCGTCCACACATCGCCTTCCGCGTGGTAGACGGGGTTTTGCGGCGTCGTCTTCGCCAGTTCCAGCTGCGGAAAGGCAGCCAGGCAGGCGGCGAAATCGGGCGACTGGCCCGCTGGCGGCACCAGTTGTTGCAGGGTTTTCCAGTGCATCATTTTGTGCTCCTTGAGAAGGCAGCCAGTTCGTCGAGCGACTGGCAGGTGTGCAAACCCAGGCTCTCCCACGTCACCAGTGGCTGCGGCGCGTACAGGTCCGCACCCTCGGCCAGCTGGTTGGGGATCAGGGGCCGTGTGCTGTGGTGCGAGCCGCTGTCGAGGATGGTTTGCGTAAAGTCATGCCGCACCAGCTTGTAACGGGCCAGCACTTGCGTGTCGTCTTCCACTTTCAGGTACAGCCCTTCCGCGTGGTCGGACTTGTCCGTCTGCTTCCAGCACAGATCCAGCGGCAAGCGCTCGCGCGCCACCACGTTGTCAAAAGCGTCGCGCCACAGCCGGGACTTGGCCAGCGAATGGCGCAGCAGCTGCCACAGTTGCTTGGGCGACGTGGGCATCAAGCCCGCATACAGCACGGGCACGGACAGCACGGGCGAGCCGGACAGCATGGCGTGGCGGCGCGCCGTGGACAGGAACATTTGCGTACGGCGGCAATATACGTCGAACTCGTTGAAGTAATGGGGCAGGCGGTCGTAAAACACGGAATGCTTGCTGTAAGACCATTCGCCAAACAGCACAAATTGATCTTCCAGCAGATGCAGCAAGGCGTGTTCGTGCGCATGCGCCCACGGTTTGAGCAGGTTGAACTGGCGTTCGCTGCCGCCGCCCGCCAGGTAGTGGCCGCGCGACTGCAGCAGTACCTCGCCCGCGTCGCTGAACGACACGGCAGAGTTGGCGCCATCGATTTTTTCCTCGATGACGACGTACTGGCCGGCCAGCTTTTTCAAGGGCATCTGGTCGGAGCCGTCGTCGCCATCCTGCAGGCGCGAGCCTTCCAGGTGCGGCGTGCGCGGGTATTTGAATAAGGGTAAAGATTGTAAAAACATAGCGTCCCACGCCGCGTTCACCGGGGCGTGTCCATACAGGGTCAGGGGTGCTGACGACGTGTTCGGGCGTGGACGATCAAGACGGTTGTCTCGGATACATGTGCGGAAAGAGCAGTGCCGCAGCAATCGGGGGCGTCAACGCGCCAAACGATGCTGCAAAGAGCATTTCGTCAGCGTTAGCAGGTGATGGCGAAGAAGCGAGGCACTTTTGGCTCCAATAAGGAAGAGGTTCGAGAAAGAACGGGGAATATAACGGGTGTTTGCATATTTTGCAAGGCGCACGCGTCAACCGTGCGCCTTGCCATCCGACGAACTAAAAGCTAAAAGCTAGAAGCGGTATTCCACATTCAGCCACACGCGCGGCTTGGGATCGCTGTTCGCCTCCGATTGCGGCCGGCCGCCCACGGTGCGCCAGGCCAGGGCGGCATCCGCACTCCACGCCTGGTATTGGTAGCGCAAGCCCAGGCCGCCGCCGCTCAGGCTGCGCCGGTTGTCACCGGCCACCACCGGCTTGGCGTTGACCGTGATGCGTCCCGCATCCATGAAGACATACGGCACGTAGGCGCCGGCGTTATAGCGCAGTTCCAGCTGTGCCAGGCCGCCCTCGTCGCCGGTGGCTTCACCGGATGGATACGCGCGCACGCCACTGGCGCCGCCCAGACTCAGCTTTTCGGACGAATCCAGGTTCTTGTTGGCCTGCTGCCAGTTCAGGTGGGCCATCAGGTTGAAACCGGCGGGCAAGGATTGCAGGCGCACCACATCGAGGTTGACCTTGTGAAAACGACCGTTGCTCTTGTAATCATCAACGGCCGTCAAGCCCGCATCGAGTTTCAACTTGCCTGGAGTCCAGCTCACGCTGCCGTAGGTGATGCCATCGAACGCGTCGCGGTAATCGAATTGCAGGGCCAGCGGCATGGACTGGCTGGACTTGCTTTCGTAGGTCTGGGTGCTATCGCGGTTATCGTGCAAATCCTTCGATTGATAGGTGGCGATCAAGGTCAGATTGGCCTTTTGCGAGCGCAGGATGGGATAGCTGAGGCCAGCGCTGGCAACTTTCGCAGTTCCGTTCGCATGCAGGCTGGCGAATTCCTTCGCCAGTTCATAGCTGGTGTGCGAGTAAGCTACGTTGCCGCGCAAGCCGGACGCTCCCAACGGCAGGCTGTAGCCAAGCGAGCCGAGCCACAATTCCTCCTCGCTAAGCAGCGCACGCAAGGTGAGCTGGTCGCCTAGCAGGAAGGGACTATTGATGTCGACATTCGCACGCACGCGGTTTTTCCCCGTGTAGCGGCTACCTGCATTGTCCAGGCCGATGTCACCCCTCACGCGCTGGTCGCGGGCAACCTGGACGATCAAATCGCCCGTCCCCGCCAGCGTTCCAGGACGCATCGTGGCGCTGGTCTGGATACCGGGCAAATCGTCCAGCAACAGGGTGGCCCGTTCCAGCGGTCCGCTGGCGATCACGCTGCCGGGACGCAAGCCATCGAGGAAGGCCGTCGCCTGCAGCGCCAGGACGCTATCGTCGCCTGCCGCCTGCACCGCGCCATAACGCCCCTCGACGACGTCGATGCGCAAGTCGCCGTGTTCCAGGTCTTGCGGCGGCAGTATGGCGCGGGCAAACGGGTAGCCACTGGCCTGGTAAAAGTCAGTGATGCGCTCGGCCAGGCCGCGCAAGCCGGCCAGGTCGAAGGTCTTGCCCGTGACATCGCCCAGCACCGCGCGCAGCGCTTCCTCGGCAACGACGGAATTGCCCGTCAACTTGAGCGAATGCAAAACCACCGTCGCGCCTCCCGGTACGATGGCAGCGGAACCCAGCGGCGCCAGAATCTTCAGTGGCTGGCTTTCGCGTGGCGGTGCAATCGGCGGCTGCAACTGCTGCAGGGTTTGCCCCGCGTCAGGGGGAACTTGCGCCTGTGCTGCCGGTGCAAAATGCAATAAAGCCAATCCCAGCGCCATGGCAACAGCGGTGCGTTGTGGATATTGTTGTTTTTTCATAGATGTTTTTTTATATTGAGTCAGTACTATCATTGCGCCACGCCCTCGGAGACCGGGACGGCGGGAGCAACATTAATGCCGCCGTTGACGACAAAGATGCGGGTAATGCCTGGCGTGCCGCTGCTGCCCGACGCTGGCAACGCGGCCAGCAGCGTATCTGGCACCCTGCCGGTAGCCGTTGGCGCGGATCTCGCCTCTTCTACCACCGGCACCAGGGCCAGCCCACCGATCAGGCTGACGCCGCCGTTTGGCACACTGCTGACCCCATCTGCGGCATACGCGACGCCCGGCACGGCCAGGCCAGTAGCGGAAGCCGTCGTGCCAGCAGCCACATCGTTGGTACCAGTGGTAACCTGGCGCCGCGCCAAACGAATTGCATTTTCCAATGACGGATCGGCGTCTATCGTCAAGTTGCCGTTGTGCGCCGTCACCACATAGTTGCCATTCGCCAGGGCAGAAGCGTCAATCGTGTAGCGGCCCACGTTTTCACCGGCCACGCGGCGCAAGACGCCGGACAGGCTGTCGCCGTCCACCAGCGCGCCGTGCGTCACCTGATAGGTCAAGCTTGGGTCGACATTGCCGTAGACCTTGCTCTTCGCATCAGCCGTCACCGTGATGGCACGCGCATCGATGCTCAAGGCGCCGTTGTGCGCCGTCACCATATAGTTGCCATTCGCCAGGCCAGAAGCGTCAATCGTGTAGCGGCCCACGTTTTCACCGGCCACGCGGCGCAACACGCCGGACAGGCTGTCGCCGTCCAGCAGCGCGCCGTGCGTCACCTGATAGGTCAAGCTTGGGTCGACATTGCCGTAGACCTTGCTCTTCGCATCAGCCGTCACCGTGATGGCACGCGCATCGATGCTCAAGGCGCCGTTGTGCGCCGTCACCACATAGTTGCCATTCGCCAGGCCAGAAGCGTCAATCGTGTAACGGCCCACGTTTTCACCGGCCACGCGGCGCAAGACACCGGACAGGCTGTCGCCGTCCACCAGCGCGCCTTGCGTCACGTGATAGGTCAAGCTTGGGTCGACATTGCCGTAGACCTTGCTCTTCGCATCAGCCGTCACCGTGATGGCACGCGCATCGATGCTCAAGGCGCCGTTGTGCGCCGTCACCACATAGTTACCATTCGCCAGGGCAGAAGCGTCAATCGTGTAACGGCCCACGTTTTCACCGGCCACGCGGCGCAAGACGCCGGACAGGCTGTCGCCGTCCACCAGCGCGCCTTGCGTCACCTGATAGGTCAAGCTTGGGTCGACATTGCCGTAGACCTTGCTCTTCGCATCAGCCGTCACCGTGATGGCACGCGCATCGATGCTCAAGGCGCCGTTGTGCGCCGTCACCACATAGTTGCCATTCGCCAGGCCAGAAGCGTCAATCGTGTAACGGCCCACGTTTTCACCGGCCACGCGGCGCAAGATGCCGGACAGGCTGTCGCCGTCCACCAGCGCGCCTTGCGTCACCTGATAGGTCAAGCTTGGGTCGACATTGCCGTAGACCTTGCTCTTCGCATCGGCCGTCACCGTGACCGGTCGCGCCTCGATGCTTGCGTTGATGCCGCTGGCGTTCAACACATAATTGCTGTTTGACAGGTTCAGCGTGCTGGAGTCAAAACTGCTGTAACGTCCTGCATTGCGGCTGCCGACACTGGCTGAACCCGTCACGCTAGGCGCACTGTCGCCATTGACCAGTCCCGACAGCACAAAGCCGGCATTAAACGTGCCGCTGCCGTCGTAGGTCTTCGTCACGGCCACGTTCAACGGACGGGGCGTGACCGTCCAGTAGACCGGGCCGCCCGGCGTCAAGGTATAACCAGCCTTGCCCAAGGTGAGGCCGGTGCCATAGGTGATCGTGTAGAGGCCGGTTGATGAGGTGGCGGAAGGCGCACCCAGCCAGGTAATGGTGCCGCTAACGCCGGCATCCGTGACCAGTCGCCCGTCCACGAGCGCGTCATACAGGGCATAATTAAAGATCGGCATGTTGCCATATACGCTGCTGCCGGGCATAAGGCGCAGATACACCGACTTGGGGGTGTTACCGGCAGCATCGCCGACCGAGACGATGGCGGACGATAATTGCGAAATGGGCGCCGCAGCATAATAAACCGACACGCCACCAGACTGCCCTGGAGCCAGGTCGGGCACGCGCATGAAGATGGCATAGCTGCCATCATTCTGCGAAGAAGCGATCAATGAACTTTTCGGATCCTTGAACACAACGTTGGAAAACTGGCAGCAATCGCTATGGACGGTATTCACGCCAGCCGTTGTCGAATAAAACAGCGCGGCCGACCCGTTGGTGCCGCTACTGATTTCACTGACCATGATGGCATTCGAGGGTGCATTCGCGTCCGTCAAGGGCACGAATGCACCCCCGCTGATTGTCCCCTTGGTCTTGAAATTTTGGTCCGACGCGCCGATGAAGTCGTCGCCAGTCCCCAGCCACATACGTACATTCGCCAGCGGCGCGCTGCTCTGGTTGGTGACGCGACTATCCATGTTGATATAGGCGTCTCCCGTCTTCAACGTGTAGCTGTGCGTCACGCCGGCAGATTGCTGCAAGGTCTGGAAAGTCAACGTTCCCGTCGTCACCACGGTACCGACACCCTCTTGATAACCGGCAATATTCAGCGAACGATTGCTCAGCGCATTCAAATAGCTGCCTGCCGAGCCCGTCCCCGCCCCGCCGCCATTCAAATTGGAGGCCAGCACTTCCCCAGTGCCATTCCAGGAGTTGCTGCCGTCCCCGCCAGCGGCGATGGCAAACTCGAATGGCCTTGCGCGATAGGTGAGCTGGAACCAGCCATTACGGCCCGTGGTCGAGTTATCGAAATAGGCTGGGCCTTTCAGCAGACCATCGTCCGTGAACGAATTTTCCACGCCGTTGCCATAACGCACCTTGCCATTGTCCAGCACCAGATTGTTCACGCGTCCGCCACTGCCCTTTTGCCAGGTAAATGCGGTGGCATGCGGGATGTTCACGGCGACGCCCAGCGAAACACTGTAGGCGCTGCCGGCGCCATCGGCCGTGGCTTGCCCGTACTGGTAAGCCAGCGACGCGCTGCCGCTCGCGTTCAGGTTCGCATTGATATTGATATTGCGCTCGGCAATCAAGTTGAGCTTGTTGGCCGACCAGTGGATGGCGTCATTTACGTGGATATCGCCTTGGCCGCCCGTCGCGCCCATGCTGGTTGTCATGATGGAGAAATTATTGCTCGACAGGGCATTGGACACATCGACCCCTGTCATGTTGCCGCCACTGGCAGCAACCGTGAAGTCGTTCGGATCGATCAGCCAGGTGCCCGTCTTGCCGCGCGGTGCAGCCGTGGTGACACGCACGGCGCCGATGTCCACCCGATTTGCGCTCGTTTCAATGAAGCCGCCGTCGCCGCCTTGCGGCGCACTGGCGTCGAGCACGCCGGCGACATGGACGCTGCCCTTCTTCATATCGCCCAGCAACACGATCTGGCCTTTTTCGCCGGTGGCCAGGGTATGAGCTTCGATCACGCCCGTATTATTGATGACACTCGCCGCCAGTTCGCCCGCCGCCTTCGCAGTCAGGTACACTTGGCCGCCATCGGCCCGGATGGCGCCGCCATTTTCGATCAGGGTATCGATCGCGCCCTGCGTGACCTGCAGCCCGACCGGGCCGCCGAGATCAAGCGTGACCTCGCTGCCGGCGCCCAGCAACACATTGCCCGCATGGGCAGCGATGGTGCCGCTGTTGCTGATCCTGGCAGAAATCAGGGCTACATAGCCACCGTCCGCCGCGCGGATGGTGCCTTGATTGACGATGCGGCCGGCGCCCTTGCCGTTAAAGACGTGCTTGTTGCCGCCCAGGCTGGCATTCTCGACATCCAGGGTCGAAGCAACGAGAGCGCCCACATTAACCTGCGCGGTGCGGCCAAACAGGATGCCGTTCGGGTTAATCAGGTAGACCTGGCCGTTGGCATTGAGGCGCCCGAGTATCTGCGAACCATTGCTGTCGAGAATGCGGTTGACCGTCAGCGCACTGGACGAGGGCTGGACGAAGTTGACGGTTTCCTTGCCGCCGACATTGAAAGTGTTCCAGTTCAGCGATGCTTGCTGGCTCGCTTGCCGGATCGTCGTCGTGGTGCCGGACTGGGTGATGGTCGCCGTGCCGGCCACCACCTGGCCACCCGTGGGTCCGGCACAGGCGGGTCCTCCCAGCGTCAACGCCGCCATGGCGGCAGCAGCGGCGGCCAACTTGCGGCGTCCGCCCTTGCCGCGCCCGCGCGACGTCTCGGCAACGGCAACCCAGGCGTTAAGAACATGACTCCAGACGAGTCGATAAATGTGATTCAATGATCCGTGACGATGCATACAGTCTACCCTTGTTAATCATTTGTATAAGAAGCACCGACGCTCCGTCTCAAGCGCGCTCATAGGCGCGGGTGAGGTGGCGGGAACGGCGATGTCAACCGGCATGCGCCACACGCGCTAACGGCCCCCCTCGCTTCCACTCATGTTGCTTTTTTCCACATAAATGTGACAAAAAGCTACAAAAATTTCTTAATGGGAAATGTAACAAAGATTCCAGATTTATAAGTGAGCAAACCTGAGCGATTCCCGACTGATTCAGTCGGGAATCGAGATTTATCCAGGCAGGTATATGCAGCGAAAAATTGACGATGCCATCCATGCCGGCACTGTCCAGCGTGGCCTTGCCGCCATGCAGTTCCGCAATGCGCTGCACCAGATACAAGCCCAGCCCGGCACCAGGCTTGTGCTGGGCGATACGGCCGCGAAAATATTTCTGGAACAGGCAGGAAATTTCATCGACGGGCACGACAGCGCGCAGGCGTACCGCCAGCGCCTGCGGTACATGGCGGTCTGCATTGCTGAGCAGATTGCGCAAGGCCACCTGCTCTTCCAGCCGCTCATTGAGCGCATGCACGGCACGCACGGCTTCGGCCTGCGCCAGATCCCTGACGCGGCGCAGTTCCGCATAGCGCCGGTTCAAACGCAGGCTCATCAGCATCATGTGGACAAACGCGCCCCAGGTGGCAGCACCGCCATGTTGCGCAAAAAACTGATCAGGACACCCGCGTAAAAGATGCCGAAAATCAGTAGGAAGGCGCATGCCGGACGGTATCCGCGCAGTGCGAGCCATGTGGCCAGCACGATGAGGACGATCAGCGGCAGCGGTGACGCCGGCAACGCCACGGCTAAAGCGGGGCAAACAGGGCGGGCAATTCCAGTCAGACCTTCACGCCACGAAAACGATCGAGTATCCTTGCGCCATGTTGAACCTTATTCTGCTTGAAGATGAAGCCGTCCTGCGGCAAGAACTGACCGAATTTCTTGGCGATTGCGGCTATCGCGTCAGTGCAGTCGCCAACCTGGCCGACTTTCAAGCCTGTTACGTTCCCACGCAGCATCATATTGCCGTCATCGACCTGGGCTTGCCCGATGGCGACGGCATGGAACTGGTCCGCGCGCTGCGGGCCCAGGGCCGGCAACTCGGCATTGTAGTGTTTACCGCGCGCAGCGCGATGCAACACAAAGTGAGCGGCTTGACCGACGGCGCCGATTACTATCTGCCCAAAAATACCGACCTCGATGAACTGGCTGCCACCCTGAGCAGCCTGCGCCGCCGCCTGGGAGAACCGGTGACCGCGCCAACGTGGATACTCGAACTGGGGCCGCGCCGGCTGTTGCCGCCCGGTTGCGGCGCCATCGCGCTGTCGCAGCAGGATGTGACCGTGCTGCAGGTGCTGATGGCCGAGCCCGAGCACATCGTCAGCCGCCAGCAAATCGTCCAGTCGCTGGGCGAGGATTTCCTCGACTACGATCAGCGCCGCCTCGACACGCAGATCCGCCGCCTGCGTCGCAAGACCGAGCTCGCCACAGGGCTTTCCCTGCCGATCAATACAGCGCGCAACGCCGGCTACCGCTTCTTCGCCAACGCGGCAGTACGGCTCTGAACCCGCGCTCGCTAGGTGAACAATTGCGGCACGGCCGCCGCCATCAAGGAAAGGCCGATCAGGGTCAGCACGGCAAACGCGATGCGGCGCATGCCCCGTTGGGCGATGGGCGGCGGATAGCGCTTGCCGGCCATGGTGGCCAGCACGCCGACAGGCAAGGCCAGCGCGCACAGCAGCAGCACTTTTGCATCGAGCTGGCCCTGGCTGCCCGCCATCAGCGAGCGCCCGCCCGCGCTGATGGCGAACAGGAAGATCAGGCTGTAGCGGATGGTTTTTAAACTCATTTCCTGGCGGTAAAACTGGTACACGAGCGGCGGCCCGGCCAGTGAAAACAGGCCCGAAAACAGGCCGCCGCATACGCCGCTGATGAAGAAACTGCGTTTGTCGGCCGCGCCCGGTCCCGGCGGCGCCTGCAGCAGGATGCTGACGCCGCCATACACGATGGCCGCGCCCAGCAAGAGTTTCAGGACAGGCGCATACGCCTGGTCCAAGTATCCCAACAACAACACGCCGGCCGCCATGGCCGGCAGCAAGCCGATGCTGGCGGCGCGGATGGCGCGCCAGTCCAGGTGGTGCAAGGCGCCTGGCAAGGCCACCAGGCAATTCGCCAGCGACAATAAACTGACGAGGGCCGCCAGCGCAGGCACGGGCGCCAGGTCCAGCCCGCTGGCCACGCCCATGACGATCATGCCCAAGCCAAAACCCGTGACGGTCTGGAAATACGTGCCCGCCGCCACCACGCCCAGCAGCGCCAGCACCGGCAGGCTGAACAGGAAGTCAGCGTCCACCCTGGGCCTGCACGGCCGTCACCGCAATGACGTTGTAGACGTCGTCGGCGCTGCAACCGCGCGACAAATCGTTGGCCGGCTTGTTCAAGCCTTGCAGCAAGGGGCCGATGGCGACGGCGCCGCCCATGCGCTCGGCCAGCTTGTAGCCGATATTGCCCGCATCGAGGTTCGGAAACACCAGCACATTCGCGCGGCCGTTTACCACGGAATCCTTGACTTTTCTCTGCGAAATCTCGGCCACGATGGCTGCATCGAGCTGCACGTCGCCATCGATGGCCAGCAGCGGGCGCTGGGCCTTGACCCGGTCCGTGGCCGCATGCACCTTGTCGACGGCCGCGTGGTGGGCGCTGCCGCTGGTGGAAAACGACAGCATGGCGACCCGCGGCTCTTCCATCAACAAGGCTTGCGCGCTGTCGGCGGCGGCCATGGCGATGTCGGCCAGCTCTTCCGCTTTCGGATCGACCACCAGGGCGCAATCGGAAAAGATGAAACCGCCCTTCAGGTTGTGGAATGGTTCGCACAGCATCATCAGGAAAAAGCTCGATACCAGCTTGAAGGCAGGGTCGACGCCGATGATCTGGATGGCGCTGCGCACCACGTCGGCCGTCGTGTGCACGGCCCCCGCCACGCAACCGTCGGCGTCGCCCAGGCGCACCATCAGGTTGGCGTAGCACAGCGGGTCTTGCACGGCGAGCCTGGCCTGCTCCACCGTCAGGCCCTTGGCCTGGCGCAGCACAAACAATTGCTGGGCATAGTGTTCCGACTCCTCGGAAATTGCCGGGTCGACCAGGCGCACGGCGTCCAGGTCCAGCGCATGTTCGCGCGCCAGCGCCAGGATGACGGCCGGCTTGCCGACGATGGTGATGTGCGCCAGGCCTTCGCTTGCCGCCCGCGCTGCCGCCTGCAGCACGCGCGCATCGTCGCCCTCGCACAAGACGATGTTTTTCGGCACGGCGCGGGCTTGCTCGATGATGCGGTGCAGGGCTTTCATGGCGACTCCAATTCGGTAAAAAAAGTGCCGGAACCACGGAAGCAAGCAGATGGCTCCGGCACATAAAACCCGGCGCGATTGCCGGGGTCATACAAGGATCGAGCAGACTGCTTATACGTAGTCTTTGTACTTGTCCAGATGACGGATCGGCTTGCTCAGCGCATCGCGGCGGAACGGGTCGCCCAGTTCGCGCGTGCACATGATTTCGATGATCGTCGTCTTGCCTTCATTCATCTGCATGTCGATGGCCTTTTTCAGCGCGGGACCCACGTCTTCCAGTTTGTCGACCGTGATGCCTTCGGCGCCCATGGCCCGCGCGATTTCCGCGAAGCTCTGGTTGTCGAGCTCACCGGCGACGAAACGGCGGTTATAGAAATCCACCTGGTTTTTCTTTTCCGCGCCCCACTGGCGGTTGTGGAACACCACGGCCGTCACGGGAATGTTGTGGCGCACGCACGTCATGGTTTCCATCAAGCTCATGCCCCAGGCGCCGTCGCCCGCATACGACACGGCCGGACGGTGCGGTGCGGCCACTTTCGCGCCGATGATGGTCGGGAACGCGTAACCGCAATTGCCAAAGCTCATCGCCGCAAAGAAGCTGCGCGGCTTTTCGAAGCGCAGATAGCTGTTGGCCACCGAGTTGATGTTGCCGATGTCGGTCGAGACCATCACGTCTTCCGGCATGGCTTTTTCCAGCTCGCGCAAGACCTGACGCGGGTGCAGATAGCTGCCCGGCTCTTTCTTTTGCTCTTCGATCATGTCCAGGCTGTACGCATCTTTCTCGTGCGTCCAGTTCGTCAATTCCTCTTCCCACGCGGCCTTCTCCGCTTGCACGGTGGCATAGCGCTCGTCGCGCGTGGCGTCGCAATCGAGGGTCTTGCCATCCAGGCGCGCCAGGATGGCTTTCGCGGCGGCCTTGGCGTCGCCGCAAATGCCCACCGAAATCTTTTTCACCAGACCCAGCATCTTGTTGTCCGCATCGATCTGGATGATCTTGGCGTTCTTCGGCCAGTAATCCATGCCGTGCTGCGGCAAGGTGCCGAACGGTCCCAGGCGCGAACCCAGGGCCACGACGACGTCGGCCTGGGCGATCAGTTTCATGGCAGCTTTCGACCCCTGGTAGCCCAGCGGGCCGCACCACAGCGGATGGCTGGCGGGGAAAGAGTCGTTATGCAGGTAGCTGTTGACGACAGGCGCACCGAGGCGTTCGGCCAGGGCCTTGCACTCTTCGATCGCGTCACCCATGACCACGCCGCCACCGGAAATGATGACGGGGAACTTGGCCGTCGCCAGCAATTCCGCCGCATCGTTGAGGCTTTGTTCGCCGCCGGCGCCACGGTCGAGGCGGTTCGGCTTTGGAATCTCGGTCTTGATTTCACCGTAGAAATAGTCACGCGGGATGTTCAGTTGCGTCGGCCCCATTTCCGACATGGCGCGGTCGAAGCAGCGGCCCGTGTATTCGGCCATGCGGGCCGGATGGGTGACGTGACCTTGATATTTCGTAAATTCTTCGAACATCGGCAACTGGTTCGCTTCCTGAAAGCCGCCCAGGCCCATGCTCATGGTGCCCGTCTCAGGGGTAATGATGACGACCGGGGTATGCGCCCAGTAGGCGGCGGCGATGGCCGTGACGCAATTGCTGATGCCGGGGCCGTTCTGGCCGATGACCACGCCATGGCGGCCCGAGACGCGGGCATAGCCGTC
This sequence comes from Janthinobacterium lyxosi, assembly GCF_051380665.1. Classification (NCBI taxonomy): domain Bacteria; kingdom Pseudomonadati; phylum Pseudomonadota; class Betaproteobacteria; order Burkholderiales; family Oxalobacteraceae; genus Janthinobacterium; species Janthinobacterium lyxosi. The sequence continues at coordinate 106,220 of NZ_JBNYXM010000014.1, forward strand.
GGCCATGTGGCCGGCGCCCTGCTCGTGCACGACGGGAATCAAACGGATGCCGGCGGGCGCGAAGATGTCCATCGGGTCCATGAAGGCCGAGCCCATGATGCCGAACATGTCGGTCACGCCATTGGCGGCCAGGGTTTCCACGAACGCTTCGGAAGGCGTCATCTTTTGCGGGTCTACAGGTATCGCTGCGGCGGCGGCTTTTTGGTCGGACAAATCGGTCATGGCTCAGTCTCCTTACGGTTTTATGAAAAATCGGTATATTTTGTTCCGATATTTGAAATACGTCTTCAATTTAACGGTTGCGAAATGCGCTGTCAATGAAAATTCATGAAAATTCGGACTGTTTCATTCCTGAATCCGGAATCCGTGACTTTGCCCCATTCCTGAAACAAGAATGGCGGGCTATCCGCAACAGACAGCCCGCCATCGATACCTCCTGCGCTGCGCCCTAGAACTTCAGGCGCATGCCGGCCGTGAAGGCACTCGAGTTATGACCTGGCAAGGGCACGCTGCCGCCGCTCGATGCGTCGCCGACGAAATTGGTGCCCGCGCCATCGTTGTTGATGCGCCCGTACGAGGTGTACAGATTCGTGCGCTTGGACAAGGCATAGGTGTAGCCGATGGCCAGCTGGCGCCCGCCGCGGCGCGTGTTGGTGCGGTCATCCTTGCGGATATACGACGCCATCACGCTGCCCGCCGCGCCCACGGGGGCCGACACGCCCAGCATGTAGTCGCGGAAATCCGTGCCCGCATCATCCTTGTCCGTCTCATAGGCGGCGTGCAGCTTGGCTGGGCCGAAGTCGTAGGTGCCGCCCAGCAAGGTCACTTTCGCCGTGTTCAGCGGCGTGTCCTTGCGGTTGTCATGCGCCAGGGTCAGCACCAGCGGGCCGTTGGCGTAATCGATGGAAAAATCGATGGTGCGGCCCAGGGTGTTGCTGTCCGGCTTTTCACCGAGGCCAACCATGACGGCAGCCGACAAGCCGTTCACCTTCGGCGTCTCGTACATGATGGAGTTTTTCGTGCGCAGGCTGGCCACGCTCATCAGATTGATCGAGGCGCCCGTCATGCCCGTCTCGAAGGGGTCGATATTGTCCAGCGCGGTGAACAGCGGATTGTGTTGCAAGCCCAGGTTCACGGCGCCGTAGCCGCCCGACAAACCCACGTAGGCCTTGCGCCCGAACAAGGCGCCCTGTCGGTTGGCGCCCGTGTCCACGTCGAGGCCATTTTCCAGCAAGAAATTGGCCTTCAAGTTGTTGCCCAGGTCTTCCGTGCCCTTGAAGCCGATGCGGCTGCCCGACTGTACGCCGGTGGCCAGCTTGGTGACGGAACCGTCCGCGCCGCCGTGTTCGGACGTCAGGCCCGCGTCGAGCAAGCCGTACACAGTGACGGACGATTGGGCGCTGGCGCTGCCGGCGAAGAGTGTGGCCAGGACGGCCGCCGCTACGAGTGTGTGTTTCATGTCATCTCCAGGTATTGTGGTTTTTATGGGTGCGTTCTTCAAGCAAGAATCAACAAGAATCAACAACGGTGCTGCACATTGCTGCAAATGCGGCGGCTCAGGCGATCAGCCCGGTCATCGGCGACGAGGGCGAAGCGCTCATGGCGTTCGCTCTCCGGGGCATGCGTCCGGCCAGATAGGCCTCGCGTCCGCCCTGCACTGCCAGTTTCATGGCGCGCGCCATGCGTATCGGTTCACGCGCCGCCGCGATGGCGGTATTCATCAGGATGCCGTCGCAACCGAGCTCCATGGCGATGGCCGCGTCCGACGCCGTGCCCACGCCCGCGTCGACCAGCACGGGCACCTTGGCTTGCTCGATAATCAGCGACAAGTTCCACGGATTCAGAATGCCCATGCCCGAGCCGATCAAGGACGCCAGCGGCATGACGGCGATGCAACCGATGTCTTCCAGCATGCGTGCCTGGATGGGATCGTCGCTGCAATACACCATCACCTGGAAGCCATCCTTCACCAGCTGCTCCGCCGCTTTTAACGTTTCCGGCATGTTCGGGAACAAGGTCTTTTCATCACCGAGCACTTCCAGCTTGCACAGCTGGTGCCCGCCCAGCAGCTCGCGCGCCAGTTGCAAGGTGTAGACGGCGTCGCGCGCGTTGTAGCAGCCGCCCGTGTTGGGCAAAATCGTGTATTTCGACGGAGGAATGAAATCGAGCAGATTCGGCTCGCCCTTTTCCTGGCCGATGTTCACGCGCCGGATGGTGACGGTGACGATTTCGGCGCCGCTCTCTTCGATGGCGAGGCGCGTTTCCTCGAAATCCCTGTACTTGCCTGTGCCCACCAGCAGGCGCGACTGGTAGGTGGTGCCGGCCAGAGTCAGGCCGGTCGGTGCTTGGCTGGGGGTGGCGTCGTCTCTCATCGTGCTGCTCTCCTAAGTTGAACCAAAGCGGCCTCTTGCCGGGGGGCTTCGCCGCAAAACGTAAAATCGACTTCGGGCCGCTGTCCCGACACGAGGTCGGCCAGCGCCCTGCCCGCGCCGCAGCCCATGGTCCAGCCCAGGGTGCCGTGGCCCGTGTTGAGGAACAGCTGGCGGTAGCGCGTCGTGCCTATATATGGCACGTTCGAGGGTGTCAGGGGGCGCAAGCCGGCCCAATAGACGGGGTCGCTGTAATCGCATGCGTGGGGAAACAGGGCCTGCACGCGGCGCGTGATGGCGGCGCAACGCACGGGGTTCAGTTCGCGCGTGTAGCCGTTCAGCTCGCACGTGCCCGCCACGCGCAAGCGCTCGCCCAGGCGCGAAAACACCAGCTTATGACCGTCGTCCGTCAGCGACACGGTTGGCGCGGCGACGCCATCGACAATCGGATAGGTGGCCGAGTAACCCTTGCCCGGATACAGCATCAGGCGGATGCCCAGCGGCTGCAGCAGGGGCGCGGAAAAACTGCCCATGGCCACCACCACGGCGTCCGCATGCTCCACGCGGTGGCGCCCTTGCGCGTCGATGCTTTCCACGCCCGTGAGGCGTTCGCCATCCGTCAGCAAGCGCGTCACCGTCGTGCCGTACTGAAAATCCACGCCGGCAGCGGCCGCGCGCGCAGCCAAGGCCCTGGTAAACAGATGCACGTCACCCGACTCGTCGCTGGCCGTGAAATCGCCGCCCACGATCTGGCTGCGCGCGTGGCGCAGGGCCGGCTCGATGCGAACCACTTCGTCGGCGCTGACGGTGTTGCGCGGGCAACCCAGCTCGCGCAAGAGCGCGGCGCCCGTTTGCGATTTATCAAATTCCTGCTGGTCCGTATAGAAATGCAAGATGCCCCGCTCCAGGTGGTCGTAGGCTATGCCCGTCTCGCGGCGCAATGCTTGCAGGCTCTGACGGCTGTACTCGGCCAGGGCGACGATCTGACGCATATTGCGCGCCACTCTCGACGGCAGGCATTCGCGCAGGTAGTGCAGCGCCCATTGCCATTGCAGCGGGTCCAGGCGGGGGCGGAACAGCAGCGGCGCATCGTCCTTGCCCAGCCACGTGAGCACCTTGCGCAAGGTGGCGGGATTCGCCCACGGTTCGGCGTGCGAAACGGAAATCTGCCCGCCGTTAGCAAAACTGGTTTCCTGCGCGGCCCCCGCCTGGCGCTCTAACACGCGCACGTCGTGGCCCGCCTGGCGCAAATACCAGGCCGATGCCGTGCCGACCACGCCGGCGCCGAGGACAAGGATCTTCATGGCGGGCTCGACTCGTTTAGCGCGTCAGCAGCACGGCGATGGCGACAAAGGCGGCGATCCACACGGTTTCCATCACCAGCATGATCACGGGACGCCAGCCCAGCGAGGCCAGCGACTGGAACGAGGTTTTCACGCCCAGGGCGGCGATGGCGATGACGAGGCAGGCGCGCGAAGCATTGTTGATCCAGCCATTCACTTCCTGCGGAATCAGGCCCAGGCTGTTGGTAATGACCAGCCAGACAAAGCCGATCAGGAAGAATGGCACCAGCGGCGGCGCGTCGACTTCGCTCTTGCCATCCTTGCGCTTGAACATGATCGACAGGCCCAGCACGACAGGCACGAGGCAAGCCACGCGCGTCAATTTGACGAAGGTGGCCACGTCGCCCGTATGGTTGCTCACCAGATAGCCGGCGCCCACCACTTGCGCTACATCATGGATGGTGCCGCCGATGAACACGCCCGCTTCCGTCGGGTCAAAGCCCAGTAGCTTGACCAGCAGCGGATAGACGATCATGGCCAGGGTCGACAGCGACGTCACGCCCACCACCGTCAACAGGGTGAACTTTTCGTTTTCCTTGGTTTGCGGCAACACGGCCGAGATGGCCAGCGCGGCCGACGCGCCGCAGATGGCTACCGAGCCGCCCGACAAAATGCCTTCCGTGAGGGGACGCTTGAGCCACCTGGCCAGCAGGTAGCCGAAGCCCAAAGTCGCCACCAGGCCGCCGACGACGATCAGCAGGGGCGTCACGCCAACCGAGGCGATCTGGTTGAAGGTGATGCGCGCGCCCAGCAGGGCCACGCCCGTGCGCAACAGCACCTTGCTGCAAAACTCGATGCCGGGCTTGCAGGTGGGGTCGGCCGCGAGGAAGTGGAAGGCCAGGCCGAAGAACAGCGCGTACAACAGCTGCGGGCCGCCATAATTGCTGGAAATAAAGGTGGCCGACAGGGCGATCACCAGCGCGACGGCCACGCCGGGCCAGCTGCGCAGCACGGCCCGGGGACGCCAGATGGCGACGGCGGAAGACAGGTAGGGAATGTTCTTGTCGACAACGCGTGTTATCGCTGAGGAGTTGGTTTTCATACGGGTCCACTCATAATGTTTTAAAAATTGGGACATTTCATCTCGTTTTTTAATAATACACGATGAGTTAGCGAAGTCCATGCTTTTCCACTAAAATCGAAACCGGATGTTCCGGAAACTGACGTTTTTAGGTTAATGCTGGCGTAAACGACAAGCGGCGCGGCCCTTTGCAGGGACGCGCCGCCGTTGCTAGTACTTGAAAGATTACTTTTTGTTCAGACGGGTAATCAGGCTGGACGTGTCATAACGATTGCCGCCCGCCTGCTGCACTTCGCCATAGAACTGGTCCGTCAAGGTCGTCACGGGCAGGTCGCTGCCGTTGCGCTTGGCTTCGGCGAGGCAGATGCCCAGGTCCTTGCGCATCAGGTCGACGGCGAAACCGAAGTCGAACTTGCGCTCTATCATGGTCTTGCCCCGGTTTTCCAGCTGCCACGACTGCGCCGCGCCCTTGGAAATCACATCGACCACCAGGGCCGCATCCAGGCCCGCGTTTTCCGCAAAGGCGATGCCTTCGCTGAGCGCCTGCACCAGGCCCGCGATGCAGATCTGGTTGACCATCTTCGTCAGCTGGCCGGAACCGGACGCGCCCATGTAGGTGACGGCGCGCGAGAACAGGACGATGACAGGCTCGGCGCGTGCATACGCCTCCGCATCGCCGCCCACCATCACCGTCAGCTTGCCATTTTCCGCGCCCGCCTGGCCGCCGGACACGGGCGCGTCGAGGAAGAACACGCCCTTCTCTTGCGCCGCCGCGTGGATGGTGCGCGCCGCTTCGGCGGAAGCCGTCGTATGGTCGATCAGGATGCTGCCCGGCGCCATGGCGGACAGCAAGCCGCCCTCTTCCAAGATGACCTGGTACAAATCATTATCGTTGCCGATGCAGGTGAAGACGAACTCGGCGCCCGCAGCAGCAGCGGCCGGCGTGGCGGCGCTGCTGCCTTTATGCTGTTCCAGCCAGGCGGCCGCGCGGGCCGGGTTGCGGTTGTACACGGTGACGTCGTGTCCGCCCGCCGCCAGGTGACCTGCCATGGGGAAACCCATGACGCCCAAACCGATGAATGCCACTTTTGCCATATTGTCCGTCCTGTCGATGAATGAATCCGATTATTGTTGCATTACCTTGCACAAGATCAAAGCACTTCGCGCAATGCTGCCATCAAGGCTGCACACTCGGCCACGTTGCCGATGCTGATGCGCAAATATTGGCTGATGCGGGGCGCATTGAAATGGCGCACGATCACGGAACGGGCGCGCAAGCCGGCCGCCAATTGCGCCGCATCATGCTGCGGGTGGCGGGCGAAGATGAAGTTGGCCACCGAGGGCAGTACCTCGAAGCCCAACGCCGTCAAATCCGCCGTCAGCTGCTCACGGCTGGCGATGACGGCCTGGCGCGTCTGCTGGAAATACGCTTCGTCGTGCAGCGAAGCCACGGCGCCGGCCAGGGCCAGCCGATCCAACGGATACGAGTTGAAACTGTTCTTCACTCTTTCCAGCGCCTCGATCAGATCCGCATGGCCGAAGGCGCAGCCCACGCGCAAGCCGGCCAAGGAGCGCGATTTCGAGAACGTCTGCACCACCAGCAAGTTCGGATAACGGTCGACCAGAGCCACGGCACTTTCCCCGCCGAAATCCACATACGCTTCATCGACCACCACCACGGCGTCGGGATGGCCGCGCAGCAGCGCTTCCACGCCGGCCAGCGGCAAGTCCACGCCTGTCGGCGCGTTGGGATTCGGGAAGATGATGGCCCCGCACGGCCCCTGGTAGTCTTCCGGGCGGATACGCATGGACTCGTCGAGCGCTACCGTGCGGTAGTCGATGCCGTACAACTTGCAATACACGGGATAGAAACTGTAGCTGATGTCCGGGAACAGCAGCGGCGCATCGTGCTTGAGCAAGGCCATGAAGGCCAGCGCCAGCACTTCGTCGGAGCCGTTGCCGACAAACACTTGCGCGCTATTCAAGCCGTGGTAGTCGGCCAGGGTTTGCTTCAGTTCGCTGGCCGAGGGATCAGGGTAGAGGCGCAAGGTGTCGTTGCTTGCTTCGCGCAGCGCGGTCAGCACCTGGGGCGACGGGCCGTAGGGGTTTTCGTTGGTATTGAGTTTCACCAGGTCGGGCAGTTTGGGTTGCTCGCCCGGGATGTAGGGGGTCAGCTCGCTGACGATGTTGCTCCAGAATCGGCTCATTGCTTTAGTATGGGGGCAGGATGGTGATCGGGTAGATTACCATGGCTGGGGTAGATCAAGGTGGCGGGGGCGCTGGCAGTTACTGCCTGAATGGAGGAAAAAACGCCTTGCGCTGCGCGCTTTGGGCGGTTTTTCTCCCAGCATTGAGACGGTGGTGATTTTCTGGCGTGCGGGAATAAAAAAAGCTCCCTTGCGGGAGCTTCCTTTATGTATTCTGGCGGAGAGGGTGGGATTCGAACCCACGGTACGATTTAACGTACGCTTGATTTCGAGTCAAGTACATTCGACCACTCTGCCACCTCTCCGTTTACTGCGGTCTATTCGTTAAAACTGGCATGCCGGTTTGAACGAGGCGCTATTTTAGCATGGGTGTTGTTGGGTTGGGTAGGGGGTTTATTGCTAATCTTGCTTTTGAAAAGCAAAAACCAATTGGACGATTCGGGGAGCTCCGCGCGAGTACGCGCTCGTCTTCGAACCTGCCGCCTTGGCGCACGCGTACGCCAAGGCAAAAACCAATTGGACGATTCGGAGAGCTCCGCGCAAATATGCGCAGAGCTTCGAATCCCACGCGTACGCCCCGCAGGGGGCGTACTCCTTTCCGCTGGCACAAATAAAAAAAGCTCCCTTGCGGGAGCTTCTTTTATTTGTTCTGGCGGAGAGGGTGGGATTCGAACCCACGGTACGATTTAACGTACGCTTGATTTCGAGTCAAGTACATTCGACCACTCTGCCACCTCTCCATTTACTGCGGTCTTTTCCCGCATTGCTGCGAGAAGGCAAGATTATAGCAGCCACTTGAAAAAATGGAAGGACTATTTTCAGCCTTCCATGGCACTGACTGCCCGAAACTTTTACGCCTTCAAATGCGTCAGGCCGCCCATGTACGGGCGCAGCACTGGAGGGATTTCCACGCTGCCGTCCGCTTGCTGGTAGTTTTCCAGCACAGCCACCAGGGTGCGGCCCACTGCCAGGCCGGAGCCATTCAGTGTGTGCGCCAGTTCCGGCTTGCCGGCGGCGTTGCGGAAACGCGCCTGCATGCGGCGGGCCTGGAAGGCTTCGCAGTTCGACAGGGACGAAATCTCGCGGTAGGTGTTTTGCGCTGGCAACCACACTTCCAGGTCGAAGGTCTTGGTGGCCCCGAAACCCATGTCGCCCGTACACAGCGACATAACGCGGTATGGCAGGCCCAGGCGCTGCAGGATACTTTCCGCATGGCCGACCATTTCATCGAGCACCTGGTACGACGTATCCGGGTGCACCACTTGCACCATTTCCACCTTGTCGAATTGGTGCTGGCGGATCATGCCGCGCGTGTCGCGGCCGTAGCTGCCCGCTTCCGAGCGGAAGCATGGCGTGTGGGCCGTCATTTTCAGGGGCAGTTGATCGAGCGCGAGGATTTCGTCGCGGGCGATGTTGGTCAGCGACACTTCCGAGGTGGGGATCAGGTAGAAGGTCTCGCCCTCGCCTTCCGCGCCGCCTTTTTTCACCGAAAACAGATCGGCTTCGAATTTCGGCAGCTGGCCCGTGCCGCGCAGCGAATCGGCATTGACCATGTACGGCGTATAGCATTCCGTGTAGCCATGCTCGTCCACGTGCGTGTTGAGCATGAATTGCGCCAGCGCGCGGTGCAGGCGGGCGATGCCACCCTTCATGACGGAGAAGCGCGAACCGGTCAGCTTGGTGGCCACTTCGAAATCGAGGCCCAGCGGGGCGCCCACGTCGACGTGATCCTTGACCTCGAAATCGAAGGTACGCGGCGTGCCGACCTTGCGCACTTCCACATTGCCCGACTCGTCCGTGCCCACGGGCGACGATTCGTGCGGCAGGTTCGGCACGGCCATGATGAAATCGCTCAGCTTGGCTTGCACCAGGGTCAGGGCCGCTTCATCGGCTTTCAGTTCATCGCCCAGGCCAGCCACTTGCGCCATCACGGCCGAGGTGTCTTCCCCCTTGCCTTTCAACATGCCGATTTGCTTGGACAGCGCATTGCGCTTGCCCTGCAGCTCTTCGGTGCGCGTCTGGATCGCCTTGCGTTCAGCTTCGAGGGCATTGAAACCTGCCACGTCGAGCTGGAATTTGCGCGTTGCCAGGCGGGCGGCAACAGTAGCGATGTCTTTACGGAGAAGTTGGATATCTATCATGGGTGGATGGCGGTGCCGATGTATCGAAAGCACTCATTGTACCAAGACCCGTTCAGTTCTTTATGAGTTTTGCACATGGCTGGCCATCGTCATGGCAGCATGGCTGGGCACTCGCGCCCGCTTTACGGCTGGTGCTCAGGCTACTGTCAGATAAAGGCGGCTTTTTCGGCAGCGCTCAGGCGGCGGGCGCTGACGGTGACGACGGGCATCTTGCCGTCCGCAGCCTGGGCGATCACGGTGCTGCTGGCGCTCACTTCCACCGTATTCGCGCCGGCGCTGGCGAAGCTGGCGCCGATGGCGATGATGGCGGCGGCGACAAAGGTGATTTCCATGTTTTTCAGTGCGTTCATGATGTTACTCCTGGTTAGTTTGCGTCGTTGACTGCTGCTGGTATGGTGGTACTTTAGCCAACGGCGACAAACAACGCCACCGGCTTGCGACCAGCGGCGAAAAACAGGGAGCGAACGGTGAAAAACAGGGACTGAAGCGCGAAGAATAGTTACAAGGAATCCTTGACCAGGCGGCCCAGGCGGCCAATGGCCTGCTCGATGCGCGGCGTCCAGGCATTGCCGCAATTGAGGCGCAGATAATTGCCGAACTTGCCCGAGGCCGAGAACAGCTGACCCGGCATATACGCCACGCCATCGGCGATGGCCTGGCCATGCAGGGCCAGCGCATCGATTTGCGGCGGCATCTGCACCCACAGCACGAAACCGCCCTGCGGCTCGGACAGCATGCACTCAAGCGGAAAGCTGGCCGCCACCGCGTCGGACATGCGGGCGATGCGCTGCACCAGGGTGCGCCGCATCTTGCGCAGCTGCTGATCGTAGCTGCTGCCTTCCAGAAAGTCGGCCAGCACGGCCTGGAAGAAATGGCTGGTGGCGCCGCTCGACACGGTTTTCAGCAAGGCCACTTCCTGGGCGAAGCGCCCGGCCAGCACATAGCCGACGCGCGACGCGGGCGTGATGGCCTTGGAAAACGAGGAGCACAACAAGACGTTGCCACTCGTATCATAGGCTTTCACGGGCCAAGGCCGCTGCGGGGCAAAGCACAGGTCGCCGTAGACATCGTCTTCCACCAACGGAATATTGAACTCCGACAGCAGGCCCGCCAGCCGCTTCTTGTTTGTTTCCGGCATGACGCAACCCAGGGGATTATTTGCGTTCGGCACGAACAGGCAGGCCTGCACGAGGCCGGCGCGCAGGGCCAGCTCCAGCGCGTCGAGCGACGGCCCCGTCTTCGGGTCGGTGGGGATTTCCAGCGCCTTCATGCCCAGGCTTTCGATCATCTGCAGCAGCACGAAATACGTGGCCGACTCGATGGCGATGGTGTCGCCCGGCTTGGCCACGGCGCGCAGGCACAGGCTGATCGCTTCCGTGCAGGAATTCGTCACGACGATTTCGTGCGGATCCAGCTTGCCCCAGTCCAGCGCCCGGCGCGCGACCTGGCGCAAGAAATTGCTTTCGCTGACGTCGTAGCAACTAACCTTGCTCAATAAAGCGGGCTCGCGCCGCGCCACGGCGCTGATGGTGCGCTGCATGCGCTTGATGGGCAGGATTTCATCGGGCGGCCAGGCCGTGCCCAGCTGCACGATATTCGCCGTCTCACTGTCCTTCAGCACGCGCATCAAGAGATTGTTGATGCCGACAAAGGCCGGCTCCTTCAAGTGCTGGGCGTCGGCGCTGCAGGGCCGGCGCGGCGCCCGGTGGCGCACGAAATAGCCGGACTGGGGCCGCGCATCGACTTGCCCCCGGTCTTCCATCAGGCGCAAGGCTTGCATCACGGTACTAATGGAGATGCGCTTTTGCTGCGCCAGGTGGCGGATCGACGGCAGGCGGTCACCGGGCGCAAACACGCGCGAGTCGATCAAGGCACCCAGCTCGTTGGCCAGGTGCTCGTACAGATTCAAATGCGCGCTCATGTTCATCCCTTTAGTATGCGGCTGCCGCGCGGGGCCGGCACAGATACAGTTGCCCAATTTTTTGACAAGCACAGTGTACGACAAGGGACACTGTATTCATGACAATTTCTATTTCCTGCATCTGTCATGGTTCACCGCAAGCGCCTAAGCTGTTCCTGTCAGCACAACAGGAGCGATGCCATGCATACCGACCACGAATTACGCAGCGAACGGCCTTTGCGCCTGGAAAAAGCGCACGCCAAGGTCATCGAATGCCTGTCCGGCACGGCGTGGATCACGGCCTATGCCCAGTTCGAGGATTGCGTGCTGCGCAGCGGCGAACGCTACACGATACCGAATGACGGCCTGGTGCTGGTCGAAGCCGTGGGTAGCGGACACATCCGCGTGCACGCGACCGCCGCACCCCGGCCCACCCTGCTGCGCTGGCTGAACCTGGCACTGCCTCACACACTGAATACAAGGAATACATGATTCAAGCACCACTGCGCGTCCTCGTCACGGGCGCCGCCGGCATCATCGGCACCGCTTTCTGGAAGCGCCGGCACGGGGAATTCTCCCTGCGCCTGGCCGACCTGCACACAGGCAAGCTGGCCGAAGCGCCCTGCCCATCCATGCCACTCGATGTCGGCGACTATGCCGCCTGCCTGGCCGCCTGCGCCGACACCGACGTGGTGCTGCATTTGGCCGGCGTGCCGCACGCCAGCGCCGATTTCGATGCGCAATTGCTGCAGCCGAACATCATCGGCACGCATAACATCTTCCGCGCGGCACAGGCACAAGGGGTGAAAAGAGTCGTGTTCGCCAGCAGTGCGCAAGCCATCGAGGGCTATCCGCTGGATATGCAAGTGCAGGAAAGCATGCCGGCCCGGCCAGCCAACATGTATGGCGCCAGCAAGGCGTTCGGCGAAGGCGTGGCCTCCGCGTTCGCGCACCAGCATGGCATGACGGCGATTGCCGTGCGCATCGCCAACGTGGCCAACTTTACGCCAGGTCAACAGCACAGCGCGCGCGACATCGCCGCCTTCATCAGCGAGCGCGACGTGGTGCAATTGCTGGCCCGCTGCATCGCCGCCGACGTGCCGGCCGGCTACCACGTCGTGCATGGTGTGTCGGACAACCGCTATAAACGGTTGTCGATCGCGGCGACGCGCCAGCTGGTCGGCTACACGCCGCAGGATGACGGTTTTATATTACTGGTGTAGCCTCAGCCCTTGCCGGCTTTACTGCCCAGCTCGCGCAGCCAGGCCAGCCTGTCGGCTATTTTACTTTCCAGCCCGCGTGGCACGGGCTGATACCAGCCTGGCTCCGCCATGCCGTCCGGGAAATAGGTTTCGCCGGCCGCGCAGGCATCGGGCTCGTCATGCGCGTAACACCCTCATCTCTTTTGATCGTGCTATCCAAAGAAACACTGCCTTAGGCGCCCTTCACATTGCAAACCGGCCCTGGCCTGCCATACCCTGTAAAACTGGAGCAACATTCTCTTATAAACAGCCAAAATGCCACTAGGAAAACACCGATCAATTCATCGCCCCCATTCCCTGCTGCGATCTGACCTGAGACAATAACGCTACCGCGACAGCCCATGATCGATCATGCAAAGAGCTTCTCCGACCTCGAATACGCCGCAAAGAAAAAACTGACGTGGCGCGACCGCTTCCTCGCCGAGATCGACGGCGTGACGCCATGGGGCAAGCTGCACAAACTCATCGAGCCGTTCTATCCGAAGGTTGAAGGCGCCGGTCCGCCACCGATTGGCCGCGCGCGCATGCTATTGATTGCAGCATCTCCGTCGACCAAGAACAAGGATGGCAAGCGTGATCCGGATATGCACCAGTAGAAGCATGGCACTGACTGGCACTCTGGCATGAAGGCACAGGTCGGCGTCGATGCCGCTTCGGGCCTGGTGCTTACCCGGACGTCTTGGCAAAGTACACCGCAGCGTTTTTCAAGATATCGTGCTCCTCGGTAACGCACTTCAATACGGCCGTCAGTCGCCGCATCTCATCAGACTGGGTGCTGGGCTTTGCGCTCGACTTCGGGCCCACCATATCGCTTTGTCCACACATAGATGCTGTGGATACTGACACCAAGCCACTCAGCGACCTCGGCCGCTGGGTGGCCACGATTAACAAGCTGCTTGACTGCAGCGGCCTTAAATTCTTCTGTGTAACGCTTCCCACTCATAATTTCTCCTTTACCTAAATGATGGTTCAGGAGTGTCTACAATGGTCGTGGCGATTCACTTGCTTGCATCACACCAAAACAGAAGCTTGACCTGGTCGCTTAACCTCTACTTTTAGCGCGCTCTAAAATGGAGTATGACCCGTGCTTGTGGCGGGCGCAATGAAAAGGCGCTACCAGCGGGTGGCGCCTCTCCTAACCTTAGAACCAGGTTTCCACTTGTACTCCAACAGAAGTTCCACTTCTCGAGCTACCGAACACGCCAGTGCTGGACAAGCTGCTTTCCGGTGTCGCGGCCAGTTGCGCAGCCGTGTTCCACTTGGCGTAAGTGACAAAGGCGCGCAACTCCGGCCGCGCCCAGAATCCCCTGCCCATGGCCAGGGTAGGCGCAAAGGTGAGCTTCGTCAGTTTCTGGGCAGCACCGCCATTGGCGGGCTTGATATTGTCGTGCCCCAGGTCCAGGATCAGCTTGAAATTTTCATCCAGCGCATACACTGGGCGCACGCCGATCGACGTCCATGTCGTGTTGCCGGCGTCGCTCTTGTCGCGCTGCCAGACGCCGACCAGTGAACCGCTAAAGTCCGGCGTTATTTGCCAGATCATGTTGTCGAACACGCGCAGGCGCTTGATGTCGGATGTTACATGGATATCGGTGCCACCCATCTTGATACCCGAACCACTGCCGTATTGCAGGGCCAGAGTGTTGTCACCCCCCAGTACCTTCTCCTGCTTGTGGACCACCGAGAAAGACCAGCCATTGGCAACCTTGGCCACGTCGCTCTTCTGGTCATCGCCGCGAATCACGGTGGCATCGAGCTTCACGCTGCCGTTCGCGTTGCTTGGAATGCCTTCGTAAATAAAGCTGTGGCGTGTCGCGGCAACGGTCTTGTCGACATCGTTGCGGAACAGCGCATAGCTGAATTTTCCGGGTCCCACGCTGACGCCGGCGACACCCGCACCGACGCCATCGCCATGCAGATATTTGAAGTCGAGGACGTGGATATCGGGGCGGTCATAGTAGCGCTTGCCGACCCAGGCCGTGGCCCCCTTCAGGAACGGAACATTCTTGGCTTCTACGAACATCTGCGCCAGATCCATGTGGTTGTCGCCGATGTCAGAACTGGGGCTGTAGGTCGAAGCCATCACGGTGCCGACGAAGCTGGCGCCGTTGCCGGCCTTGGCTAATTCCTTGGTGTAGCCGAACTCACCGTAAAGATCACACTCGTTGCCGAAACGGTATTTCGGCACGCCCTCAAGACCGAAACAGGCCTGGCTGCCGCCCTTGGAATTGCTGCCGACGCCGGCGCGGAAATAACCGTGGAATTCACCCTCGGCGTCACTGGCTGATGCATGTCCGAAAGCCATCCCCAAGGCTATCGAACCGATCAACAAAGTGCTTTTACGCAGTACTTTTTTAGTAGTTTTCATGCAGCTATCGTCTCCTGTGGGTGTAGAGCAGCTATGACTGCTGCTCAGTGAGCGTGTGCTGTCCTTGAGGCAGCACATCGTTTGCCGCGTGGCGGCAATTTCTGGCTTTTCTTGCCATGCAAATTGAATCCTGCCGCTGGCAGCTTTGTCAAAATGCGGCAATTCAAACCGTGATGCACTTTATTTCAAGTAAAAATAATTGTCAACATATGATATTTAATACCTATATATGGGATTTATTTTTAATTGACATGTGCATTGTTCTCCGATAGATGGTTATCAGAAAAGGCAAAGTGTCATGCAGAAGAAATTTTTTGGCCGCGAAAACGGGACCGCCAGATTGGCTCAGGCAGGCACGTTAGGCGCAAAACAAGGTGATCACGATTGATGGAAAACGCGTCAGGAATTCAAGATTGTGCGGAGGTCATGGCGGATGAATTGTCGTTGCCAGTCGTCGCGTACCCTCGCGGTTACGCGACAACTGGCGCAATGGAATCATGGCTGTTGAATACGCGGCAAAGGACACCGCCGCATCGGAACGCGGCGGTGCATGCCTTGGCGCCATCAGGCGCCAAGGCATGCATGCAACGCTGGCCTGGTTTCCAGACATCGCAGGAAGACTGATGCAGCCGCTTCAGGCGCCAGGCGAACAGCATTGCTGCGCAAGTACCAACTGGTTCAGGCCGTAGGGCCGCTACGCTGCTCTGCCAGCGTCAAGCCAGCGCACATCGTTCCCCGCCTCAATACAGGACGTTCTTTGCCTCCGGCAAATCGACGTTGGCCTTGGTCACCAGGACCACGCCGGTGTTGACGAAAGGTGCGACCTTCTTGCCCTCGATGACGCTGATCAGCGTTTTCACGCCCAGTGCTCCCATCGAATAGGAACCCTGCACCGCTGTCGCGTACAGGGTGCCGTCCTTGACGAAGTTCTTCAGGTCCTCGTTGCCATCGAAACCGACGCCAACCACCTTGCCCGACTTGCCGGACTGCGCCAGTGCGCGGCCCATGCCCACGGCCGTCGGCTCGTTGGCGCCGAAAATGCCCTTCAGGTCGGGGTTGGAAGCCAGCACGTCGGTGGTCTGGTTCAGTGCCGTGGCCATTTGCGACTGCGAATAATAGGTGCCGACGATCTGCAGCTGCGAATTCTTGGCGATGTATTTCTTGAAACCGCCCACGCGCCCGGTCTCTGAACCGGCGCCGGCCACGTAGGACATCACGGCGATCTTGCCGGTGGTGCCGATCTTGCCGATCAGCGCCTTGGCGCTTGCCTCGCCAGCAGCCTCGTTATCGGTCGACAGGAAGGACTGGTAGTACTTCTTGCCGCTATCCGACACCATCGAATCGATCAGCACTACGGGAATCTTGGCTTCCCATGCCTTCTTCAGTGCCGGCACCAGTGCGTCCGGATCGGAGGCTGCGAGCACGATGCCGGCCACCTTGCGGGTGACCGCGTTCTCCACCATGCTGACCTGGTCGGCGATGGCCGACTCCGAGGCCGGGCCCTGGAAAGTCATGCTGTAGCCCTTGGCGCCGGCAGCGCTGGCGGCAGCGCCTTTCTGCACGTTTTGCCAGTAATTCGAATTGGTGGTCTTGACGATCACCGCGATCTCGGGCGCCGCCAGCGCGGCGCCGGTCGACAGGGCAAGCGCCGTTGCAAGCAGGCCAAGCGACATGGTTTTGATGGTTTTCATTGTCATCCTCTTTTATTAATTATAGGGTTAGATAAAACGGGAGCTGCCTTGACTACCTTTGCCTTGCTACTTCAGTTGCGGTTGCGCTTCTGATCGATCCAGACGGTCATCAGGATGACCAGTCCGATAATGATTTGCTGGATGAAGCTCGATACGCCGTTCATGTTCAGGCCATTCCGCAAGATGCCGATCACGAACGAACCGATCACCGTGCCGGAAATGCTGCCGATGCCGCCGATCAGCGAGGTGCCGCCGATCACCGCGCTGGCGATCGCATCGAGCTCGTACATCACGCCTTCGTTCGGCTGCGCCGTCACCAGGCGCGACATCAGCACGCAGCCGGTCAGGCCCGATAGCGCACCCGAGATCACGTACACCATCAGCGTCACGCGGTTCACCTTTACGCCAGACAGCCGCGCCGCCTCGGCGTTCGAGCCGACCGCGTAGATATGGCGGCCGAATGTGGTCCGGCTCAGCATCACCGAGACCACGATCGCCAGCACGAACATCAGCACTACCGGATACGGAATGCCAGGGAAGATCACTTCGGGGAAGGGGCCGCCGTTGTCGGCCTCGATGCGAAACAGCACGCCGTTGCCCAGCACGCCGAAGTCCTCGCCCAGGCCAGAGATGGCGCGTGCGCCGGTGATCTGCAGCGCCACCCCGCGCGCGATCAGCATCATGCCCAGCGTGGCAATAAAAGGCGGCAGCCGCAAATGGGTGATGCAAAAGCCATTGATGGCGCCGCAGATGGCGCCGGTCAGCACCCCGCCCAGCATCGCTGGCGCCACGGGTACGCCGGCCTTCACCAGCAGCGCCGCGACCACGCCGGACAGGGCCAGCACCGAGCCGGAGCTGAGGTCGATGCCGCCGGTAATGATGACGCAGGTGGCGGCAATGCCGAGGATGCC
This sequence comes from Janthinobacterium lyxosi, assembly GCF_051380665.1. Lineage (NCBI taxonomy): Bacteria > Pseudomonadati > Pseudomonadota > Betaproteobacteria > Burkholderiales > Oxalobacteraceae > Janthinobacterium > Janthinobacterium lyxosi. The sequence goes on from NZ_JBNYXM010000014.1 coordinate 123,433, forward strand.
GATCGAGGTCACCTGCAGCGCCACGCTCATGCCGTTGCTGACCGAAAAAAAGGCGTTGCTGGTCAGCGAAAACACCAGCAGCAGGATCGACAGGCTGCCCAGCGCCGCGAACTTCTGGATCATGTCCTTGTTCATGCGCAAACGCGGCTTGCCGGCAGTGGCGCCGCCGGCCGGCGGCAACGGCGGCTGGCTAGTCGCCACGCTCTGGCTGCCGGCGGTCATATCGAGTGGTCCGTTCATACTATGCTCCCCGCACCGCTGCCAGAGGCCAGGTGCATGATTTGTTCTTGAGTGGTATCGCGCGTATTGACGATGCCGGTGATTTTCCCGCCATGGAACACGGCGACGCGGTCGGTCATGCCCATGATCTCGGGCAGCTCGGAGGTGATCAGCACCACCCCAATGCCTTCCGAAGCCAGCTTGTCCATCAACTGGTAAATGGCGAACTTGGCGCCAACGTCGATGCCACGCGTGGGCTCGTCGAAAAAGATGATCTTCGAATCGCGAAACAGCCATTTGCTGATGACGATCTTTTGCTGGTTACCGCCCGAAAGGTTCTTGGCGACCTGCTTCGAAGATGGTGTCTTGATACCGAGCGCCTCGATGTAGCGCTTCGACACAGCTTCCTCACGCGCGAAGTCGATGAAGCCGAAGCGGTTCGACACCGCCGCCATATTGGTCAGGGTCAGGTTGGCCGCGACCGACATGCGGATCGCCAGCCCGTGCTGCTTGCGGTCCTCCGACAGGTAGGCGATACCATGGCCGATGGCGTCGATGGGCGACTTGATGTTGACCTCCTCGCAGCCCAGATAGATGGCGCCGCTGGCGACCGGATCGGCGCCGAAGATGGCGCGTGCCACCTCAGTGCGGCCGGCCCCCATCAACCCCGAGAAGCCGAGGATCTCGCCACGTCGCAGGTCGAAGCTGACCGGCCCGAACACGCCCGGGCGCACCAGGTCCTTCACCGTCAGCAGCGCCTCCGTGGTCGGCACCGAGGTCCGCTCCGGAAATTTTTCATCGAGCGTGCGGCCCACCATCTTCGCCACGATGGTGTCGAGCGAGATATTGGTGAAATCGTCGGTACAGACGAACTTCCCGTCGCGCATGACGGTCACACGGTCGATAATGTGCTTCAATTCGTCGAGCCGGTGCGAGATGTACACCACGCTCACGCCGTTGCGCTTAAGGTCATTGATGATCTCGAACAGCTGCCCGGTTTCGCTCTCGGTCAGCGACGATGTCGGCTCGTCCATGATCAGCACTTCAGTGTTCAGCGACAGGGCCTTGGCGATTTCCACCATCTGCTGCTGGGCGCACGACAGCGACTTGACCAGCTGGTTCGGATCGATGCGCAGCTTGAGCCGGTCCAGCAGCGCCTGCGCGTCGGCCCGCATCTTCGTCCGGTGCACGAAGATGCCGCGCTTCGGCTCGCGCGCCAGGAAAATATTCTCTGCCACCGTCAGGTGCGGCACCAGGTTCAGTTCCTGGTGGATGATGGCGATGCCGGCCGCCTCCGCGTCGACACTGCTGATGAAGCGGCAGGGCTTGCCCTTGTAGATGACCTCGCCCTCGTCGGCCTGGTAGACGCCGCTCATCACCTTCATCAGCGTGGATTTTCCCGCGCCGTTTTCGCCGCACAGCGCATGGGCCTCGCCGCGGCGCAGGCTGAAGCTGACGCGGTCCAGCGCCAGCACGCCGGGAAAGCGTTTGCTGACATTGTTCAATGTGAGTATTTCCGGCGGCGGGCCATTCGTAAGGCGGCCGCCGGTCTCGAGAACGCTAACGCTCTGCATATGTCTCCTCCAAGAGCTCGGTAACTGATCTGCCGGCGGCGATGTCTGTGCATCGTGATGCCACCGGCGCGTGACAATCAGCTTAAGATAAATAAAGTCCAGCCAGTGAGGCCGCTGATTCAGCCATCAATCAACTCTGCACTCCAGGCGTGCACCGTCTGGCGCTGCTCGCCCAAGCCACTGATGCCCAGCCGCATGGTGTCGCCCGGCTTCAGGTACACCGGCGCCGGCTTCTGGCCCATGCCGACGCCCGGCGGCGTGCCGGTACTGATAATGTCGCCCGGGTTCAACGTCATGAAGCGGCTGATATAGCTGACCAGGTTCGCCACGCTGAACACCATGGTGCTGGTGCTGCCATCCTGCACCCGGCGGCCATTCACCTCCAGCCACAACTTCAGATTTTGCGGATCCGGCACCTCGTCGGCCGTCACCAGCCATGGGCCGATCGGCCCGAACGTATCGCAGCCCTTGCCCTTGTCCCAGGTTCCGCCGCGCTCGAGCTGGTACTCGCGCTCGGACAGGTCGTTCACCACGCAATAGCCAGCCACATGATCGAGTGCATCGGCTTCCGACACATATCGCGCGCGGGTGCCGATCACCACGCCCAGTTCCACTTCCCAGTCGCTCTTGCGTGAATCCTTTGGCAGCACCACCGCATCCTCGGCACCGATGACGGCGCTGATGGCCTTCATGAACAGCACTGGTTCCGGTGGCACAGGCATGCCCGATTCGGCCGCGTGGTCGGCGTAATTGAGGCCGACGCAGATGAATTTTCCGATGCCCGCATACGGTGGCGCAATCCTTCCCGGCTGCGTCACCACCGGCAGGCTATGAATGTCGAGCGCGGCCAGCGTTGCCAGGCCGTCGCGGCCCAGGATGGCGGCACTGATATCGGGCAGCACGCCAGACAGGTCGCGCAACTGGCCGTCAGCGTCGATCAGGGCAGGTTTTTCCGAGCCTTTGGCTCCATGGCGCATCAGTTTCATGTTGTCTCTTTCTTCTTATGATATTAATTTAAATGCAATTCTTCAAGTGGTCCAGCCGCCATCGATCACATGCGCCATGCCGGTGGTAAAGCCAGATTCGTCGGAGGCTAGGTACACCGCCAGGGCGGCGATTTCCTCGGCGCGGCCAACGCGGCCCATGGGCTGGCGGGCCACGAAGGCTGCTTCGACAGCGGCCACGCTGCTGCCGCTGTCGCGCGCCTGCGCCTCGATGCGCTGCTTGAGCGAAGGCGACTCGATGGTGCCGGGACAGATAGCGTTGCAGCGTACGCCGCGCGTGACAAAATCAGCGGCCACCGATTTGCTCATGCCAATGACCGCCGCTTTCGATGCGCCGTAGACAAAGCGGTTCGGCGCGCCCTTGACGCTGGAGGCAACCGAGGCCATGTTGATGATAGAGCCGCCGCCCTTACCCAGCATCCCGGGCAGGAAGGCGCGCATCATGCGGTACATCGAGCGGGCGTTCAGGTTGAAGGACGCCTCCCATGCCGCCTCGTCGCATTCGAGGATAGTGCCGCCGTCGACATAACCGGCGCAGTTGAACAGCACGTCGATCGGGCCGACGCTGGCGGCCAGGGCCAGGATGGCCGCAGCGTCGGTAACGTCCAGCCGGCTGGTGCGGCAGTTTTCCAGCGCGGCCAATTGCGCCAGCTGGGCCTCGTTGATATCAGTGGCAATCACGCGCGCGCCTTCGCGCAAGAAGGCCTCCACGGTGGCACGGCCTATGCCCTGCCCGGCCGCCGTCACCAGCGCTGTCTTGCCTTTCAATCTGTCCGTCATGTTTGTCTCCTCCAGTGTGGGCGCGCCGCTTATTTTTGCGCTGCCCAATTACAGTTCAATCCATATGAAACACGTTTTCCATCATTGCCCAGTGATCGCCGGCCTGGCGCGATTCGAACGGCCGTTGGCACGGCGTGCAGACACTCCACCAGCGCTGCGTCTCGGGATCGACCGCGATCAGTGCCATGTCGGCGGCGAAATCCTGGCCGTGATATTCCCAATAGCCAAACAGCAGGTTTTCCGGCTCGCGCAGGAAGATCGTGTAATTTCGCACCTGCGCCTGCTGCAGCCGTTCCAGCACCTGCGGCCAGACCGCCGCATGCAGCGCCTTGTATTCGTCGATACGTGTAGATTCGATACCGATCACCATGCCCATTCTTTGCATTGCCGCTCCGTTCCAGTTCAGTCGAGATGGTAAAAACGTATCGCATTCAAACCAAGGATCTGTGCCTTTTCCCGCTCGCTCAAGCCATCCAGCAAACATGCACTCGCCTGTATCCAGCCGGCATAATCACTCGCCAGATTGACCACCGGCCAGTCGCTACCCCAGATCACCCGTCGTGGCCCGAACGCTTCCAGCACGACACTGGCATACGGCTGCAAATCGGCCAGCGCCCATCCAGGCCCCGCCTCGGTAAGCATGCCAGACAGCTTGCAATACACCTGCGGCAGCGCCGACAGCCGCCGTATGTCCACTTCCCAGGCCGCGTAATCCCCGCTCGCAATCGGCGGTTTTGCAGCGTGGTCAATCACGATGCGTAGAGTGGGGTAGCGCTGCGCGAAAGACAGCAAGGCGGGTAAATGACGCGGCAACACCAATGCATCAAAAGAAAGGTCGCAGCGCAGCATCGCTGCAATTGCCGGCTCCAGGGTCGGGTCGTCGATCCAGCGCTCGTCATCGATATCCTGCAGCATCGGCCGAAGTCCCTTCAAAGTCGTATCTTCGGCCAGCGCGGCGATCTGCCACGCGGCGTCGGCTGCCTTCAGATCCACCCAGCCAACCACGCCAAGTACAAACGGCGATACCTTCGCCAACTGCAGCAGGAAGCAGGTATCTGCCACGCTGGGCAAGGACTGCACCAGCACCGTGCCGTCGATGCCGTGTGCGGCCAACTGCGGCGCCAGGTCTTGCGGCAGGAAGTCGCGGTAGATCGCTTCCAGTTCCGCCGGCGGCCAGCTGCCCACGCGGTCAGCCAGGTGCCAGAAATGCTGATGGGCGTCGATGCGCTTCATGGACACGGTACCGGTGCGCGTTCATCGATCAGGCCGCGCAGCTTGAGCGCCTGCCACAATTCGACCGGAATCGGCTGGGCAAACCACGCCGCGTTCTGGCGCAACTGCACCAGGTCCTGGCCACCGGGTATGCATGACACCACAGCCGGATGCGCCATCGGGAACTGCAGCGCTGCAGCCTGTAGCGGCACGCCGAATTCTGCACAGGCCTGCTGCAACTGGCCAACTCGTTGCATGATTTCTTGCGGTGCATCGGCATAATTGAACTTGCCATTGCCGGCCAGGACGCCGGAATTGAAGGGTCCGCCAATCACAATCGCGTTGCCTTGCCGCTCGCATGCCTCCAGCAACGGCGACAGCGATGCCTGCTCAAGCAAGGTGTAACGTCCGGCCAGCAAGGTGCAATCGAGATCGCATTCCTGCATCGCCTCGTACACTACCTGTGCCTCGTTGACGCCTAGTCCAATGGCTTTCACCTGGCCGCTACGGCGCAACTCGTCCAGCGCGCGAAAACCGCCGCCCTTGGTCAATTGCTGCCAGTAGTGCTCACGCAGATTGCCGTGCGTGGCGCGGCCGATGTCGTGTACGAACAGGATGTCGATATACGCCAGGCTTAGGCGCTGCAGACTATCCTGGTACGAACGCATGATAGCGTCATAGCTGTAGTCGAAATACGGCCGGAAAGGCAGCGGCGCCGCCCATCCGTCGTCGCCGGGCTGCACGCTGGCGTCAGCTTGCATCAGGCGCCCGACCTTGCTGCTGATGACGAACTGCCCCCGCGGCCGGTCGCGCAGCGCTTCCCCAAGCCGGTGCTCGGACAGGCCGTAGCCATAGAATGGTGCGGTGTCAAAATAGCGCAGGCCAAGCTCCCATGCGCCATCGATTGCGGCCCGCGCGTCTGCGGCGCTGCAGGCTTGATACAGGCCGCCAATCGGCGCGCAGCCCATACCCAGCCGGGTCAGCGGCAGGCCGCTGCGCGGCAACGGCACGGTGTCGGTCACGTTCATCGCATCTTCTCCGTTCAGGCCGCGCGCAGCGGGAAACAGCCCGGCCCGAGCGCGTCAAATTGCTTATACGTCAGCACGAATTCCTGGTGTCCAAGGTCTTCCGAGCGGCTCAATTCACCGTTGGCCACGCGCAGCACGGCGTCAACAATCTCGGCGCCCACCGCTTCCAGGCTGGCCTCGCCGGTAAGTATCTTGCCGGCGTTGACATCCATGTCGTCAGCCAGGCGTTCAAAGGTTTGCGGATTGGCGCACACCTTGATCACCGGCGAGATGGCCGAGCCGACCACCGAGCCGCGGCCGGTGGTAAACAAGGTGATGTGGGCGCCGCAGGAAATGAGTTCGACAATTTCCGCATTGTCGGACACGTTTGGAAAACCGAAACGCGGCTCGCCATCGGGCACTACATCGAGCAGATACAGGCCGCCGCCAGCCGGTTGGTCGCCCGGCTTCAAAATGCCGACGATCGGCGATGATCCGCTCTTGGCGTAGGCGCCCAGCGACTTTTCTTCCTGTGTAGTCAGGCCGCCGTCGGCGTTACCGGGAGAGAAACTGCCGTGTCCCATGATGGTGTAATACCTGGCCGCCTTGGCCACGGTTTCTACGATGGCGTCGCCCAAGCCGGGGCTTACGGCGCGCCGCTGCATGTGGTACTCGCAGCCCACGAGTTCACCGGTCTCCTCGAAGATGCAGGGACAGCCGGCGTCGATCAAGGTGTCAAAGGCCACGCCGACGGCCGGGTTGGCGGTAATGCCGCTGGTGCTATCGGAGCCGCCGCAGATGGTGGCAATCACCAGTTCGCCCAGCGCCATAGGCACGCGCACTTGCTGCGCCAGGTGTTCCAGCGCCCAGCCTATCCATTCGACGCCACTCTTCACGCTTGGGCGCGTGCCGCTGTTTTCCTGGATCGTGATGGTATGCACGGGGCGGTCGCTATCGGCCACCGCCGTGCTCAAGCCGTATTTATTGAAGCCTTCGCAACCCAGCGACACCAGCAGCACAGCACCGACGTTCGGATGCGTCAGCAGGCGGCGCATCACCTGGTCGGCATATTCATTCGGGAAGCAGCCCGTAAAGCCGATCAGGTGCACGGACTGGCCGGGGAAGGCATTGACCATCTGGCGCGCCACGTGATGCGCGCATTCGACCATATAGGCCACTACCACGATGTTACGGATGCCCTTGCGGCCATCGGCGCGCAGGTAACCGGAAAGCTGCGGGAATGTATCAGGAGCGTTCATTTGGCGCCGTCCTTTTCCAGGAAGTGCTGGCCGTCCTGGCCCAGGGTGAAAGTCGGGATGTAGTCGCTTTCGAGGTTGTGGGTGTGGATATGCTCGCCGATGGAGATCGGCTGCGTAACGCTGCCGATGATGGCGCCATAGCGCAACACCTTGTCACCCACTGCCAGCGGAGTCCGCGCCAGCTTGTGGCCGATGGCGATGTCCTGCAACAGCACGAAGGGAGCCTCGTCGATCAGCACCCGTTCGCCTTTCTTCAAGGCGGTGCGGGCGATCACGCAATTGTCCCCGGCGGACATCAGCAAGACGTCTGAAACTGGAGTGTTCAGCATGGCACGCCCTCCCGATGGAAGGCGGCAGTAGGCGTCAGCCCTGGGCCTGCGCCTTTTCGCGCACGCCGATCGATTGCAGCATGGTGCGGCGCGATGAAGTGAGATGCTCTTGCATGCAGGCCAGCGCTGTGGGCACGTCGTGCACTGCGAGTGCGCGCAAGATCGCCAGATGCTCCTGCAGCGCATACTTGTTGCGGCCCATTTCCTCGCCCTTGTCCCACTGGTAGTGATAGTGGAAGACGAAGGAAACGATGTCGTAGAAGCCCTGCGCGAAACGGTTGTTCAACAGGCCGATCAGAAAGGTATGAAATTCGCGGTCCAGCGCTGGAAATGCGCTGTGACGGGTATCGATCTTCGCTTCCAGCTTCTCGTGCTGGACGATCAGCCGGGCCAGTTCCTTGTAGGCCGGATCGTTGTGCTGCAGCGCCGCAAACTGTTCCACCGCAGCCAGTTCGAACATGCGCCGCATATCGGCCAGCTCGGTCGCGAACGAGCGGTCGAAGGCACACAGGCGCCAGCCGCCGCGTGGTTTCTTTTCGATCAGGCCGAAGCGCGAAAAGCCGATCAGGAACTCGCGCACGCTGACGGTACTGGCACCGGCCTCGCGCGCCAGTTCCGCCTCCGAGAACTCGGCCCCGGGCGGCATGTCGCGCTGGTATACGCGCTCCATCAAGACCTGCTGTATCCGTTCCGCGCCAGACTGCAGCTCGGCCATGTCGAAATAGTCGCCGGGAATCGGCTTCCTGAGCAAACGCCGCTCGGCCAGGCTGGCAATCAGGCGCCGCGTGTTCAGGTAGGTGATCGCGCTGCGCACGGCGGTGCGGCTGCCTTGGCAGATCGTGGTCAGGTATTGCTCCGTGGGCAGCATCTCGCCCACCGCCACATTCTCGGCCAGGAATTGCAACAGCAGATTGGTGCACCGCTTGAATACGGTCGCTGGTTTGGACATGGGGTTCGGCAGCCGCTGTAATAGAAGCGTCAGAGAGTTTTGGTCGAGTTGTCATTTTAGTCGATATCAAAGCTGAATATCCATCAGAGTTTGTAGCATGGCCGATTGCGGAACGATGGCGCCGGCATGGCCCACCACTGCCGCCGCCAGCCGCCCGCCCAGCTCCGCAGCCGCTTTCGGCGCCCGGCCGGACCAGCGCGCAGCCAGGTAACCGGCGTTGAAACTGTCGCCGGCCGCAGTCGTGTCGACCACATTCACCGGCGTCGCCGCCACCTCAAGTACCGGCAAGCCAGCCCCGCCCAGCAGGCAGCCCTGCGCGCCCATCTTGATCACCACTTCCGCCTCGCTGGAACGCAGCACCCTGGCCAGCGTAGCCGCAGCGTCGGCATCGCCGTGCAGCAGCGCCTCGTCGTCGGCGCTAAGCAGGGCATGGCTGCTGATCTTGAGTGCCCGCGCCAGCCAATGGCGGGCGACATCGGCCTGCCACAACGCGGGGCGGTAATTGCTGTCCAGGAGCACCCAGCCACCCTGCTCTCGCACCCTGGCGGCCAGTTCCAGCAGCGCGGCACGGCGCCCATCATCGAGGATCGCCAGTGTGATTCCAGTCAGCAGCAGCGCGCCGCAGGTGGGCAGTGCTGCGTACAAGCGCTCCAGGTGCGCCGCGCCCAGCATCGAGCGCGCCGCAGATTGCGCGCGCCAGTAGCGAAAACCACGCTCGCCGCCCTCATCGGTCTCGATCAGGTACAGGCCAGGCAACTGGCCGGGCAAGATGTCAAGCAGCCGTTCATCGATGCCATGGCCGCGCATCTGGGCACGAATACTGCCGCTCATGGCGTCGTCGCCAAGTGCGCTGACATAGACCACGGTCAGCGCGGGCAGCAGGCGCTTCAGATAAACGGCGGTGTTATAGGTATCGCCGGCGGCACTGGTGTGAAGGACGTTCTCGCCGCCCTGGCGCAGCTCCAGCATGCATTCGCCGATCGCCCAGAATTGCATGGCGTGCTTCATGCTGGCACTCCTTCCATGGCAGCCCGCAGACGGCGCTGTGGCAGATCCAGTCCCAGTTGCGCAGCGAGGGCCAGCAGCGGGCCAAAACGGCGTTGCTTCTTCTGCCCGTGATTCTGCGCAATATCAGCCAGGCGATGCGCCAGGAAGGGATTGTTGAAACGGTCGCGCACCTGCTGCAGATAGTCGCCGCTGGCCTGCGCCTCGCCGAGGGCGGCGAACAGCGGCAGCACCTCGTCCGCCCACACCGCTTCCAGCGGTTCACGCATGGCCGGATCGGCCATCGCCTGCAGCACCGTCAGGTCTTCCGGCCCACCTGCTGCCAGCCACTGCTCGGCTAAGAAGGTGTGGCCGAGGTTGAGCAGGAACAGCTTGCGCCGCTCGTAAAGTTCAAGGCTGTCAGTCACCACCAGTTGCGGATGGCTACATGGCAGCAGCATGCCCGGCTGCGCCTCGACGGCCCACAAGGCATAGGGTTCGGCGACGGCACCGATTGGATCGAGTGGCTCGGAAACGATGCGGTCAACCAGCGAATTGACCCACACGCAGCCTTCGGCCAGCCATGATACGAACGCAGCGTCCAACTGCCAGTCACGCGCCAGTTGCAGTACCAGTTCGCGCAGCACCGTACCATTGTTGGCCACCAGTTCGCACGGGAAGATCGAGATCGGCGCAGCACCGCACAGGAAGCGGCCATGCAACAGCACCAGCAACTTGGCCGGGAAGCTTTGCGGCGCGATATCGCCATCGAGCAGCCCCGCATGGTCCTCTGCCGACAAGGCATAACCGGCGTCACCCGTGTTTGACAGTATCACCTGCACGCCGCTGGCAGCCTCGGCCCGGATGCGCGGCCAGTCGCGGCTCGTTTGCAGCGCCTGCGTCACCGACACCACGCGCCTCTCCTGGTCGACCGCGGCGCCGTCTTGCCATCCCCGGATACGTACAGGAAAACCACCCGGCTGCTTGAAAGCATCGATCCGGCGCGCGCTGTGAGGATTGCCGGTGCTTTGCACGATCGTGATAGCACCCAGGGCGGTGCCGCTTTCCAGCGCTTCGCTGATAAACAGGTCGGCATGCGCTTGCAGGAAGCGGCTGGTGCCGAATTGGAGGATGGGGTTGACCACGGGATTGAGCATGATTCAGATCTCGACAATCGCCTTGATCACGCCGGCCGACGGCTCCATCCACAGCGGCAGCACCGTCGTGAATTCATCCAGCGTGGTACGGTGGGTATTGAGTAGCGCAGTCGGCACCAGGCCTGCCTTCATTGCCGCCACCACCTCCTCAAAGTCGGCTGCAGTGGCGTTGCGGCTGCCAAGCAGGCTGGTTTCTCGCTTGTGGAATTCAGGGTCGGAGAACGACAGAATATCGCGCACGATGGACACCAGCACGTAGGTGCCGCCGTGGGCGACAAATTCCAGGCCGCGCTCCATGGCCTTGATATTGCCAGTAGCGTCGAACACGATGTCGAAGAACTCATCGTCGCTGCAGGCGGCCAGTTGGTCCTTGTCCTGCGGACCGGTTTGCACCGTGCGCTCGATGCCGAAGGTGTCGCGGCAGAATTGCAGCCGATCCTGGCGAGCATCAAGCACCGTCACCCTGGCACCTTTCAGTTTGGCAAACAGCATGACCGCCATGCCAATCGGGCCGGCCCCCACCACCAGCACATTGTCTCCGGCTTGAACCGAACCACGCGTGACCGCATGGGCGCCGATGGCGAGAAATTCGATCATGGCCGCATCGTCCAGCGAAATGCCCTCGGTCTTGAACACGAAACGCTCCGGCAGCGCCAGGTATTCGCTCATGCCGCCGTCGCGGTGCACGCCCAGCACCTCGATCCGGGTACAGCAGTTGGTCTTGCCCTTGCGGCAGGCGACGCAGGTGCCGCAGGACAGATAGGGCATCACGTACACCTGGTCACCGGCGGCCAATGCCGATCCATCCGGGGCCGATACCACCTGGCCAGACAGTTCATGCCCCATCACGCGTGGATAGCTGAGAAAAGGCTGGGTGCCGCGAAAGATGTGCATGTCGGTGCCGCAAATGCCGATGCGGCGGATGCGTACCAGCACCTCGCCGGCCTCCGGCACGGGAATCGGACGCTGCTCCATGCGCAGCGTGCCGGGCGTATCACATACGACACTTTTCATCATTAGCTGTCTCCTGCTGCGGTTTTTATGTTGATTATTATATTTAACGTACAATTTGATCGTTAAAAAAATGCTGTCTTTAACAGCATCTTTCATGTCATCGGCACACCACGATTTGGCTACATTGCCCAAGCTAAGCGAAGATAAGCTTGCAAGGATGGGCTTTCTCAGAAAACTGTCCCTGCCTGCCACCCTGGAAAGTCAGCCGAGCAAAGTCATCCGCATGGTTTTATAAATATACCGTACAAAAAAATGAAGGTCAACGAATTCTTTCAAAAATTGATACGAGTCGATTCTGCAAGCATCCTGCCGCACATTGCGCGCAGAGAACGATCTCGGGAGAACGCCGGACAACGCAACAACAGGGCTGGCGATATGCCTCATGTTCTCTCTGCCAATCGATAAATGATGGTGCGCGAATACGCGTGCGTAGGACTCAATGCAGCCGATGGCCACTGCGGATGATTGACGCAGTCAGGATAGTGTTGAGGCTCAATGCACAATCCGGCCAACGGTTCATACAGGCCAAACGTCTGCTCCCTGGACAGGGCAAATCCGTTATACAAAATGGCAGCGGGTGCATCGCTTCCCACGCTGAGTGTCCACGGAGAACCTGGCGCACTCACGTGTGCCCACATGTGACGGGGCGCGCGCTGGCGGTTCACATACGTGGTGTTCAGGCGGCCATGAGGCATGCGCGCCACTTGCCCGGACAAGGCACGAGGCGCCCGAAAGTCAAAAGCGGTGTCATCGACCGGCAGCACCGCCCCGGAAGGGACAAAATCGCCACGGTCGTGCAGGTAGTGGTCCGCCATAATCTGCAACTGGTGATCCATGACACCATGCTGTGGCGACGCACCCTCTGCGTGCGACACCCCATGCAGGTTGAAATAAACATGGCTGGTGGTATTGATGACCGTATCTTGTGCGCACTGGGCCTGGTGCACGATGCGCAGCTGTTCTTCGGACTCCAGCGCATAATGCACCACCACGTCCACGGCTCCCGGATAGCCCTGGTCGCCATCGGGGGAATGCAAACTGAAGGTCACGCCGTTCCGGTCCATGCTTTTCAGCTGCCACAGGCGCTGGCCAAAGCCCTGCGCGCCACCGTGAATATGGTGTTTACCCGCGTCGTTGCACTCCAGGCGCACCGTTTTTCCATGCAGTGGAAACTCGCCCCTGGCGATACGATTGGCAAATCGCCCCACCGTCACACCCATGCATACCTGGTCCGCCAACGCACAGCGGGGGTCCGGATAGAAAAGACACAGGTCGATCCAAGCACCGTCCTTGTTCAGGCGGCGCCAGCGTTCCACGCGCGCGCCGACATTCAGGAAGGTCAGCCAGACCCGCTCTCCGCGCACATGCATGCGAAACAAGCCAGGTGCATCCGCGTCGAGTGCTTCATGCCAGACTTCCATGCTCGACCCCACACTTACCAGGCCGGCAGATGGTCGCCATAACGCTGCAAGGTCGCCAGGCCAAATGCGCTCGGCGCCAGGGCCGGGGCGCGGTCGAACACCTGCCCCAGCCCAAGGCGGCGCGCCGTCAGGCGCTTGCCGTAGCACAGGAAATTATCGATGGACTGCATCAGGAACACAATCAGCGGCAGTATCTCGCGGTACAGCGCCAGCGCCTGCTGCTGATTGTCCGCGCCGCCTTCACGCATCAAGTTGTATATCCTGACCTGCACATCGAAACACTCGGGCGCGGGTATCAGTCCGGCGCAGCCAGCCAGCAAGTTGTCCGGCAACTCCAGGCCGCCACGGCCATTGAAGACGGTGAACATGCCTTCCGTGGTTTCAATGGTCTGGCCGATCGCGGCAGCAGAACCTTCGGCCTTCAAGATACTGACGTTGGGATGGTTGTGGCCCAGGGTTTTCAAGCCCGTATCCGACAGGCCCGTGCCCAGATACATCGCGGCGTTCTGGATCGCCACCGGCACCGGACAGGCATCGGCCACTGTGCCAAAAAAGCGGATATATTCAGATTCAGGCACGCTGCGCCCGGCAGGCGGTTGCAGCACCAGCCAGTCCGCGCCCAGCCCGGCCGCCGCCTTGGCAAACGCCACATACTCTGCAATGTTGGGCTCGCTAATGGTCACGGCCAGCGGTACGCGGCCTGCGATATCCTCGGCCGCCCATTCCATCAGCTGGCGTCGTTCTCCAGTCGACAGCTTGTTGGCTTCGGTCGCCAGGCCGAGGATGGCGATACCGTGCGCGCCATGACGTATGCTTGCCTCGACCTGGGCCCGCATGGCGTTGCGGTCCAGCGCGCCATCGGCCTGGAAGAATGCATACAGAATCGGATAAATGCCGTGATAATTTGTCATGCTGACTCCATGCTGTCTCTCATTAGGTAAAAGCTCGCTGATGCCCTCGCATACTGGCCGCGTATCAGTTTCCTGACCAGCCCTGCTTGATCAACGCCAGCTGCTCGACGAAGGCCCGTGCACGCTGGGTCACGGCTTGGTAATCGCCGTTTGCCGCCGGACCGGTCAGGCTGCTGCCGATGCCGACCGCCAGCGCGCCATTGTCGAACCAGGCGGCCAGGTTTTCCACGCTGACGCCACCCGTCGGCATCAATGGCGCTTGCGGCAGCGGTGCGCGCAGTGCCTTGATGTACGCGGGCCCGAACACTTCTGCCGGGAATATCTTGATGATGTCCGCCCCCGCTTCGAGCGCCGTGACGATCTCGGTCGGCGTCATCACGCCGGGCATGGCCAGCACCTGGTAGCGCTGGCACAAGCGGATGGTGTCCACGTTGACGCTGGGCGAGATGATGAACTGGGCGCCGGCCAGGATGGCCAGGCGCGCCGTTTCGGGGTCGAGTACGGTGCCGGCGCCGAGCATCACATCGGCGCCATGACGCTGGCGCAGCGTCTTGATCACGTCGAGCGTATCGGGCGTGGTGAAGGCCACCTCGAGCGCCGTGATGCCGCCGGCAATACAGGCTTCGGCGATTTGCAATGCCGCGTCAGTGCTTCCGGCGCGCACGATCGCCACCATGCGTCGCTCCAGGATGCCTTGAAAAATTGCGTGTTTCAACATGGGGTTTCCGTCCTTTGAAATAGTTAAACGTGGCCGCCGAAGCGCACCTCGGGCAAGCCGCGTACATCCTCGAGCCGTGCATGAAACAAGCCACCGGCAAGCGGCTCTCTGGCCAGCATGGCGGCCGGCAGCGACTCGCGCGCCGTCGTCACGAGCAATTCGTCAAGCAGCGCGCCGCCAAGGCAGACGCAGCTTGGCTGCGACACGGGCACGGACACGGTGCGCTCGACGCTGCCATCTGGCGCATAACGCACGATGCGGGCGCCGCCCCATTGCGCGCTCCACAGGAAGCCATCGGCGTCGATAGTCGCGCCATCGGGCGCAGCCGAACCGGCGTCGGCACCGGCAAAGACGCTGAGCTGCGTCGCATCGCCGCGCGCATAACCATCCCAGCGGTAGATGATGCGCTCGGCCGAGTCGCAAAAGTACATGGCGCTGCCATCGGTACTAAAGCAGATGCTGTTGGCGATGGCGATTCCCGGCAGGGGCAGGCGCTCCAGCGTCAGGTCGCCATTGAGCCGGTAAAAACTGCCGGTCGCCTCCTTGTCTTCCCGCTCGTCCATGGTGCCGAAGACGAAGCGGCCCTGGCGGTCGCAACGGCCGTCATTCACGCGCGTCATTGGCAATTCGGCCTCTACCGCGCAGATCTCGGTCACGGCCCGGGTACGCAGATTGAAAAAAGCCAGCCTTGATGCCAGTCCCAGCAACAGGATATTTTCATCTTGCGTGAGCGCAAAACAGGACAATCGTTCAGGCATTTCCCACGTATCATGCACGCCAGTGCCGGTGCCATGGCAATGCAGCCGTTGCGCGCCGATATCGGTCCAGTACACGCGCCCGCTGCGCTCACACCACAGCACGCCTTCACCCAGCGTGTTGCGGGCATCGACCAGCAGCGCAAGTTGTGTCATCTCGTTCATCTCAACATCCATGCTCAGTGCGACTCACGCGGCACGGCGGAGCCACGGCAGCCGACCAGGAAATCCAGGTCGACACCTTGATCGGCCTGCAAGACATGCTGAATATACATGGACTGGTAACCGCCGCGCATGGCTGGCTCGGGCGCCCGCCATGCGGCGCGCCGGCGCGCCAGTTCCTCATCGCTGACATCGAGGTGCAGGCGCCGCGCGGCCACGTCGAGATCGATCATGTCACCGTCGCGGACCAGCGCCAGCGGCCCGCCCATCGCCGCTTCCGGCGCAACGTGCAGCACCACGGTGCCAAACGCGGTGCCGCTCATGCGTGCATCCGAAATGCGCACCATGTCGCGCACGCCCTGCTCCAGCAGCTTTTTCGGCAAACCCATATTACCCACCTCCGCCATGCCCGGATAGCCTTTCGGGCCGCAGTTTTGCAGCACCATGACGCAACTGGCGTCAATGTCGAGCTCAGGACTGTCGATGCGTGCCTTGTAATGTTCGATGCTGTTAAACACGACGGCGCGGCCACGGTGCTGCATCAGCGCTGGCGTGGCGGCCGATGGCTTGATGATGGCGCCGCGTGGCGACAAATTACCTTTCAGAACAGCAATGCCGCCATCGTCCTTGAATGGCGCGGCCAGCGGGTGGATGACGTCTGGATTGAAATTTTCCGCATCTGCGACATTGGCTGCCAAGCTGACACCAGTCACGGTCAGGGCCTCGCCATGCAGGCTGCCCAGCAGTTCGCGGATGATGACGGGCAAGCCGCCCGCGTAATAGAAATCTTCCATCAGGTACTGGCCTGACGGCATCAGGTTCAGCAGGCAGGGAATATCGCGTCCCAAACGGTCCCAGTCAGCCAGGGTCAGGTCGACGCCGATGCGCCCGGCAATGGCCAGCAAATGCACCACCGCATTGGTTGAACCGCCAATGGCGCCATTGACCATGATGGCGTTTTCAAACGCCTGCCTGGTGAGTATCTGCGACAGCTTCAAGTCTTCGTGCACCATGGCGACGATGCGCCGTCCCGTCATTTGCGCCTGCAGCTTGCGCCGCGCATCGACGGCCGGAATCGCCGCATTGCCCGGCAGGGTCACCCCCAGCGCCTCGACCATGCTGGCCATGGTCGAAGCCGTGCCCATGGTCATGCAGTGCCCGGTCGAACGCGACATGCACGATTCGGCCAGCTTGAAATCGGCCGGAGTCATGCGGCCAGCGCGCACATCTTCCGAAAACTTCCAGACGTCGGTGCCGGAACCGATAGGCTTGCCGCGATAATTGCCGTTCAGCATGGGGCCACCGGACAGCACGATGGTCGGCAAATCGACGCTGGCCGCGCCCATCAGTAGTGCTGGCGTCGTCTTGTCGCACCCCGTCAGCAGCACCACGCCATCGATAGGATTGGCACGGATCGATTCTTCCACGTCCATGCTGGCCAGATTACGGAACAGCATGGCGGTCGGACGCAAATTCGATTCGCCCAGCGACATGGCGGGAAACTCGACCGGGAAGCCACCGGCTTCCAGCACGCCGCGCTTGACAGCTTCAGCCAGGTCGCGGAAATGGCCATTGCACGGCGTCAGTTCGGACCAGGTGTTGCAGATGCCTATCACCGGCCGGCCATCAAAGGCGTCATTCGGATAACCCTGGTTTTTCATCCAGCTGCGGTGGATGAAGCTATCCTTGTCGTCGCCACCGAACCAGGCCTGCGAGCGCAGGCGGCGCGTTGGATCTTTTGGTGCTGTCATGGTGTCTCCAATATAGATATTTATTATGCGATGCCGTCCTGCCGCGCTCAGTCGTGATACACGACCGATCTTCCGCCATCGATGACGATGGTACTGGCGTTGATGAATGGCGCTTCGTCCGATGCAAGGAAAACCGCCGTCATGCCCACTTCCTCGGGGCGTCCGACGCGCTTCGGTGGCAGCAGGTCACAGGTGGCCTGGCGGGCAGCGACAGGGTCGGCAAAGCTGTTCCAGTATTCGGTATTGAGGCGCGTTTCAATATAGCCAGGCGCAATGGCATTGACGCGTACGCCGCGCGCCGCATACTCGAGCGCCAGCGCGCGGGTCAGACCGATCACGCCGTGCTTGGCGACCGGATACGGAAAGCAGCCGGGGATGATGGAAAACGAGTGCGTGGAAGCCATATTGATGATGCTGCCACCGCCACCCTCCAGCATGGCGGGCAACGCCGCCTGGCAGCAGTGCCACATGCCATCGAGATCGACCGACATGCACAGCTTCCAGTCTTCGGCGGTCGTTTTCAAAGGTTCGCGGAACACGTTGATGCCCGCATTGTTGACCAACACGTCGATGCGGCCGAAGCGCGCCAGTGTCGCCACCACCATGGCCTGCACCGACTCGGCTTGCGCCACGTCAGTGCGCACAAACATGGCGGGCACGCCCAGCGCTGACAGTTCGCGCACCTTGGCTGCGCCTATCGCTTCATCGAGTTCGGCAATCACCAGGCTGGCGCCCTCGCGGCCAAAGCAGTCCGCCACCGCAGCGCCAATGCCCTGGCCGCCACCGGTCACAATGCAAATTTTTCCTTCAAGTCGATGCGTCATGTCAGTTTCCGATGCAGTAAGGGCTAAGTTTGTTGGCGGTACTCATTCGGCGCGGCTCTTGAGTTGGTCCATCAACACGGCCAGCAACAGAATCGTGCCACGCACCACATATTGGTAGAAAGAATCGACGTTGAGCAGACTCATCACGTTCTCCACGGTGCCCATGATGAGCACGCCCACGACGACACCCGTGATGGTGGCGCGTCCGCCGATCAGGGAAACGCCACCGAGCACGCAGGCCGAGATCACGCTGAGTTCAAAACCCTGCGCCGCATTGGGCTGGCCACTGGTGATGCGCGAGGCCAGGATGACACCGGCCAGGGCGGCGACACCACCCTGTATCAGGAAGATGTACACGCGGGTCTTGGTCACGCTGACGCCTGCCAGGCGCGATGCGTCCGGATTGCCGCCTACGGCCAGCGTATTGCGTCCGTACACGGTCTTGTTCAGCATCACGCCAAACACCACGAAGCACAGTACCGTGATCCAGATCGGCGTCGGAATGCCCAGGAGCATGCTGGTGCCCAGGCTGAAAAAGCTTTCATTGGTGATGCCGACGGCCTGCCCATCGGAGGCAATGAAGGCCATGCCGCGCACGATCTGCATGGTGGCCAGGGTGGTAATGAGCGCGTTGATGCGCAGATAGGCGATCACGGCGCCGTTAATCCAGCCCACGATCATGCCGCAAGCCAGACTGGCTGCCAGCGCGATGGCAATGCTGTCGGTTTTGTTCAGCACCATGGCGCACACCACACCGGCAAATGCCACGATGGAACCGATCGACAGGTCGAAATCGCGCGAAGCGAGGCAAAACATCATGGTGCAGGCGACCATGCCAATTTGCGAAACCGACAGGCCCAGGCCTATCAGATTTTGCTGCGAAAAAAAGTATGGTACGGTCAGGGACAGGACCACGAACATGACGACAAAAATCAGCAGCAGGCTGTAATCTGTGTAGTCTGCGATCACCCGTCGCATCAAGGATGGCTGTGTATTCATATTGTTTCAAACTCCAATGTTGAAGCGGTAGCGCTTGTAGGCAAAGCCATGGCAAGCACCTTATTTTCATTGGCCTCATCGTGGCTTACCTCGCCCACGATGTGCCCCTGGCACATCACGACAATACGGTCCGATACGCCCAGTACCTCGGGCAATTCACTCGATACCATCACGATGCTGCAGCCTTTGCGGGCCAGCTCATACATCACGGCGTAAATTTCATGTTTGGCGCCCACATCGATACCGCGCGTAGGCTCGTCCATGAAGATGACTTTCAGGTCAGGCTCGGCCAGCCAGCGCGACAGAATGGCTTTTTGCTGATTGCCGCCCGACAGAAAACGAATTTCCTGCGACCGGCTGGGCGTCTTGATTTTCAACAGTTGAATGAAGCGGTCCGCCGTGGCGGCTTCCTTCATGTCGTCGACGAAAAAGCGGAACTTGCGATCGTGGCGCCGCACGCTCATGTTGATATTTTCCGACACCGAGCGCCCACCCACGATGCCTTCTTCCTTGCGGTCTTCCGGACACAGCACGATGCCCCTGGCAATGGAGTTTTGAATGTTCACCTTCTGCAACTCTTGCCCTTGCAGAAAAATCTTTCCGGCATGCATCCTGTCGGCGCCGTACACCAGCTTCATCAATTCGCTGCGTCCCGCACCCACCAAGCCAAAAAAGCCCACAATTTCACCCTGGCGTATCTTGAAACTCAGTGGATGGGGCACGGACTTGCCCTGGACACCCTCGACGCGCAGCATCTCCAGCCCCAGAGGACGGGGCTGGTAATCATAGATATCGGCAATTTCGCGCCCCACCATCTGATTGATCAGCTCATGCTGCGATACCGTGCCGAGCGAGGGGTAGGACACCACTTTGCGCCCATCCCTGAAGACGGTGCAGCTATCGCACAAACGGTAAATCTCGTCCATGCGGTGCGAGATGTAAATCAGGGCCTTGTTCTTGCGCTTGAGGTCATCGACCATGCGAAACAGGATTTCTGTCTCGCGATGGGACAGGCTGCTGGTAGGTTCATCGAGGGCAATGATCTTGGCATCGCGCATCAAGGCCTTGCAAATCTCGACCATCTGGCGCTGCGCGATGGACAGGTTGCGCAGCTTTGCACGCGGGTCGATATCGACGCCCATGCGCGCCAGCTCCGAGCTGACCAGTTCCAGTGCAGCCGCTTCGCGCAGATAGCCAAACTTGGAAATGAAATGGCCCAGCATGAGGTTGTCGGCTACCGACATGTCTGGAATATATTGCAATTCCTGATGGATGATCGCGATGCCGGCGGCAATCGAATCGCTGGCGCCATGGAAGCGCCGCTCCTGGCCCGCAATCAGGATCTGACCGGCCGTGGGCGCATGCTGGCCGCCCAGGATCTTGAGCAAAGTCGACTTCCCGGCCCCGTTCTCGCCCATCAAACCATGGACTTGTCCTTCGACTACGTCAAACGAAATGCCATCGAGGGCTTTCACGCCGGGAAACTGCTTGCTGATGGATAAAAATTGTAAATATGGACTCACTGGCAGTCTCCTCGCACTGGGCGATCTGCTGTTTCAGGATGAAGGGCGGCGCCGGCCACCGCAGCGCTCCGGCGCAACCTGGTTTATGTTTGCAGGCGGGCACAAACCCGCTTGCAATGGTGCTTATAAACCCATTTCAGCTTTGACTTCTTTCTGGTTATTGCGGTACATGATCTTGCCGCTGGTCAAAGTCAAAGCGGCCGGTGCCTTGCCGTTCTTCACCCATTCGTACATATTCATCGCCGTTTCATAGCCGTGGCGCTTGGGGCTGATCAAGACCGTGCCCAGGAAGGCCGTCACATCTTTCTTGGCAAACTCGCTGATGGCCGAAGCGCTGCCGCCGATACCGATGGCGATCATGCTGTCAGCCTTGATGCCCTGGCCTTCGGCGGCGCGCACGGCACCGAGCGCTGCTTCATCGTTCAAGCCGAATGCCAGCCATTTCTTGAATTTCTGATTTTTCAGCAAGGCGGTATTGCCGGCATTGAAGGCACTTTCGGTGTCCGTCTTCACCTGCGGCGCATTAATGATATTGGCCGCCGGAAAGCCTGCTGCCGTCAGCGCCTCAATCACGCCGCTGGTGCGCTCCTTGGCCGTCGGCAGTTCATCGAAGGAAATGCGCAAGGCACCGACTTCATTCATGTTCCAGCCGCGCTTTTTCATCTCGTCGAGCATGCCTGTGCCGACCTGTTTACCGATCTCAAAAGCGGAGATACCCATGTGCGGTACGCTTTCGATGGGCTTGCCCTTGCCGTCGATCAGGCGGTCATCCACAGTGGAAAACTTCAGCTTCGCTTGTTTTGCCTTGTTTACGATGGCCGTTCCCAGCTTGACATCGGGCACGCAAATGACAAAGCCTTGCGCCTGCTGCGCGGCGAGATTGTCAATCGCGCTCATGACTTTTTCGCCGTTAGGTACGCCGATCTTGATGATCTTGAAGCCTTTTTCCTTTGCCGCCTGCTCGGCAAAGCGCCATTCTTCCTGGAACCAGCCCTCTTCAGGCATCTTGACCAGGAAGCCGATCTTGATGTCCTCGGCCAGCGCAACTTAGCTGGCCAGGGCCATCGTGGCAAAACCCAATGTGGCGATTGTTTTTAGAATTATTTTTTTCATGTCAACGTCTCCTTATTGATGTCAAAACGGGGCTGCATTATGGCAACTCCCCCACGTCGGGCGTCCTGCAACACTGCACCGATGGCCGCGACAGCACCGGTCCAGTCATTCATCAGCGTGACACTAGCGCCCCGGTGCCCCCTGGCCCGGAAATGGCGTGTCTACCATTCAGCGAAACTGCCATCCTTGTGGCGCCAGACCGGATTGCGCCAGCGGTGGCCGACAGCGGCGCGCTCCTTGACATATTCTTCGTTGATTTCGATACCCAAGCCCGGCCCCTGCGGAATGGTCACGTAGCCCTTGTCGTAGGCAAACACCTCGGGGTTTTTCACGTAGTCGAGCAAATCGTTGCTCTCGTTGTAATGGATACCCAGGCTTTGCTCCTGGATGAAGGCGTTATACGACACCGCGTCCACCTGCAAGCAGGCAGCCAGGGCAATCGGTCCCAGCGGACAATGCAGTGCCACCGCTACGTCATAGGCTTCGGCCATGGTGGCGATCTTGCGAGTCTCGGTAATGCCGCCGGCGTGGGAAACGTCGGGCTGGATAATATCGATATAGCCTTCGCTCAAGATGCGCTTGAAGTCCCAGCGCGAATACAGCCGTTCGCCGAGGGCCAGTGGCGTGGAGCCCAGCGAGGCCAGTTCCTTCAACGCTTCATAATTTTCGCTGAGCACCGGCTCTTCGATGAACATCAGCTTGTACTGCTCCAGTTCCTTGATCAGGATCTTTGCCATCGGTTTGTGCACCCGGCCATGAAAATCGACGCCAATGCCGACATGCGGGCCGACGGCTTCACGCACCGCAGCGACGTTAGCCAATGTCGCTTCCACTTTTGCATAAGAAT
The DNA here is from genome assembly GCF_051380665.1 of Janthinobacterium lyxosi. Classification (NCBI taxonomy): domain Bacteria; kingdom Pseudomonadati; phylum Pseudomonadota; class Betaproteobacteria; order Burkholderiales; family Oxalobacteraceae; genus Janthinobacterium; species Janthinobacterium lyxosi. Next base: position 145,945 of record NZ_JBNYXM010000014.1, read on the forward strand.
CGACGAACTGCAGTTCCTCGGTACCGTTCATTTTCACGGCACTAAAGCCGCGCGCCACGGCATCCTTGGCCGCCGCAGCCGTATCGGCAGGGCGATCGCCGCCGATCCAGGAGTACATGCGGATGCTGTCGCGTACCGGGCCGCCCAGCAGCTGGCTGACCGAGACGCCCAGGGCTTTGCCCTTGATATCCCACAGTGCCTGGTCGATGCCCGCCAAGGCACTCATGTGGATGGCGCCGCCGCGATAAAAGCCGCCGCGGTACAACACCGTCCAGTGATCTTCGATATTGCGCGGATCCTTGCCGATCAGGTAATCGGCCAGCTCTTCGACCGCTGCAGCGACGGTGTGGGCACGGCCTTCGACAACAGGCTCGCCCCAGCCAACCACGCCTTCATCCGTCTCTATCTTCAGAAAACACCAGCGCGGGGGTACGAGGTAAGTTGTCAACTTGGTGATCTTCATTACTGCGCTCTCCTTGGTCGTGACGTCGGCGCAATGCCGCGCCATTTTGTATGATTCAGCTTAACTTCTATTGCTGGCCCTTTTATCGGCAACCCGCGTCAGCAGACCGGCCGCCAGCGCCAGTTGCCACAAGCCGCGTTCAGTCGCTTGCGCCGCCACGTCGATCTGTTCGATGCCATGGGCCCTGAGGGCACGCATGTAACGCCCGCACAAGGCGGCATCACCGATCAGTATGACGCGTGGAAGCTGCTCGCCTTGCTCCTGCAGCAAGATTTTCAAAGCCGCAATTTCATGGCCAATTAACAGCCCGGACAGGTATTCGCGCTGGCCAGCCCCATCGAGTACGCCCGTCAATCCCAGCGTACGGGTGCTGAAGATGGTCGACAACACGCCCGCACGTCCGGCCGAGGTTTGCGCCACCAGCACGCCACGGTCGAAGGCAATATGATCATCACCGCCAGTGTCGCCCGTTTGCATGCCGCGCCCAAGAATGGAGTGCGCGCACAGCATGGCATACAGCTCGCCAGTCATGAAGGTGCTGAAATGCGTGATGTGATTCTGCATGTCGCCACTCTGCCTGCGTATTCCTACCCATTTCGAATGAGTGCCAGGCAAGCCGATCAGAGTTTCCTCCTGCTCGGAGCGCGCCCCATCCTGAGCGGCATCGAGCATGCTGAGCGCACCGATCACTTGCGTTTCTTCGCCACGCATGACATTGGGCAGCGCGGAGTTCTGGATCAGGCCAGGCACGATATGCACGACTTTCCCGCTACGGGTGCGTACTGTATTGAGCGTGCTGCCAATCTGGCCGGCAGTAATCGGAATCGATAGATAGGGTGTTTCACGCCAGCCTTCACGGCTACCGACCATGCCGGCCGCGATCACGGGAGCGTCTGGCGTGGCACGCAGCCAATCGCCGCAAGCCTGCTCAAAGGCAAGTTCGAAGCCCGCCTTGCCATCCGCATCATCCACTCCGCTTTTTTTAACCGGCGCGACCTCCGGCAGCCGCATCACGCCCCACGGCAACGAGCGCAAGTCCAATACCTGACCATCCACGCCAAGGCGATAAGCCCGCAACGACGAGGTGCCCCAGTCGAGTGCGATTAGCTGTGTTTGATGCTGTATCTGATTCATTGGCATGTTTGGAAAGTTTTCCGTGGAAAGGATTTTGACGTAGTCTAGGTGAAGTTAAACCCGCTGTCAATATATGATATTGAATACCAATATGTGGGATTTATTACATAAATTCGCCATTTTCCCGCCGATTTTCGTTGAAACGGGTATCCTATGCATATTTCCCATATAGACTTTTACAATGCCAAAACCCTCTAGTTCGACCGCCACCCATCAAAATAATGGCACCCCAACTGGCACACAAACATTGACGCGCGGGTTGGCAGTACTGCAAGCGGTCGCTGGCGGTGCACGCGAGTTAATGGAAATTTCGCGGGTAGTCGGCACCTCGCGCAGCACGACGCACCGGCTGGCGAGTTGCTTGGTGCAGGAGCGCTACTTGCGTTTTACGGCGAATGCCGGCTATGTACTGGGACCGAAATTGATTGAGCTGGGTTTTCAGGCACGTGAAGAGGTATCGCTGGCGGTCGCTGCGCGCCCTTACCTCGATCAATTGGCCGAGCAGTCGGGAGATACCATCCATTTGGCCCTGCGCGATGCGGACGATGTGCTTTACCTGGACAAGATCCCAGGTAAACGAGGCCTGGAAATGCGCTCAAGGGTCGGTCATCGCATGCCACTGGCGACCACCGGCGTCGGCAAGGCACTGATGCTGGAAATGCCGGAGACCGATTGGAAATATTTTTACCAGAAAGCCACTGTAGCGACGAGTGCTGGCGCAGCCAAGCTGGTGCCAAAGCACAGCTGGACCGAGTTCCGCGACCGGATGCGCCAGTATGCGGAGGGTGGCTATGCTTTCGATCTAGAGGACAATGAGCCGTCGATTCGTTGCGTATCGGCGCCAATTTACGATGCTGGCCAGGTACTGGTGGCTGCGGTCAGCGTTTCCAGCACCGTACCCTATATGTCGCTCAAGCGCATGCAATCGTTGATTGACACCGTCAAGCAAGCTGCTTCCAAAATCTCCGCCGAGTTGGGCGCACCTAGCGCAACGAAGAATAACCGTCGAACGCTTGATGGGCATGTTGATGTTTCCTGACCATTTCGGGTTCTGTCGCGTTGTTGATCAGAGGGCGAAATTTCCCCTGAATGGCAGTGCTGCCCTCAAACTGGACGGTCCACTCCTGCCAGCGCATAAAATTGGTCGGCGAACGACATCACAACTGTGCCATCCGTTGCGGATCATGTGCATGAGTTCGATGCCTGTGAGAAAATTATCGGCGCAACGGAATGACTTAAAGTTGAATATTGGCCTGGCCATCCGCTCGATGGCCCGATGCTCCTGTTCCACTATGTAGTTTAGGTATTTGATCTGGTGCGCGAAAATCGGCACGCTCCTATCGTTTGATTGAAGAAGCGCTTCGCATTGCGCAATCTTTGATGTGAATTTTTACTCTTCGGAGTGAATGAGGGTCAAGTAGTTCGTCAATTTTGCTGTCAAAGCCAGATAGGCACGACGCAGGAATTGATGTGATGAAACTACTGATATTGCGGCAGGCTGAACAGCAGACATTGCGCGAGATCGCCATTTATTTCTTCCCCGCTTCCTCGTCCCACTGCTTAAGCACAGCAAGCTTTTCCGCAATCTTCATCTCCAAACCTCTAGGCACTGGCTGATACCAACCAGGTTCCTTCATGTCATCAGGCAGATAAGTTTCGCCAGCGGCATAAGCATTGGGTTCATCATGAGCATATCGGTATTCATGCCCATAGCCTAGTTCTTTCATGAGCTTCGTCGGCGCATTGCGCAGGTGAACAGGCACTTCCCGGCTCTTGTCCTTCTTCACAAATGCTTTGGCTTGGTTATAGGCGTTGTAGCCCGCGTTGCTTTTAGCCGCCACCGCCAGATAGATCACGGCCTGCCCTAAAGCCAGTTCCCCCTCTGGGCTTCCGAGACGCTCAAAGGTCAGGGCTGCATCATTAGCAATCTGCATAGCCCTTGGATCAGCAAGTCCAATGTCCTCCCAAGCCATGCGCACGATACGACGTGACAGATATCGAGGGTCAGCACCACCATCCAACATGCGTGTCAGCCAGTAAAGGGCCGCGTCAGGATGCGATCCACGAACAGATTTGTGCAGGGCGGAAATCTGGTCATAGAAATTGTCGCCGCCCTTGTCGAAGCGGCGCGAGTTCAGGGTCAGCGCATTGTCGACAAAAGCCGCGTCGATCTTGGTCGTCCCTGTCGAGCTGGCGGCCGTCTCGGCCTGCTCCAGCAAGTTCAAAAAGCGCCGCGCATCGCCGTCCGCGTAGCCGATCAGGGTATCGGCGGCCGCTTCGTCGAAGCTCAGGTGCGTCAGCGCCGTCGACTGCGCCTTGGCCAGCAACTGCTTCATCTCGTCTTCGTTGAGCGATTTGAGCACATACACTTGCGCGCGCGACAATAGCGCCGAATTGACTTCGAAGCTGGGGTTTTCGGTGGTGGCGCCGATGAAGGTTACCAGACCCGATTCGACAAACGGCAGCAAGGCATCCTGCTGCGACTTGTTGAACCTGTGGATCTCGTCGACGAACAATAAAGTGTGCTTGCCGAACTGGTCCAGGCTATGACGGGCCTGGTCCATGGCCGCGCGGATATCTTTCACGCCGGCAAACACGGCCGACAGGGCGATGAATTCGCTGTCGAAGGCATTCGCCATCAGGCGCGCCAGGGTCGTCTTGCCCACGCCGGGCGGGCCCCACAAGATCATCGAATGGGCCTTGCCCGCCTCGAACGCGAGGCGCAGCGGCTTGCCCACGCCCAACAGATGCGTCTGACCGATGACTTCGTTCAAGGTGCTCGGCCGCAAGGCCTCGGCCAGCGGCTGGCGCGGTGCGGTGGAAAAGAGATCCGCCATAATATTTATCCGGTAAGAATGCAAAGGCCCCGCATCGCTGCGAGGCCGGTCAATAACAGGACGTCAATAATCAATTGTTAATCACGTCGGCGCCCTTAGGCATGACAAATTTAAAGTGATTGGCAGATAAGGCCGGATTTTTCTGGAAGTTCTTGAACGCCAGCACCGAAGTCTGGCCAAACGAGTCGCGCAATTCCATCGCTTCCGGCACGCCATTGCGCAGGCCGATGGTGATTTCATCAAACGTCGTGTCCTTGGCTTTCGGCGTTGCCTTCAGCCATTCCAGGCCATCGCGCGTACCCGCTTCGGCCAGGGTGAAATTCTTTTCCAGGTCATTGCTGCCGAACAGGATGGCGGCTGGCGAGGAACCCAGCGCGTCGCCCAGTTTCTTCACCGTCACCTGGCTCAAGTCCTTGTCGTAGATATACAACTTGTCGCCATCGGCTTGCAGCAGCTGCTCGTACGGTTTCAGATAGGTCCAGATGAACTTGCCCGGGCGGGCAAACTCGAACGTGCCGCTGGCCGGCGTCGATACCTTGGCCTTGCCGCTGGCGTCCGCCTTCTTGACTTGCCGCTGCACGAACTCGCCCTTGGCCGACTTGGTGCCGGCCGCAAAGCTCTTGAATTGCTCCAGCGCACTGGCCGAGGCGCCGGCGGCGAACAGCAGGCCGCAGGCGACACTGGCCGCGCCGATCATCATTTTTGTTGCGAAAGTCGTGTTCTTCATTCTGTTTACCCTTGTTCGGCACTGGCCGCCGGCACCAGGATTTCCCGGTTGCCATTGGATTGCATGGTTGATACCACCCCGCTCTGCTCCATCTGCTCGAGCAGACGGGCGGCGCGGTTGTAGCCGATGCGCAAATGTCGCTGCACCAGCGAAATCGAGGCGCGGCGGTTTTTCAGCACCACCGCTACCGCCTGGTCGTACAAGGCATCGGCCTCGCCGCCACCCTCGCCCGGCGCGCCGCCTTCGGCGCCATCGCCTTCCAGGGTGCCGCCTTCGAGGATGCCCTCGATGTAATTCGGTTCGCCCTGCAGCTTCAAATAGCTGACGACTCTGTGGACTTCCTCATCGGAAACAAACGCGCCGTGCACACGCATCGGCAAACCGGTACCGGGCGGCATGTACAGCATGTCGCCCATGCCCAGCAGCGCTTCCGCCCCCATCTGGTCGAGAATGGTGCGCGAGTCGATCTTCGACGATACCTGGAAGGCGATACGCGTGGGAATGTTGGCCTTGATCAAACCCGTGATCACGTCTACAGATGGGCGCTGCGTGGCCAGAATCAAGTGTAAACCAGCGGCACGCGCCTTTTGCGCGATACGCGCGATCAATTCCTCGACTTTTTTACCCACCACCATCATCAAATCGGCTAACTCGTCGATGATGATGACGATGGTTGGCAGCTTTTCCAGCGGCTCGGGCGAATCCGGCGTCAGGCTGAACGGATTCGGAATGTGTTCTTCGCGTTTTTTCGCGTCGGCAATCTTCGCGTTATAGCCGGCCAGGTTACGCACGCCCATCTTGCTCATCAGCTTGTAGCGGCGTTCCATCTCGTTTACGGCCCAATTCAGCGCGTGACCCGCCTGGCGCATGTCGGTGACGACGGGCGCCAGCAAATGCGGAATGCCTTCGTAGACGGACATTTCCAGCATCTTCGGATCGATCAGGATCAGGCGCACGTCGAGCGGGTCGGACTTGTACAGCAGCGACAAAATCGTCGCGTTGATGCCGACCGATTTACCGGAACCGGTGGTACCGGCCACCAACAAGTGGGGCATCTTGGCCAGGTCGGCCACGACGGGCTTGCCGGCGATATCCTTGCCCAGCGCAATCGTCAGGCTGGACACGCCATCGTTGTAGACCTTGGAGCCGAGGATTTCCGTCAGGCGCACGATCTGGCGTTTACTATTCGGCAGCTCCAGCGCCATGTAATTCTTGCCGGGAATGGTTTCCACCACGCGGATCGACGTCAGCGACAGCGAACGGGCCAGGTCGCGCGCCAGGCCCACGATCTGGCTGCCCTTGACGCCCGTGGCCGGCTCGATTTCGTAACGCGTGACGACAGGGCCGGGGTAAGCGACCACTACCTTGGCATCCACGCCAAAGTCGGACAATTTCTTTTCGATCAGGCGGCTCGTGAATTCCAGGGTTTCCACGGAGACCGTCTCCACCACGGGCGGCGCTTCATCGAGCAGCGACAAAGGCGGCAACTTGCCATCGCCGAGTCCCTCGAACAAATGGGCCTGGCGCTCCTTTTCCACGCGCTCCGATTTCACCACCGTCACGACTTGCGGCTCGATCTTCATCGGCGGCGCGGCCACATGTTTTTCCACGTGCTTGGCCCGCTCGATCACCACCACCTCGTCACGGCGCACGGCAGCCACTTCGCCCTGGCGGCGGTCTTCGCGGTCCTGGTAGCGCAGCACGAACCAGTTGAAGGCGTCTTCGATGGCGCCGCCGATGCGCTCGGCCACTTGCAGCCAGGACACATGGAAGAACAGGGAAAAGCCCAGGCCGAACAGCAACAGCAGCAGCAAGGTGGCACCCGTGAAACCGAAGGCCACGTGGGCCGAGTGCCCCACCAGCTGGCCCAGCACGCCGCCCGGCTCGCGCGGCAACTGCACGTGCAGGCTTTTCGCCATGCGCAGGTATTCCAGGCCCATGCTGCCGATCAGCATGATGGAGAAGCCGACGATGCGGATCAGCATCTCGACATGGTGCTCGCGCTCCACCTCTTCCTCTTCCAGCAGAAAGCGGCGGCTCAGGCGGCGATAGCCATTCCACACCGTGCGCAGCAGCCACACGCACCACCACCAGGCGGAAAAGCCGAAGATATACAGCAACAAATCGGAGAAGGTGGCGCCCAGCTTGCCACCGAGGTTGGCCACCTTGTCGACGTTGGTGGCGTGCGACCAGCCTGGGTCGAGCTTGTTGAAGCTGGCCAGGATCAGCACGAAATACAGGGCGAACGCGGCCAGCGCGAACCAGCGCGCCTCGGACAGCAGCCGCACCAGCCGGTTGGGCAGGGGCCGGCGTTCGACCGGTTTACGGGTGTAGCTATTTTGATTGGCCTGGGCTGGTTTAGTCATTCTGGGAAGCGCTGCAAGGTGAAAAATGTTTCTGAAAGGGAATTTCCCATAATAAGGAAGTATTCTAAGCCATATATGCCCTGGGCGGCCCCACGATTCGTCGCTACAGGCGGCTTGGTCTATAATTCGGGATTGCTTGCGCAAGCGCAATACACCCTTGTTCTTCGCGCGTATGTCCCCAATTCGGATAGACCCCACTCATAGAGAAGCCTCCCATGACCACTACCAAACACGCCCGCGTTTTGATCCTCGGCTCCGGCCCAGCCGGCTACAGCGCCGCCGTCTACGCCGCCCGCGCCAACCTGAACCCGATGCTGGTCACCGGTGTGGAACAGGGTGGCCAGCTGATGACCACCACCGACGTGGAAAACTGGCCCGGCGACCCGATGGGCGTGCAAGGCCCGGACCTGATGCAGCGCTTGCTGCAGCACGCCGAGCGTTTCAATACGGAAATCGTGTTTGACCACATCCACACCACCTTCCTCAACGAAAAACCGATCCGCCTGAAGGGTGACAGCCACGAATACACGTGCGACACGCTGATCATCGCCACGGGCGCGTCCGCGCAATACCTGGGCCTGCCATCGGAAGCGCAATTCATGGGCAAGGGCGTGTCCGCCTGCGCCACCTGCGATGGTTTCTTCTACCGCAACCAGGAAGTAGCCGTCGTCGGCGGTGGCAATACGGCCGTCGAAGAAGCGCTGTACCTGTCGAACATCGCCAATAAAGTCACCCTGATCCACCGCCGCGACAAGTTCCGCGCCGAAGCCATCCTGATCGACCGCCTGAATGCCAAGGTTGCCGAAGGCAAGATCGTGTTGAAATATAACCACACTTTGGACGAAGTGACGGGCAACGAAGGCGGCGTGACGGGCCTGAACATCAAATCGACCATCGACGGCAAGGTCGAAGCGTTGAGCGCGCATGGCGTGTTCATCGCCATCGGTCACAAGCCGAACACGGGCATCTTCGAAGGCCAGCTGGAAATGCACAACGGCTACATCAAGACCAAGACGGGCCTGGAAGGCATGGCCACCGCCACCAGCGCGCCGGGCGTGTTCGCCGCTGGCGACGTGCAAGACCATATCTACCGCCAGGCCATCACCAGCGCCGGCACGGGTTGCATGGCAGCACTGGATGCCCAGCGCTACCTGGAAGGCCAGGAGTAAGCGTCGCATGGCGTCGATGAAAGACTTTGCCGACCTGAAAGCGGTCAGCAAGCAGCTCAAGGAGCAAGCGGACGCGCGCGCGCAAGCCGCGGCTGAGCGCGTCCAGCAAGTCAAGGTGCAGGCCGTGGAGAGCAATCTGTTCAAGGCCAGCATCGGCGGCGTCAAGCGCCTGCCCGAGTCGGACCGCTACGTGCCCAGCCTGCCCAAGGCGGGCGCGACAAGCGCCCAGCAGCCGGCGCGCAAGCTGACGCCGGACGAGGACGATGCGGCCGTGCTGCGCGAGTCGCTATCGGACTTGTTCGAGGTCGACCATTACCTGGAAAACGATCCGGCCCTGAATTACGCCCGCCCCGGCGTGGGACCGGACGTGGTGAAGAAGATGCGCAAGGGCCACTGGCCCATCCAGGATGAGCTGGACTTGCACGGCTTGCGCCGCGACGAGGCGCGCGACGGCATCGGCGCCTTTCTCAGCCATGCGACGCGGCGCAAGCTGCGCTGTGTGCGCGTGATCCACGGCAAGGGTTTCGGCTCGAAAGGCCAGGAACCGGTCTTGAAATCGATGGTGCACAGCTGGCTCGTGCAAAAGGATGAAGTCATCGCCTTTTGCCAGGCGCGCCGCTCCGAAGGGGGCGATGGCGCGCTGGTAGTTTTACTTTCAGCGGCCCTGCAGCCCATCCGCTAGCCTTGACAGCAAGATCACAATTCAATAACAAGTTCCGCACTGCACACGGCCCCGTTTGTCACCATTCGGGGCCGTGTCATGTTAACCTGTGACAATTATTTCCTGTCCTAGCGCTCCGCCCATGATGCCACCCCAATTGCCGCCTGGCTCGCTGATCAAGATCATCGAGGTCATCGCTATCCTGGTGGGCGCGTTTTCCGGTTTCATCGAAGCGCGCCGCAAGCGCATGGACCTCGTCGGCGTGTTCGTCGTGGCGTTCATCACGGCGTTTGGCGGGGGGACTTTGCGCGACATCCTGCTCGACAAGCGGCCCCTGTTCTGGGTTTCGCACCAGGAATACGCCATTCTCATCTTCGTGCTGGCCCTGACGGCCGCGCCATTGATCCAGCATTTGCGCCAGATCGTCTCGGAACGCCTGATCATCGTGGCCGACGCCATTGGCCTGGGCATGTTCGCCATCGCGGGCGTGGCCGAAGCGACGCGCGCCGGGATGCCGCTCTTCATCGCGTCCATGATGGGGGTAATTACGGGGATTTTTGGCGGCGTGATGCGCGACATTGTCTGCAACGAGGTTCCGATGGTGTTTCGCGACGGCAAACCGTACGCCATCTGCGCCTTCTTCGGATGCTGGGCCTACCTGCTGCAAATGCACTTCGGCGCCGAGCATGACTTCGCGCTGTGGACCAGCGCCAGCGGCATCACGATCTTGCGCCTGATATGCTGGAAATTCGACATGCGGCTGGGGCGCTGAAAATCAGCGGCCCAAGCCGGAACACTTACACCGCGTCTGGGCCCGTCTCGCCTGTACGGATGCGGATGACCTGTTCCACGTCGCGCACGAAGATCTTGCCGTCGCCGATCTTGCCCGTGCGGGCTGCCTTGATGATGGCGTCGACCACCAGCTCCGACACGCTATCGTCCACCACCACTTCGACTTTGACTTTCGGCAAGAAGTCGACCACGTACTCGGCACCACGGTACAGCTCGGTATGGCCCTTCTGGCGGCCAAAGCCCTTCACTTCCGTCACGGTCAAGCCCGTCACGTTCACATCGGCCAGGGCCTCGCGTACTTCATCTAGCTTGAATGGTTTGATGATGGCGGTAATCTGTTTCATGGCTACTCCTTAAAATTGTTGGATTGTGGACAGATGGCTGCTTATTCGTAAAACTTGGAGGTAATCGGATAACGCCAGTCGCGGCCGAAGCCACGGTGCGTGACGCGGATGCCCACCGGCGACTGGCGCCGCTTGTATTCATTGATCTTGATCAGGCGCGTGACCCGGGCCACATCGGCCGGCGGGTAGCCAGCCTCGACAATTTCGGCGATCGGCCGGTTTTCTTCCATGTACAGCTGCATGATGCCGTCGAGTACGTCGTATGGCGGCAAGGAATCCTGGTCCAGCTGGTCGGCGCGCAGCTCGGCCGACGGTCCGCGCGTCAGGATGCGCTCGGGAATCACGCTTGAGATACTGTTGCGCCAGGCGCACAGGCGGTACACCAGGGTCTTGGCGATATCCTTGATGACGGCAAAGCCGCCCGCCATGTCGCCGTACAGAGTGCAATAGCCAACCGCCATCTCGCTCTTGTTACCGGTCGTCAACACGATGCTGCCATGCTTGTTCGACAGGGCCATCAGCAGGGTGCCACGGATGCGCGCCTGGATGTTTTCTTCCGTCGCGTCTTCCGCCAGTCCGGCGAACTCGTCAGCCAGGGTAGCGCGGAAGGCGTCCAAGGTTTGCTTGATCGGAATTTCATCGTAGCGCACATTGAGGCGTTTTACCATGTCGCGCGAATCGATCCACGAGATATCGGCCGTAAATTGCGACGGCATCATCACGGCGCGCACCTTGTCGGCGCCCAGCGCATCGACGGCGATGGCCAGGGTCAGGGCGGAATCGACGCCGCCCGACATGCCGATCAGCACGCCCGGGAAGCCGTTCTTGACTATGTAGTCGCGCACGCCCAGCACCAGCGCCTGGTACACCTGCGCCTCCGTTGTCAACGGCGCGGCCAGCGGCTGCGGCACGGGCGTGGCGCCGGCGAACTCGACCAGCTGCAAGTCTTCTTCGAAATGGCGCAGCTGGGCGCACATCGTGCCGGCCGCATCCATGACGAACGAGTCGCCATCGAAAATCAGTTCATCCTGGCCACCGACCAGGTTGGCGTAGACCAGGGCCATGCCTTGCGCGCTGACATTCTGGCGCATGGTTTCATAGCGCAAATGCTGCTTGTTCATGTGGTACGGCGAGCCGTTCGGCACCAACAGCACTTGCGCGCCGGCCGCGCGGGCGCGCATCGGCGCGTGCTCGAACCACGTGTCTTCGCAGATATTGATGCCGAAGCGCACACCCTTCACGCCAAACACGAAAGCCTGGTCCGACGACGTAAAGTAACGCTTTTCATCGAACACGGTCGTGTTCGGCAAGTCGTGCTTGCGGTAGGTGCCCAGCACTTCGCCATTGAGCAGCACGGAGGCGGCATTGTGGCGCAGGCCCTTCTCATCCTGCAGGGGCAAGCCCACCACCACGTGCAAATCCTTGAACTGGGCCAGCTCCAAGGCCAGCCCCGCAAACGCTTCCTGCGTTTTTGCGTAGAATGCATTGCGCAGTAACAGGTCCTCGGGTGGATAGCCGACCAGCGACAGTTCCGGCGTGAGCACGATATCGGCGCCCGCTTCAAAGGCGCGGCGGGAAAGGTCGAAGATCTTGGCACGGTTGCCGGCCAGATCGCCGACCGTACTATTCATTTGAGCAATTGCGACTTTGACTGTCATGATGATGATGGATATTTCGTTCTATTAAACAAGACAGGGGCGCGCAGGCCGACGGCGGCGCCCCGAGAGTGATGAATGCACACTACAACAATGAATTATCGCACGGCTATCGTCTCTACCCTGGCTGAAATTGGCGAAGCGGCCTGGTCTGAACTACTGGCAAGCCAGGCGGATGCCACTCCCTTCCTTTCCTACGCCTTTTTACACGCACTGCACGAGTCCGGTTGCGCCAGCGCAGACACGGGCTGGCAGCCGAATTACCTGGTGCTGTGGCAAGGCGATGCGCTGGCCGCCGCCCTGCCCCTGTACCTGAAACTGCACTCGTATGGCGAATACGTGTTCGACTGGGCCTGGGCCGAGGCCTATCAGCAGCATGGCCTTGAATATTACCCGAAACTGTTGTCCGCGATACCGTTCACGCCCGTCAGCGGCACGCGCTTGCTGGCCCGCGATGGCGAGGCCCGCGCGGCCCTGCTGGCCTTCCTGCAGGCACAGCAGCAAGCCAGCGCCGTCTCGTCCTGCCACATCCTGTTCCCGCCGGAGAGCGAGGCGCGCCAGCTGGCGCAAGCCGGCTACCTGATGCGTAGTGGCGTGCAGTTTCACTGGTTCAATCCCGGCTACGCGGATTTCGAGCAATTCCTCGCCACCCTGGAACACAAGAAGCGCAAGAATATCCGCGCCGAGCGGCGCAAGGTACAGGACGCGGGCGTGACGCTGCGCCAGGTGCGCGGGGTGGATGCTGTTGAGGCCGACTGGCAACTATTCCACCGCTGCTACAGCAATACCTATGCGGAACATCGCTCGTCGCCGTACTTAAGCCTGGAGTTCTTCCGCCGCATCGGTGCCAGCATGCCGCAAAACATTTTACTGGTGATCGCCGAGCGCGAAGGCCGGGCCATTGCCGCCTCGCTGGTGATCCATACAGCTGACACCCTGTATGGCCGCTATTGGGGCGCGCTCGAGCACGTACCCTGTCTGCATTTCGAGACGGCGTATTACCAGCCGCTGGAGTTTTGCATCGCCAACGGCATCGCCACCTTCGAAGGGGGCGCCCAGGGCGAGCACAAGATGGCGCGCGGCTTCCTGCCGCAAAAGACCTGGTCCGCCCACTGGCTGGCGCACCCGGCCTTTGCCGACGCCGTACAACGCTTCCTCGAACGCGAACGGGGCGGCATCGATGCCTACCTCGATGAATTGAACGAGCACAGTCCGTTTCGCGCATAAAAAAAACGCTCCCGGCCTGCTGGCGGGGAGCGTTTTTTTACTGGGTGTTCTTATGCTTTTTCGGCATCAGCCTTGAACGCGGCGACGCCGTTCAGGATTTCTTCCTTGGCCACTTCAGGACCATACCAGCCGTCGATCTTGACCCATTTGCCTTTTTCCAGATCTTTGTAGTGCTCAAAGAAATGCTGGATCTGGCGCAAACGCAGTTCGTTCAAGTCTTCCGGCTTTTGCCAGTGGCTATAGATCGACAGGACCTTGTCGACTGGCACGGCCAGCACTTTCGCGTCTTCGCCCGACTCGTCGGTCATTTTCAGCACGCCGATAGGACGGCAGCGCACGACCACGCCCGGGATCAGCGGGAACGGGGTGATGACCAGCACGTCGACCGGATCGCCATCCGGCGACAGGGTGTTCGGCACGTAGCCGTAGTTGCACGGGTAATGCATGGCGGTACCCATGAAGCGATCGACGAAAATCGCGCCGCTTTCCTTGTCGACTTCGTACTTGATCGGATCGGCATTCATCGGGATTTCGATGACGACGTTGAAATCGTTCGGCAGGTCGCGGCCGGAAGAGACGTTATTCAAACTCATGGGGTTCCTCATTAGCGGATGGTGTTTTAACCGCGTAATTATAGCGAAGTACAGGCAGCTTGTGCGATGCAGCAGCGGCCCGCCTGCGATTTGCGCCTCACGCCAACAACAGTGCCATGCACAGCCCACAGGCACGCGCAGCCTGTCAGCGAGAGAATAAACAGGCTGCCGGAAATAATAAGCAGAAACACTTAAGTAATACTACCGTCACCTTGAATTAATGTCGGCGGAATATCTTCGCATTCTCATTTCAATATCACCATTCCACAAACATGGTTATCATGAACGGCATTGCATTTTTTGCAGCCACTTATAACAACAGTCTTCCATTATTCTCCCCACCTTGCATCCCCCATTATGACGCTGCCATTTCAATACCCCCCGACCATTCCCCGCAGGCGACCTGCCAGCCCGATAAACTCCTCATCCAGCATAATATTTGTTTTTATTTGAAGTATTCATTTGATTCAAATAGCGGCCCCACCAAAAAATGGCACGACCAGAAGACAATCAACAATTCTGATAAACTATCACATTCTGGTGATTCCAAACTTTGTATATTCTGCAATCGACGCCTTCCCTGAATTCAATATGGCACTTTCAACGCGCCACCGATAAATCCTTGCAAAAAGGAATATGATGATTCCCTCTTTCCGGTCCGGGCCTTTATTAAAGGTCACCGGCGTTATTTTCATTCTGTTTGGCCTCGCCCTGCTGGGCGGCGGCATCTGGCTGGCCACGCTCGGCGGCTCCTGGTACTACTTGCTGGCCGGCATAGGCATGCTGATCGCAGGCGTGCTGGTGTTCCAGGGCAAGCGCAGCGCGCAACCGTTCATGGCGCTGCTGCTGCTCGCCACCCTCATCTGGTCCGTCATCGAAGTGAAATTCGACTGGTGGCAATTGCTGCCGCGCCTCGACATCTGGTTTGCCGCCGCCGTCTGGCTGCTGCTGCCCTTCGTCAGCCGCCGCCTGGCGCCACCCGCCGTAGCGAAACAGCCGCAAGTGGGCAAGATGGCCTTGAGCGCCGCCGTGGCCCTGACCGTCCTCGCCGGCGTCATCGCCCTGTTCCAGGACTACCATGACCTGCATGGCGAGGTGCCTGCCGAAAACATGGCGGCCACGGCCACCGGCGCCCTGGCGCCCGGCGTCGAGCACAACGACTGGTCCGCGTATGGCCGTTCCGGCTATGGCGACCGCTATGCCCCGGCAGCGCAAATCACGCCGGCCAATATTTCTGGTCTGAAAGAAGCCTGGACCTACCACACGGGCGACTTCAAGGGTCCGAACGACCCGGGCGAGATCGCCAACGAAGTCACGCCGCTGAAGGTCAATGACATGCTGTACCTGTGCACGCCACACAATATCGTCATCGCCCTGAATCCGGACACGGGCAAGGAAATCTGGCGTCACGATCCGAAGATCAACCGCGATGCGGCCAGCTACCAGCACATGATCTGCCGCGGCGTAGCGTACTGGGACGTCAACGCGGGCCGCACCAAGAACAATCCGGCACCCGAAGCTGCCAGCATGGAATGCCCGCGCCGCATCCTGGCGCCGACCATGGACGGCACCATGATCGCCGTCAACGCCGATACGGGCGAGTCGTGCAAGAGCTTTGGCAACAACGGCGTCGTCAACCTGTATAAAAACATGGCCATGATCAAGCGCGGTTTCCTGATGCCAACTTCGCCGCCGGCCGTGGCGCAAAACGTGGCCGTGATCGCCGCCAGCGTGACGGACAACCATTCGACACAAGAGCCATCGGGCGTGATCCGCGGCTACGATCCCGTCACCGGCAAGCTGCTGTGGAACTGGGACCCCGCCACGCCGGAAGATACCAAGCCCTTCCCTGAAGGCAAGAACTACACCAACAATTCGCCCAATTCCTGGGGCGTGGCCAGCATCGATGAAAAACTGGGCATGGTGTACATTCCGATGGGCAATGAAACCCCCGATACCTGGGGCGGCAACCGCAACAAAAATGGCGAGAAATTCAACAGCGCCATCGTCGCGCTGGACCTGGCGACCGGTAAAGTGCGCTGGGCTTACCAGACCGTGCACCACGATATCTGGGACATGGATATCGGCGGCCAACCTTCGCTGGTCGACATCGACACGCCGAAAGGCAAAGTTCCATCGGTCGTGGCCACGACAAAACGCGGCGACATCTATGTGATCGATCGCCGCGATGGCAGCCTGGTCGTGCCGGCGCCGGAAAAACCCGTACCAACGAGCAATCCTGCCGCTGGCGACACCCTGTCGCCCACGCAGCCGTTCTCGGCCCTGACCTTCTTGCCTGAACGCAATATCGGCGAAGCGGACATGTGGGGCACGACGCCGTTCGACCAGCTCGCTTGCCGCATCATCTTCAAGGAACGCCGCTATGAAGGCCCGTTCACGCCGCAAACGGCTGGCAAGGGCGCCGTCATCTCGCCGGGCCCGCTGGGCATCTTCGAATGGGGCGGCGCCGCCATCGACCCCGTGCGCCAGTTGTTGATCGTCAATCCCGACTACATGGGCTTCCTGGAAAAACTCGTGCCGCGCGCCGAGACCACGGCCAAGGGCGGCACCGGTGGCGAAATGGGCTTGCAGCCACAGACGGGCGTCCCGTTTGCCGTGGAAATCAAGGCCTTTTTGTCGCCGCTGGGTTTCCCATGCCAGGCACCGCCGTGGGGCTATGTGGCCGCCGTCGACCTGCGCACCATGAAAAAAGTGTGGATGCACAAGAACGGCACCACGCGCGATAGCGGTCCCGTGCCGATTCCCCTGCCACTGGGCGTGCCCAGCCTGGGCGGCATGGTCACCACGGGTGGCGGCGTGACCTTCCTCAGCAGCACGCTCGACTACTACATCCGAGGCTACGATGTCAGCAACGGTAAAGTGATCTGGAAAGCCCGCCTGCCAGCCGGCGGCCAGGCTACGCCGATGAGCTATGTCTCGAACAAGTCGGGACGCCAGTTCGTCGTCATCATGGCCGGCGGCCACGGTTCGCTGGGCACGAAGATGAGCGACACCCTGATCGCGTATGCCTTGCCGGAAGGCACTGCCGTGCCGAAGAAGTAAGAGCGTAAGCCTGAGCGCACTCCGCCATGGAGTGCATGTCCAGTCCTAAAATAGGTTGACAGTATTTATTGCTGTTAGAACGCCCGATGCACCGCATCGGGCGTTTTGTATTGCAGGGCCATATGCGGCCGTTCCTGGTTGTATATCCGCAC
>NZ_JBNYXM010000015.1:0-159328 GCF_051380665.1 Janthinobacterium lyxosi
GACCATAGCAAGTTGGTCCCACCCCTTCCCATCCCGAACAGGACCGTGAAACAACTTTGCGCCGATGATAGTGCTGCAACCAGTGTGAAAGTAGGTTATCGTCAGGCTTGTTATTCGCAGTAGAGAGAAACCCCGCCAGCAATGGTGGGGTTTTTTTTCGTCTGCTGATTCCTTGCCGCTCCCCTCCCGTTTTCAGGCACCCACCAGGTCCATCGTGCGCAAAATGCAACAACTCACCATATCTATATAAGCACTTATATAAATTCTGCTACTATTGCTACATGAAACAAGGACTCGGAACACAACTACGGCACCTGATCGAACTGCTTGATGGCGCGGTCCAGCAAGCCTATGCGGCCGCGGGCCTCGATTACCGGCCGCGCTACACGCCAGTGATGCGGGTGCTGGCACAACAGCAGAGCGCGACCATCGGCCAGTTGGCCGAGCTGGCCGGCATCACGCAGCCGGCCGTCACACAAACGGTGGCACTGATGAAAAAGGAGGGCTTGCTGCTGGTGGCTGCCGGTGGCGAGGATGGCCGGCAGCGTGTGGTACGCCTGAGCAGCCAGGGCGAGGCGCTGCTGCCCCATCTGCAGATGTGCTGGCAAGCGACCAAGTGCGCCGCTGACAGCCTGGATGCGGAACTGGCATTTCCTTTATCAACATGCCTGGCGCAAGCCATCACGATGCTGGAACAGCGGCCATTCGGCGAGCGCATCCGCGATGCAAGCAAGAAAGTAGCAGCCACTCCCTGACAACCCACGAGGAAAGCGATGATGGACAACACCCTGAGCATGGCAAGCAAAAAATCCCCCCTGGCTCGCCTGATGGCCTATCCTCTGGTGCAGATTGTGCTGGGCATGGTGCTGACGTTTGCCCCGGTGCCGCTGATCATGATCATCGCTTCCCAGTTGGTGGAGAAGTCTTACCGCATCTTGTGGCCGCAACTGCTGGCGGCAGTACTGGTATGGTGCGGCTACCGTTTCTATGTGCGCCACATCGAAAAGCGTCAACCGGTGGAACTGGCGATGCCGGGCATGGCGCGTGAACTGGGACGTGGATTGCTGCTCGGCGCCGGACTGGTCGCCCTCACCTTTGTTGTGCTCGCTGCGCTGGGCGTATATCAGTTTAGCGGCGTCCATGCCTTGAGCGTCTTGTTGCTGTTCCCGCTGGCCGAACTGGTGCTGGTCGGCATGGCCGAGGAGATGATGTTTCGTGGTGTGCTCTTTGGCGTGACCGCACGTGCGCTGGGCAGCAAGGCCGCCATCGGGATTTCATCGCTGGTGTTCAGCCTGGCCCATTTGCCCAATGCGGGCTTTTCCTTGCTGGCAATTGCAGGGCTTGTGGCGTATGGCGTGCTGCAGGCGGCGCTGTACATGCAGACGCGCCGCTTGTGGGTGTGCATCGGCACGCATGTCGGCTGGAATTACTGCGTCGGCCAGGTGTTCTCATCGACGGTGTCCGGCCATGCGGATACAGGCGGTTTGCTGCGCGGCGAACTGGCAGGCAATGCCATGCTGACTGGCGGGGCCTTCGGCGTGGAAGCGTCGCTGGTGACCGTCTTGCTGATCAGCGCCGCTGCCGCCTACGTGCTGCGCCTGGCTTTTGCCAGCGCAGCACGCACGCCGCGAAACTAGGCCGCTGCACCGGCCTTATTGGCCAGCCACCACCGGCGTGGCGCCGCTCCTGGCCACCCACTCGATCAGCGCATCGACAGCGGCGCGGCCATTGCCGTTGCCCACCAGGTCGCTATTGATCATGGCAACCACCACGCACAGTTGATTGTTGGCATCGGGCACATAGCCGGCGATGGCCACCACATTTTTCAAGGTTCCCGTCTTGATGCGGGCCCGCGTGGCGGCAGGGCTATTCAGCAGGCGCTTGCGCATGGTGCCGTCCAGCGCGGCGATGGGCAGGCTGGACTGGAACTCGGGCGCCCACGGACTTTGCTGCATGGCTTGCAGCATGCCGGCCATTTGCGCCGGCGCAATGCGTCCCGTCCGCGATAAGCCGGAACCGTTGTCGACCAGCATGCCCTGGGTGTCGATATTGTGCCGCTGGAACCATTCCTGGATAACTAGACGCGCCCGATTGGCCGTGTCTTCCGGCGCCGCCATGGCAACGGGGCGGCTGCCCAGCCAGCCATCGCTTTGCAAGCTGCCCAGGCTCAGGAATAAGGTGCGGGCCAGGGTGTTGTCGGACGTCTTGTTGATATCGCGCAGCACCTCCGGCAAGGCGCGCGCCACGTGGTCGGCCAACATGCGCGTGCCGACCGGTTCGGCCGTCGGCGGCAAGCCCGTAAACGGCGCTTCGCGCACCGTGCCTGTGATCGTGCCACCCAGGCGTTTCCAGGTCGCACGGAATAAGCGGTCCGCATAATCGTTGCGATCGAGCACATTGATACTGGTAGCCCTGTTGCAATTTTGCGGGAAGGTGCCGTGGAGTATCACCTGCAGCTTGTCGCTCGCATCGCGCCGGTATTCGGGCGGGCGCCAGCCATCTTCCCACCGGGCGCAGCTGCCCTTGATCAGCTTCATGTCGCTGGTGATGCTGACATTCTCGAGCGGCGGCTGCATGAGGATGCTCAATTGCCGGTCCGTCGAGTTCATGTTGATATCGAGCAAATTGGTGTTGAGCAATAAGGCATCGGGGATGACGTTGTAGCGGAACTCGGCCGACTCGTCGAACGGCAGCGCATTGATGTCCAGCCGTGCGGGGTGGAACAGCTGGCGGTCGAGGATCAGGTCGCCCTTGATTTTGACGATGCCCTGGTTGCGCAGGGTTTGCAGCATGTGTGCCAGCACGTCCGCGTTGAAATCCGTATCGGCGCCGCCGCGCAGGATCAAGTCGCCCTTCAGCACGCCATTGATGACGTCGGCGCTGGTGCGCAACTCCGTGCGGCCGCGGAAGATGGGACCCAGTTGCTCCAGGCCCACGGCCGTCGTCACCAGTTTCATGGTGGAAGCGGGCTGCATGCTGCGTTCGGCGCCATGCGACAGCACGGTGGTGTTGCCGCGCAAGACGATGGCGCCCATGGCGTCTTCGGGAATATTCGCGCTGCGCAGCAGCAGGCTGACGGATTCGGGCAATTGCGCCTGGGCATTCGACAGGCCAAGACCAGCCAAAAGCGCAGCCATCAGGACAGGACGTAACATGGTGCTCCTTAGTGGAAAAAGACGTAGGCGACAAAGACGGCCGTGATCACGCCAGCCAGATCGGCGATGAGGCCGGCCGTAATCGCATAACGCGTCTTGCGGATGCCGACGGAACCGAAGTACAGGGCCACGATATAGAAGGTGGTGTCGGCCGAGCCTTGGAAGACGCAGGCCAGGCGGCCGACGAAGGAATCGACGCCGTAGGTATTCATGGCGTCGATCATCATGGCTTTCGAGCCGGAACCGCTGAGCGGCTTCATCATGGCGGTCGGCAAGGCGGGCACGAAGTCCGTATTGATGCCCAGGTTGGCAAAGAACCAGTTCATGCCGCTCATCAGGAAATTGAATACGCCCGCGTTGCGGATTACGCTGATGGCTACCAGCATGCCGACCAAGTAGGGAATCACGGTAATGGATGTTTGGATGCCGCCTTTCGCTCCCTCGATGAAGGCGTCATACACGTTCACCTTCTTGCGCAGGGCGCCGATGATGAAGATGGCGATGACGCTGATCAATACCAGGTTGCTGACCACTTTGGAGACCAGCTCGATTTCCTGTTTTGTCAGGTATTGCGTGAAGTACCAGATCATGGCCACGATGGCGCTCGTCATGCCGCCCATCCAGCCCAGCACAACCCGGTTGAGCAAGTTGATGCGTTGCTTGATGGATACCGTGATGATACCGACCACGGTGGCGACATAGGTGGCGATCATGCAGGGGATGAAGATGTCGGATGGGTCGGCCGCGCCGAGGATGGAGCGCTGCGCCATGATGGCCAGCGGAATCAGGGTCAGGCCCGAGGTGTGCAGCACCAAAAACATGATTTGCGCATTCGTCGCCTCTTCCTTGTTCGGGTTCAAGGTTTGCAGGCTTTCCATGGCTTTTAAACCGAACGGCGTGGCCGCATTGTCCAGGCCCAGCAGGTTGGCCGAGAAATTCATTACCATGTGGCCGGTCGCCGGATGGTCCTTGGGAATTTCCGGGAAAATGCGTGAAAAGAAGGGCGCGATGACTTTCGCCAGCCAGCCGACGATGCCCGCTTTTTCGCCGATGTTCATGATGCCGAGC
Source organism: Janthinobacterium lyxosi (assembly GCF_051380665.1). Taxonomy (NCBI): domain Bacteria; kingdom Pseudomonadati; phylum Pseudomonadota; class Betaproteobacteria; order Burkholderiales; family Oxalobacteraceae; genus Janthinobacterium; species Janthinobacterium lyxosi. The sequence continues at coordinate 4,224 of NZ_JBNYXM010000015.1, forward strand.
CACAAGGTCATCACGCCAGCCAGCGGCAGGGCGATATCCATCACGCCCATGCGTGCCGTTTCGAACGTGCCATCGATGATGCGCTTGAAGATATCGGTATCGCCGAGAAACAGCCACTGCAGCACTGCGGCCAGGAAGCCTACGAGGAAAAAGCCGGACCAGATGTAATTAAGTGCCATATGCGATCAGTTCTGTGTGTCGGGAGTGAAAAATGTTTGCAAACAAAGTATAGGGGCAGCCCGATACGAGTTGATGAAAGAATGCAGCAATCGCATGCCAAAAAGTTATAAGCTGGCAGCCTGTTTTCATTGGCGCCCCGTAGCTTGCCCGCGTAGTGTGGGGGATGCCTGTCGCTTATCGCTGTTCGTTACCTCGTCTGCACTGGATCATTGATGATGTTTTTACGCAAAACCGCCTGCGCCGCCGGCCTGGCCCTGTTGACGCTTTTCACCGTACCGGCCCACGCCGCCACCGATGCCGTGGCGGGCCGGGCGGGCAAGATACTGCACCTGTTTCTCAGCACCAGCGAGACGGGCCTGGACCCGGCCGTGGCGTCGGATCTGGCCAGCTTGAACTTGATGGAAAACATTTTTGACCCCTTGCTGCGCTATGATTACCTGGCGCGTCCCGTGCAACTGCAAGGCAATACGGCGCGCGGCTTGCCGACCGTGGAAGATGGTGGACGCACGTATATTTTTCACTTGCAGCCCAGCATTTTCTTTACACCCGATCCCGCCTTCAAGGGCAAGCCGCGCGAGGTGACGGCGCAGGATTATGTCTACAGCCTGACGCGGCTGTATGACCCCAGCCTGAAGTCGCCGTGGCTGTTCTTGCTAGAAGACAAGCTGGTGGGCGATGCGGCCCTGAAAGCTAAATTCAGCTACGACACGCCGATCGCCGGCCTGCAGGCACTGGACAAATACACCTTGCGCATCCGCCTGAATGGCGTCGACCCGAACTTCCTGTTTTACCTGGCCATGCCGGCCACCGGTGTGGTGGCGCGCGAAGTGGCCGAAGCGTACCCGGCGCCGGGGCAGATCGGCAATCACCCTGTGGGCACGGGGCCGTTCCTGGTGAAGGAGTGGAAACGCAGCGACAAGATCGTACTGCAAGCCAATCCGACTTTCCGTCCTACCGTGTTTCATACGGAAGCCAAGGCGCTGGCCGCCTTGCCGGTCGACGCGCGCGCCATCGCCGCTGCGCTGGAAGGCCAGCGCTTGCCACTGGTCGAGCGTATCGAGGTGCGCATCGTTGAGGAATATCAATCGCGCATGCTGGGTTTTCTGAAAGGCGAATTCGATTATCTGGAGCAAGTGCCCGAATCGATGACGGACATGGTGCTGGAAAACGGCGCGCTGAAACCGGCGCTGGCCGCCAAGGGGCTGCAACTGACGCGCTTTCCAGTGCTGCAGACATATTACATGTGGATGAACATGGACGATCCGGTGCTGGGTGGCACGAGCAAGGACAAGCTGGCTCTGCGGCGCGCCATCGCCCTCAGCTACAACAGCCGCGAAGACATCGCGCTGTTGAAGAAGGGTCTGGCCTTGCCGGCGCAGTCGCCGCTGCCGCCCAATGTGCTCGGTTACGACAAGCACTACCGCAGCCCCGTCGGCTACGATCCCGTGCTGGCGCGCGCCCTGCTGGACCGCTTCGGCTATAAGGTGGGTGCCGATGGTTTCCGCACGCAGCCGGACGGCACGCCCTTGATCCTGACCATGCACACGGAGCCGAGTACGGTGGGGCGCCTGCGCGATGAATTGTGGCGCCGCAACCTGAACGCCATCGGCCTGCGCGTGGCATTTAAAAGCGACAAGAAGACGGAAATCATCAAGGCGTCGCGTCTGGGCAAGGTGCAAATGTTCGAGACCAACTGGATCGCCGACTTTCCCGATGGCGATAACTTTATGCAATTGTTGTACGGTGGCAACATCGGCCGCGCCAACTATGCCCGCTTCAATTTGCCCGATTACAATAAACGCTATGAGGAGGCGCGCCTGCTATCCGATACGCCGCGCCGACGCAGTCTGTACTTCGACCTGTCTCAGCTGATCCACGCCTACACGCCGTGGGTGCTGCTGACGCATCCCATCTCTGCCGACCTGCAGCAACCGTGGCTAAAAAACTACAGGCGCCACCCCGTGGAATTCACGTCCTGGCGCTATCTGGACGTGGATAAAACCAGGGCTAGCCCCGCAGGCAAGTGAGCACGCAGTTGAAAAAGGCATTCATTCCAAAAAGTTATGGTTAGGAAAGCATTTTTCATTGGCTGGCCGCGGATGCATCGCGCTACTCTGAAAATGAAAACAAATAAAGTCATGCGCAAATGTCATAAAAAAATGTACTGCGAGACAGACGTTGCGACATATCTAACAGCCTGACTTGATAACTCAAGTTTCGATTGCCCAACAAGGAGAAGACCTGTGAAATTGAAGAAGCTAGCGCAGTTGGTGGCATTGATGGGGGTAGTGGGGCCGGTAATGGCACAGGAAGCGGCGGCGCCATCGATGCAACGGGTCGAAGTGACGGGCAGCAGCATCAAGCGAGTGGCCAAGGAAGGCGCGTTGCCGGTGCAAGTCATCAGCTTTGAGCAGATGGAAAAGCAGGGCATCACGACGGCCGAGCAACTGGTGCGTACGCTGTCGGCGAATGGCACGGGTGCTGAGAACATGACTTCGGGCAATAACGTCTTTGGCGCCGATGCGGACCGCCTGGCTGGCGGCGCCTCGTTCGCCTCGCTGCGCGGGCTGGGACCGGGCGCAACCCTGGTGCTGCTGAATGGCCGCCGCGTGGCCACGCATGGCGCCAGTGGCCGCGCCGTCGACTTGAACTCCATTCCGCTGGGTGCAATCTCTTGCGTGGAAATCCTCAAGGATGGCGCTTCGGCCATCTACGGCACGGACGCCATCGGCGGCGTGATCAATTTCATTCTGAAAACCAATTACAGCGGCGTGGAAGCGTCCGTCTCCACCAACGACACACAGGCAGGCGGCGGCGCCACGCGCCGCGCCTCCATCCTGGCCGGCACGGGCTCGCTGGAAGAGGACGGCTACAACCTCATGGCCAGCCTGACCGTCGACAAGGCGCAGCGCCTGAACGGCAGCGACCGCTCCTTCGTCAATGGCTACCAGCCGGGCCGGGGCCTGTCGCCGGACACCACGGGCACGCCGTTTGCCAACCAGATGGCGGGCGCCAACACGGCATTGGGCACCGCGTTCCAGCTGCCTGGCGATCCGAATCAATACCTGCAAGCCAATCCGCTGAGCTTCCAGGGCAAGTGCGACAGCGTCGCCGGCATGTCGCAATACCAGACGGAATTGTGGAAAGACGTGACCTCGCCGCTGCGCACCAAGTATTCGTGCGCGTACGACTATGGCGCCGACTATGTGCTGCAATTCCCTGTTGAGCGGGCCAATTTCCTGTCGCGCGGCACGTTCAAGCTGGCGCCCGACCACCGCATGTTTGTTGAAGCGCTCGGTTCGCGCACCAAGGCCACGGCGATTTTGACGCCGATGCAGGTGCAGACCAGCATTGCCAACAAGGCCGTGTACCCGGTGGGCGGCGCGTATTACCAGGATCTGTCGGCCTACATCCCGTCTTTCGACAAGACCAAGCCGATTGCCTACAAATGGCGCGCGAATGACGTGGGCAACCGCACCCAGGAAAACACCACCGATAACGCCCGCGTACTGCTGGGTTTTGAAGGCAACTTCGGCAAGTGGGATTACAAGACCGGCGTTTCCTACGCACAGAGCACCACCAAGACCAAGCTGACGGATGGCTACTCCTACACGGACAAGTTGTACGCGGCCCTGGGGACAGGGATCATCAATCCGTGGGTGGGCGCGGGCCAGAGCCAGACGGAAGCGGCCAAACAATTGATCGAGTCGACCAAGTTCCGTGGCGCCTTCCAGCATGGCAAGACGACCCTGACCCAGATCGATGGCGCCGTTTCCGGTGAGCTGTTCCAGCTGCCGGCCGGTGCGCTGGCCATGGCGGCTGGCTTTGACTTGCGCCGCGAGGGCTACAGTTTCGGACAGGATGTCGATGCCAACTTGATTCTGTTGGCGCCAGGAAATGCCGCATTGAAGGATGTCAGCCGCAACGTCAAGGCCGTGTATGCCGAGTTGCTGGTACCCATCATGAAAGACCTGGAAATGCAGCTGGCCGTGCGTCGTGACGATTACAGCCAGGTGGGCGCCACCACGAATCCGAAGATTGCCTTGCGTTACCAGCCGGCCGACTTCGTCCTGTTCCGCGCGTCGGCCAGCAAGGGCTTCCTGGCACCGAGTTTCGACCAGCTCTATTCAGGTGTATTGACGCAGGAATTGCCGAATGGTGTGAAAGATCCGGAAGGCTGTATCAAGCATCCCGGCGTGAAGGAATATTGCAGCATCGATCGTCTCAGCTACACGACGGGCGGCAATCTGAACCTGAAGCCGGAGACGTCGAAGCAGGGCAGCGTCGGCATCGTCATCGAGCCGGTGAAAGGCTACTCCGCCTCGTTCGATTACTGGGCCATCAATACCCAGGACCAGCTCCTGAAACGCACGCCGCAAGTCGTGCTGGCCAATTACCAGGCGCTGAACCAGTATATTTTCCGCAAATCCGATGGCACCATCGATTACGTGCAAGCGGGCTGGTTCAATGCGGGCGGCAGCCGCGTGCGCGGCCTGGACGTGAGCTTGCGCGGCGAAGGCAAGGTCAAGGACGCGAAATGGACGGCGACCCTGGACGGCACGTATATGGACAGCTTCAAATTTGCCGAGTACAAGGGGCAAGAATACAAGGAGCTGGTCGGCAATTTCTACACGCGTGACCTGTACCTGCGCTGGAAACACAATGCCAGTTTCGGCGTCTCGCGCGGCGACTGGAGCGGCTTGCTGATCCAGAGTTTTGCTTCCGGCTACAAGGACCAGGTACCGAATAATGGCAAGGGGGCGCCGCCACCGGGCTTCAAGCCGGACGTGTCCAGCTACACCACGTATAACTTGTCGGGCACGTACACGGGCTTCAAAAATACCACCATCACCGTGGGCATCCAGAACCTGTTCGACCGCGATCCACCGTTCACCGCGCACAACGTGGATGAAGTGGTGGGCGCCGGCTGGGATCCGCGCGTGGCCGACCCGCGCGGCCGTTCGCTGTCGTTCCAGCTGAAGTACAAGTTCCTGTAAGGCAGCCATGCCGGCGGCGATCCCGCCGGCATGCTAACCTCGTGCGGCGGCGCCTGGCGTCGCCGTTTTTATTCCAGGAAAGGGCCGCATGTCCAGTCAGACCAATCTCAGCCGGCGCCGCTTCGGCGGTTTGCTGGCCGCCACTCTGGGGGCGGCAGGCACACCGGCGTGGGCGGCGGCCGCGCAAGGGAAGGGCAAACGCATGCAACAGCAACACGCATTGATCAAACCGGCGCGCCTGCGCCAGGGCGACCTGGTCGCCATCGTCGCACCGGGCGGTTTTACCGATGAAGACGCCATCGCCAAGGCCGTGCGCAATGTCGAATCGCTGGGCCTGCGCGCCGTGCTGGGCGCCAACATCCACGCCGTGCACGGCAACTATGCGGGCACGGTGCAGCAACGCCTCGACGACCTGCATGCGGCGTTCCGCGACACCGAAGTCAAGGCGATCTGGGCCATACGGGGCGGCTCAGGCTGCATTTCGCTGCTGGCGCTGATCGACTACGCCTTGATCCGCGTCAACCCGAAGATTGTGCTCGGCTACTCCGACATCACGGCCCTGCACCTGGCCATCGGTCGCCAGGCGGGCCTGGTGACTTTCCACGGCCCCGTGGCGTCGTCGACCTTGTCCGACTACACGGTGACGCAGCTGCAAAACGTGCTGATGACGCCACAAGACAGCTATACGATCCCGATGGCGCAAGACAACCATCGCCGCGCACAGACGCAGCCCAACTTCGCCATCCGCACCGTGCACGGCGGCCAGGCGACGGGACGCTTGACGGGCGGCAACCTGTGCATGGTCAGCGCACTGGCCGGCACGCCGTATGCGGCTGATTTCCGCGAGCACATCCTTTTCCTCGAAGAAATCAATGAAGTGCCCTACCGCATCGACAGGATGTTGTGCCAGCTCGACCTGTCCGTGGGGTTCAACAAGGCGGCGGCGCTGATGCTGGGCGTCTTCGAGCATTGCGAGGCGGCCGAGGGCGACACGGCGCTGACCCTGAATGCTACCCTGGACCAGCATCTGCAGCCATTGAAGGTGCCAGCTGTCAGCGGCTATTCGTTTGGCCACATCCGCCACCAGTTCACGCTACCGATGGGAATATTGGCGACCTTGAATGCGGACCGGCAAACCTTGACCTTGCTGGAGCCCGGCGTCTGCTAGCGCACGGTGCAGCAGGGCGATTGTCAGTATGCTAGTGTGATTGCAGGCGTGGCACGAGGCCGCGCCGCCTTCTTCACCGCCCCCGACATGATCAACCGCCACGCCAGTACCTACATCCTCAGCCACCCGCTGGCCTTCGTGCTGCAGGTGCTGAAGGGTTTCCGCGCCAACCAGGGCTTGTTGCTGGCGGGTGCCGTCGCGTATTACTCTCTGCTGTCCATCGTGCCCTTGCTGATGCTGGTGGTGGTGGCCCTGTCGCACGTGATCCCAGAAGACGAGCTGTTGCGGACCATCGGCCATTACCTGGAATGGCTGGTGCCGGGGCAATCGAAAGCCATCGTGGCCGAAGTGGCGCATTTCCTCAACAACAGGGGCGTGATCGGCTGGCTGCTGCTGCTGACCATGCTGTTTTTCAGCTCGCTGGCGTTTACCGTGCTGGAAAACGCCATGAGCGTGATTTTCATTCACCGCGTGGCCATCCGCCGCCGCCATTTCCTCATTTCCGCGGTGCTGCCGTACTGCTACATCCTGTGCCTGGGCGCGGGCATCCTGCTCATTACCCTGGTAGCGGGAGGCCTGCAGGTGATGGGCGAGGAAAGCGTGCGCTTTTTGCGCCACGACTGGGGCCTGGAAGGCGTGTCCGGCGTGCTGCTGTATTTGCTGGGGCTGGCGGGCGAAATTCTCGTGCTCAGCTCGATTTACCTGGTCATGCCCGTGGGGCGCCTGTCGATCACGCATGCGCTGATCGGCGGCGTGACGGCGGCCCTGCTGTGGGAAATCGCCCGCCATGTGCTGGTCTGGTATTTTTCCACCTTGTCGCAGGTCAACGTCGTGTATGGCTCGATGACGACGGCCATCGTCGTCATGTTCAGCCTGGAAATCGGCGCTACCTTGCTGCTGCTGGGCGCGCAAGTTATTTCCGAATACGAAAGAGTGGCCCGTGGCGGCGAAGAAGAGAAGCCGCTGGCGCTAAGGACTTGATTTAAAGTATGGCTTCAATTCCTTATTGCACCGCACAAAAAGCTGTGCTATACTCCGTTCAGTGATTGAGATTTGGCAGCAAATTATCTCACCATCCAGTTTCAGCGCGGCGACCGACAGGTGTAATGTCGATGGCGTGACAGTGCGAAGAATGGATTTTGTAATTCCGGATACGATGGTCGCTACACCTTGGAGTCACCATGCAGATAGCATGGGAGTCCGAAAATCAGGAGGCACTTTGCAGATAGCACTGGCGTCCATGACACGATTAAAGCATTGGTAATACATTGGAACAAGCCCGCGTTGAGCGGGCTTTTTTTCGTCTATTGTTGGCGTATGGGGTCAGACCCTCAACACCGCTAACGCAAAGCTCCACGCTAACGCATGTGGGGGTCTGACCCCAGCCTTTGCCTTGGGTTTACAAAGCCCGCGCAATCAAAATCTTCTGAATATCGCTGGTGCCCTCATAAATCTGGCACACGCGCACGTCGCGGTAGATGCGTTCGACGGGGAAGTCGGACACATAGCCATAGCCGCCGTGCACCTGGATGGCGTCCGAGCACACTTTTTCCGCCATTTCCGACGCAAACAGCTTGGCCATGGCCGCTTCCTTCAGGCAGGGCAGGCCCGCATCTTTCATGGCTGCCGCGTGGCGTATCAGTTGCCGCGCCGCTTCGATCTGCGTGGCCATGTCGGCCAGACGGAATTGCACGGCCTGGTGTTCATAGATGGGTTTACCGAAACTTTCGCGTTCGCGCGCATAGTTCAAGGCCGCTTCGTACGCGGCGCGCGCCATGCCCACGGCTTGCGAAGCGATGCCGATGCGTCCGCCTTCCAGGCCGGACAGGGCGATCTTGTAGCCTTGACCTTCTTCGCCAATCAGATTTTCCGCCGGGATGCGGCAATTCTCGAACAGGATTTGTGCCGTGTCCGACGAGTGCTGGCCCATCTTCTGTTCCAGTCCCGCCACGATGTAGCCTGGCGTGTTCGTCGGCACCCAGAAGGCGCTGATGCCGCGCTTGCCGGCTGCCTTGTCGGTGACGGCCATGACGATGGCCACATCCGCATACTTGCCGCTGGTAATGAACTGCTTGGTGCCGTTGATGATGTACGCATTGCCGTCGCGGGTGGCCGTCGTGCGCAGGGCCGAGGCGTCGCTGCCCGTGTGCGGTTCCGTCAGGCAAAATGCGCCCAGCATGGCGCCTTGCGCCAGCGGACGCAGCCACTGTTCCTTCTGTGCGTCATTCGCGTACATCATGGCGATGCTGCACACGGGGCAATTATTCACGGAAATGATGGTCGAGGTGCCGCCATCGCCGGCAGCGATTTCTTCCAGCACCAGGGCCAGCGACACGTAGTCGAGGCCGGCGCCGCCCAGCGCTTCCGGCACGGCCACGCCAAAGGCGCCCAGCGCGGCCAGTTCCTGCAATTCTTCCTTGGGGAAATGATGTTCCTTGTCCCAGCGGGCCGCATTGGGCGCCAGGCGCTCGCGCGAAAAACTGCGCAGCGCTTCCTGGATCATCGATTGTTCTTCATTAAGTATCATGGGACGTCGTCTCGTATATTTTTATAGTGGATGCGGGAGTTACCAGGCTATGGGCTTGCCATCGTAGTTGCGGAACACGGCCTTGTCCGTGGCCGGCAGGCTGGCCAGGGTGGCGCGGATGCCGGCGGCGCTTTCCTCTGGTGAAATGTCGGCGCCAGCGCCGCCCATGTCCGTGCGTACCCAGCCCGGGTGGAAGGCGACGCAGCTGACGCCTTGCGGGCCATGCACGAGGGCCGTGTCGATCAGCACGGAATTCAAGGCGGCCTTGCTGGCGCGGTACAGCGAACCGCTGGGGTTGCCCCGTTCGCTCAAGGAGCCCATGTGCGAGGACAGCACGGCGAGTTTCCCTTTTGCATACACCACCAGCGGCGCCAATATCGGCAGCAGCCGCATGGCTGCCAGCACATTCGTGTGCATGACGGCATCGAAATCTTCTTGCGCGGGGGAACCGTCGTGACGGGGGCCATACACGCCCGCGTTGAGGATGGCCACGTCGAGCTTTTCATCGTCGAGCTTCCAGCCCAGGCCGGCACAGCCGTCCACATCCGTCACGTCGAGCTGATGCGCTTCCGCGCCCAGTTGTCGGAGGGCATCGCAAGCGTCTGGTGTGCGCGCCGTGGCGATCACCCGCCAGCCATCGTGGCGGTATTGACGGACGATTTCGTGGCCGATGCCGCGCGAGGCGCCGATGATCAATGCGGTAGGCATGTGTTGTTCTCCTTGGGTAATCCAATGAAAAGGCGCGCAGCGAACGTGTCCATGCCGCGCGCCTGTCGTCAACAGTGCAGCTTATACCAGTTCAATCGCCATCGCTGTCGCTTCGCCGCCGCCGATGCACAGGGCTGCCACGCCGCGCCTGCCGCCGGTCTTTTTCAAGGCGCCCAGCAGGGTGACGATGATGCGCGCGCCCGAGGCGCCGATCGGGTGGCCCAGCGCGCACGCGCCGCCGTGGATGTTGATCTTGCTGTGCGGAATATCGAGGTCGTGCATGGCGGCCATCGGCACGGCGGCGAATGCTTCATTGATCTCGAACAAGTCCACCTTGCTGCTGCTCCAGCCCGTTTTGGCGTACAGCTTCTTGATGGCGCCGATGGGGGCCGTGGTGAACTCGTTCGGTGCCTGCGCGTGCGTGGCGTGGCCGTGGATTTTCGCGATGACGGTGCAACCGAGTTTTTTCGCCGTCGATTCGCGCATCAGCACGAGGGCTGCCGCGCCATCGTTGATCGACGAAGACGAGGCGGCCGTGATGGTGCCGTCCTTCTTGAACGCCGCTTTCAAGGTCGGGATTTTTTCCAGGCGGGCCTTTTGCGGGCCTTCATCGATGCTGACGATGGTGTCGCCGCTGCGGCCGGAAACGGTGACGGGCACGATTTCCCATTCGAAACTGCCATCCTTGGTGGCTGCTTGCGCACGTTTCACCGATTCGATGGCAAACGCGTCCTGCGCTTCGCGTGTGAAGCTGTACTGGCTGGCGCACTCTTCGGCAAACGTGCCCATCGAGCGGGCATTGCCCTTTTCATCGCGGCTGTAGGCATCTTCCAGGCCATCCATCATCATGTGGTCATAGATCATGCCGTGGCCGATGCGGTAGCCGCCGCGCGCCTTCGGTACCAGGTAGGGGGCGTTGGTCATCGATTCCATGCCGCCCGCCACCACCACGTCGGCGCTGCCGGCGAGCAAGGTGTCATGCGCGAACATGGTCGTCTGCATGGCCGAGCCACACATTTTCGACAGCGTTACGGCGCCGGTGGAGTCCGGCAAGCCTGCCTTGCGCAAGGCTTGGCGCGCGGGCGCCTGGCCCTGGCCGGCCATCAGGCAATTGCCGAAAAACACGTGTTCGACGGCGTCCGGCGCCACGCCGGCCCGTTCGACGGCGGCGCGGATGGCTACGGCGCCAAGGTCGCTGGCGGTGACGTTGGCAAAATCGCCCTGGAAGGCGCCCATGGGGGTGCGCGCGGCACCGACGATTACGACTGGATCATGCATGTTGGATCTCCGGTTGGGGGTGGGAAGGTGCTTGCTTACAAAAACGCAGGTGCTGCGGATACGGGAAGACGTCCTCGATATGGCCGTCTTCGATGCGCTGCTTGCGCGCCTGCCAATACTGCGCCGTCAGCAGGTCGGCATGGTGCTGCATGAAATACTTGCGGATGCGGGGATTGCCCAGCAGGAAGGTGCCGAATTGTTCGGGAAATACATCGTGCTTGCCGATGGGATACCACGGTTCGGCCGACATTTCCTCCTCCTCCGTGCGCGCCTGGGGAATGACGCGGAACTGGCAATCGGTGATGTACTCGATTTCATCGTAATCGTAAAAAACGACACGTTGATGCCGCGTTACGCCAAAGTTTTTATACAGCATGTCACCGGGGAAAATATTCGCCGCGACCAGCTCCTTGATGGCGTTGCCGTACTCGACGATGCCGTGTTCGACCAGGTCATCGCGGCCTTCTTTCTCGGCATTGCTCAACCACATGTTCAGCGGCACCATGCGCCGCTCGATGTACAGGTGGCGGATGATGATCTGTTCCTGGTCTTCTTCGACCAACGAGGGGGCGAACTGCTTCAGCTCGGCCAGCAGTTCTTCGGCAAAACGGGCACGGGGAAAGGCCACGTTGGAGTATTCGAGCGTGTCGGCCATGCGGCCCACGCGGTCATGGTGTTTCACCAGCAAATACTTTTGCTGGACTTGCGCGCGCGTGGTTTCCTTGGGAGGCGGAAAAAAATCCTTGATCACCTTGAAGACATAGGGAAATGATGGCAGGGCAAACACCAGCATCACCAGGCCACGGATGCCGGGCGCGCTTTCAAAGTGGTCCGACGAGTGCTTCAGATGCTGCAGGTAGTCGCGGTAAAACAGCGTCTTGCCCTGTTTTTGCAAGCCCAGTATCGTATAGATTTCGCTGCGCGGTTTGCGCGGCAGCAAGCTGCGCAGGAATTGCACATAGGCCGACGGCACTTCCATATCTACCAGGAAATACGCACGCGTAAATGAAAACAGCACGGCAATCTGCTGATGCTCGAACAGCACCGTGTCGAGCACCAGCTTGCCGTGACGGTTGTGCAGGATCGGCACGACAAACGGGTATTCGCGGTTGCCGTTGATGCCCTTGCCGACCAGGTAAGCGCCCTTGTTACGGTAGAACAAACTGGTCAGGACCTGAATCTGGTGGTTCGGCTCCAGCCTGTCGCCGCCGAACAGCTGCTGCAGGCGCGCTTCCACCTGGGCCACGTCACGCTCCAGGTTGGCAAATGCGCAGTCCAGCTGGAAGTTCCTCAGCATGCGCATCAGGGTGTGGCGCAAGCCATCGTTGCCGGGGTAATACACGCGGTAGGTGGGTACCGGATCTTGCGTGTCGATGTATTCCGTGGAGACGACGGGACGCACGAAAATATAGTCGTTATTGAAATACGTGCGGTGCAGGATATTGCAGCAGACGGAATTGAAGAAGGTTTCCGCCAGTTCCGGCTGCTTGTGTTCCGTCAGCATGCCGATGTAGTGCAGCTTGAGTTCGCGCCACACTTCGTCGCTCAACTCCGACTCTTCGTACTCATCTTCGAGCATTTGCACGCATTCCTGCACGCGCTTGTCATAAAAGTCGATGCGTTCGTGGGCCGCCGTCTGCGCCGCGGCCCAGGCTCCTTGCTCGAAATACTGCTTGGCTTGCTGGCTCGTGGCGCGGAACAGACGGTAATGCTTGTCGAAGCCGTCGCGGATGGTGCGCGCGATATCGAATGCAATCTGGGAAGAAAGCAATTTTGGGAAGGCAATTTGCGTCATATCTGTGCTCGCATGAATGGCTCATCACCCAGTCGATTGCCGCGCGCCCGTGCTTACTTGGTTTCCGCAAACAGTTCGCGGCCTATCAGCATGCGGCGGATTTCGCTGGTCCCGGCGCCGATTTCGTACAGCTTGGCATCGCGCCACAGGCGGCCGGCCGGATACTCGTTGATGTAGCCGTTGCCGCCCAGGGCCTGGATCGCTTCGCCTGCCATCCAGGTCGCCTTCTCCGCACTATACAGAATGGCACCGGCCGCATCCTTGCGCAACTGGCGCACGGCTTCCGGCGTGGTGGCGCGGTCGCAAGCCTGGCCCACGGCATACACATAGGCCTTGCACGCCATCATGGTCGAATACATATCGGCCAGTTTGCCTTGCATCAATTGGAATTCGCCGATGGCCTGGCCGAATTGCTTGCGATCATGCACGTAAGGCACGACCAGGTCCATGCAGGCCTGCATGATGCCCAGCGGGCCGCCGGACAGCACGGTGCGCTCGAAATCGAGGCCCGACATCAGCACATTGACGCCCTTGCCCAGGCCGCCCAGCACGTTTTCGGCCGGCACTTCGCAATCCTGGAACACCAGTTCGCCCGTGTGCGAGCCGCGCATGCCCAGCTTGTCGAGCTTTTGCGCGATGGAAAAGCCCTTGAAATTCTTTTCGACCAGGAAAGCCGTCATGCCGCGCGAGCCCGCTTCCAGGTCGTTTTTCGCGTACACCACCAGCACGTCCGCATCGGGACCATTGGTGATCCACATCTTGGTGCCGTTCAAGACCCAGCGGTCGCCCTTGAAGTCGGCGCGCAGCTTCATGCTGACGACGTCCGAGCCCGCGTTCGGTTCCGACATGGCCAGGGCGCCGATGTGCTCGCCCGTGATCAGTTTCGGCAGGTACTTCGCCTTTTGCTCGGCCGTGCCGTTGCGCTTGATCTGGTTGACGCACAGGTTCGAGTGGGCGCCGTAGGACAGGCCGACGGAGGCCGAGGCGCGCGAGATTTCTTCCATGGCGATGATGTGCGCCAGGTAACCCATGCCGGCGCCGCCGTATTCTTCGCTGACGGTGATGCCGAGCAAGCCCATGTCGCCCATCTTGCGCCACAGGTCCATGGGGAACTGGTCGGTGCGGTCGATTTCGGCCGCCCGCGGCGCGATTTCGGCGGCGGCAAATTGTTGGATTGCTTCGCGCAGCGAGGCGATGTCGTCGCCGTGATCAAAGGTCAAGCCTGGGAGATGGAGCATGTCGTCCTCGTCGTCGTTATAAGTGTGGCGGTCATGGATACCGGTCAGTGAAGCTATGATACTCAGTTGTGACGTTTACGTAAACGTAAAGTGAAGCGCGTAAAGTGAAGCGTGTAAAGCGATGCGCGTGCGGCCAGCGTCTGCCGCATGGCCACTCAGTTTGTTGGCGCCTTGTCCATGTTCAAATCCGCCAGCATGTGCGCGCAAGCGTCTTCATGCGCGCTGATTTCCGCCAGCGCCATTTCGATATCGATGCGCTGCTGCTCCAGCGTCTGCCGGTGCTGCGCCAGCACGCCCAGGAAACGGTCCATTTGCGCGCGCGTGTCCTTTGGCGACTCGTACATGTCGACCAGGCTCTTGATCTCCGATAGCGCCAGGCCCAGGCGCTTGCCACGCAGGGTCAGTTTGAGGCGGGTGCGGTCGCGCGGCGTGTAGACGCGGCTGCGCCCACCGGCGCCTTCACGTTTCGGGCTGAGCAAGCCCTGGTCTTCATAGAAACGGATGGCGCGCGCCGTGATGTCGAATTCCCGCGCCAGTTCGGTAATGGTATAGGTCGTCATTGCTGCGGGCGGTGTCGGTTGCATGGGTGATCGGTTAATAGATGGGGTGCTGCGAGGCAGGCGGGTGGCAACGTCAACGTCAATACTATTGTAGCGTGCCCTGTCCGTGCTGCAACAAAGAAAAAAGAGGGTGTGGACAGGCAATTTGGCGAATAAGACAACAGTTGCTGAAAATAAATTGATTCTTCTTGCGCAAACACGCTTAAGATCGAGAGTTGGTGGCCAAGATGACACCAAAAAGAGCTTTCCTGGCATAACGGCGACATTCTTTTCGCTGCGATGCCAGTAAAATTTTTGAGCGCAGATTCTTTCCAATAGGCACGATCAAAAAACAACATTTCACTATGAGCAGCTTGTTTAGATTATTTCTATATTGGAAATAGAATGGCCCTTCTGAAAACTTTGTCTACAAGAAATTGTATGATATGGCCATTGCGCGTATCGGTAAAGGGGGCATTATCCGATACCGTACGTTGTAATGCCAAACCGAGGCTTTGAATCGTGCTGCAGTGCGAAAATCAAGGCTAACCGCGAATTTGAACCGGAGCCACACAGAATCACAAGAGAAAATTCGGCCATATTTTTACCCGAAAAACCTGGCCGGAGTGTTAATTGTTAATTGATACTATTTTCAAATGTAACAATCTGTATGGTCATTCAAGAAACTGACTTTCATGTTACAACATGAAATAGTACACCTATGAATTCTTCTAACGAACGCGAAAGCTTCAGCCAGCGACTTCAGTTGGCTCTCAAAAACGCCCATTACTCTCCAGACAGCCCGACCAGACTGGCCCGGGAATTCAACATCCGTTTCGACGGACGCCCGATTACCGTGCATGCAGCTAGGAAATGGTTAGTAGGTGAAGCAATTCCCACGCAAGAAAAATTGCGCATGATTGCCCAATGGTTGGGCGTTCCGGCGGAATGGTTGCGTTTTGGCGGCCCGGAAAGCGCCACGCCGAATGGCGAAGCGGGCAGCGCTTTATCGCGTTTTGAGTCTGCCGATGTGAAATTAATTGCCGATTTGCAAAGATTAGATGAACATCATCGTCAAATCGCGCGAGAATTTATTCGCATGCTGGTCAGAGTCAACTACCAAAAGTAAGCATTCAGGCCATCCCCGGCCGGCACCGTCCGCCTTTCGCTGACGGTGCTCCTCCTGTCCTTTTATTTGCGCAGCGTCATACTGGAGACATGATTTTGCCGCACAATAAGATCTCGCATGTTGCGCTGCAGCGGAATTATTTGACAATAATCCCGTACGCAGCGGCGCAGCGGCCAATACCAGCGCATAATCACATCAGAAGTAGCCAGTTCATCCACTACGGAGCCGAGCATTTGAGCCGTCTTATGAAAAGTAACTACAGCAATACCGCGCAGCTGAAGGACTTGATGACCGTGCCCCCCATGACTGCCGCGCAACATGCGGAAGTGATGCGCAAACGGATCGCCCACCGCAGGATGGTTGAAGAAGCCAGGGATTTGAAGCAGGCTAGTGCAGTTCAGTTCGAAAAACGCTAGTGGTGGATGCCTGAGCTAAGCTACTGCGCGTCGCGCTTTGCGGCCGGCGATGCTCACCGTGCTAGAGCACGGTTGCGCTTCTCGGCCACAAATCACTGCCGCTCGCTACGTTTTTGTCAGGCATCGTGACGCCAACTAAATCGTGACGTCAACTAGAGGGTGGAGGTGTCGCCAGTGGACTTAAGACCACTCCACCTCGGTGCCAGGCCGTGCTCGATGCCGAGCAGGTCGATGACGCGCGCCACCGTATGGTCGACCATCTCCGCGATGCTGTGCGGGTGGTGATAAAAGCTGGGGAGTGGCGGGAAGATGATGCCGCCCATTTCGGTCACGGCTGTCATATTGCGCAGGTGCGCCAGGTTGAACGGCGTTTCGCGTACCATCAGGATCAGGCGGCGGCGCTCCTTGAGCACCACATCGGCTGCCCGCGTAATCAAATTGTCCGACAAGCCATGCGCCACGGCCGCCAGCGTCTTCATCGAGCACGGCGCGACGACCATGCCATCCGATTGAAACGAGCCGCTGGCGATACTCGCGCCGATGTCGCGCAGCTTGTGCACCACGTGCGCCTGCGCTTCGATTTCCTTGCGTCCTACGCCCGTTTCCTGGTGCAGTGTCAATATGGCGGCATCCGACAAGACCAGATGCGTCTCGACGCCAGGGATGGCGACCAGCAATTGCAGCAGCCGCAAGCCATACACGGCGCCCGTGGCGCCCGTGATGGCCACCACGATACGGCGCGGCCGCGGTTGACTATCAGGCATCGATCAGGGACTTCAATTCACCCGATTCAAACATTTCATTCATGATATCGGAACCACCGATGAACTCGCCCTTGACATACAACTGTGGGATGGTAGGCCAGTTCGAGTAATCCTTGATGCCCTGGCGCACTTCCGGGTCATCCAGCACGTTGACGGTAGCGATGTTTTCCACGCCGCATGCTTTCAGGATCTGGATGGCGCGGCCGGAAAAGCCGCACTGCGGGAACTGGGCCGTGCCCTTCATGAACAGCACGACTGGCGTGCTCGTCACGGTTTCTTTGATCCAGGTTTGTACGTCGCTCATAGCTGCCTCTGATGGGTAAGTAAATAGATGCCGTCATTTTATAAGAAAACGACGGCACGGGTATGCGCTCAAGTCATAAATCGGACAAGTCAGCCACGTTAAGGCTCGTTGCTACTGATAACTGCTTGCCCAGGCAGATCGATTGCGCTGCGCCCACGTATTTGCCCCAGGCAACGACGGGTGCATAGCCGTGTTTGGCATAAAACGCCAGGGCGCGGCTATTTGCCACGCGGGTGGACAGGCGCACGGCCTGGTAGCCATGCCGGCGCGCCTGCGCCTCCACATGGGCCAGCAGGGCCGCGCCCACGCCAGCGGCGCCTGGACGCGCATACATGCGTTTGAGTTCTGCCGTGGGACTGTCCGGCTCGCCCAGCGGCCGCAGGGCGGCGCAACCCAGCAGGTTTCCAGCCGCATCGCGGGCCAGGTAAAAGCCGCCGCGCGGCGTTGCCGCTTCGACATCGAAGGAAGTGCGGCCGCTGTCGCCATTCAGGCGCAGCAGCACGTCCGACAATTCATCGAGCAGCAACTGCGCATCCAGGCTGGCGGCCTCCACCGCCACAATGACGATAGCTTCCACGCTGCGCCTGGCGGCTGCCTAACCGCGCAGCTTGGCGAACGCGGCGGCCATGCTGCCGGCCGGCTCGGGCGCGTTGCGCGACTGCGACTGGTGCTGCGCCATGCTGCGGCGGTCGTTGCGGTCGCCCTTTTGCTCCGGCTTGCTGCCCGCTTGCGGCGCGCTGTCCGTCAAACGCATGGTCAGCGCGATGCGCTTGCGCTTTTCATCGACTTCCAGCACTTTTACACGCACGACCTGGCCCGCTTTCACCACCGTGTGCGGGTCTTTCACAAACGTGTTCGACAGGGCCGAGATGTGCACGAGGCCATCCTGGTGCACGCCGATATCGACAAAGGCGCCAAAAGCGGCCACGTTGGTGACGACGCCCTCGAGGATCATGTCCGGGCGCAAGTCGCGGATTTCTTCCACGCCTTCCTTGAAGGTGGCGGTGGTGAATTCCGGACGTGGATCGCGGCCCGGCTTTTCCAGTTCCTTCAAGATGTCGGAAATGGTCGGCACGCCGAAGGTTTCATCCGCATATTTTGCCGGGCTGAGGGTTTTCAGCAAGGCGGTTTCGCCAATGACGGCCTTGATATCCTTCTTGATGTCGGCCAAAATCTTTTCCACCAGCGGGTACGATTCCGGGTGGACGGCCGAGGCGTCCAGCGGATTCTCGCCGCCCATCACGCGCAAGAAGCCGGCCGCCTGTTCGAACGTTTTATCGCCCAGGCGCGGCACGGCTTTCAAGGCCGCGCGCGAGGTGAACGCGCCCTTCATGTCGCGGTAGCTGACGATGCTTTGCGCCACGCTGGCCGACAGGCCGGAGACGCGTGCCAGCAGCGGCGCCGAGGCCGTGTTGACGTCCACGCCGACGGCGTTCACGCAATCTTCCACCACGGCATCGAGCGAGCGGGCCAGCTGGCTTTGGCTCACATCATGCTGGTACTGGCCCACGCCGATCGATTTCGGGTCAATCTTGACCAGCTCGGCCAGCGGGTCTTGCAGGCGGCGCGCGATCGACACGGCGCCGCGCAAGGACACATCCATGTCCGGCAACTCTTTCGATGCGAATTCGGACGCCGAATACACGGATGCGCCCGCTTCCGAGACGACGATCTTCGTCATCTTCGCTTCCGGGTGCTGCTTGATCAGATCCTGCGCCAGTTTATCGGTCTCGCGCGAGGCCGTGCCGTTGCCAATCGAAATCAGGGACACATTGTGCTTGGCGGCAAGACGGCCCAGGGTGTGCAAGGAACCATCCCAGTCGTTCTTCGGCTGGTGCGGGTAGATCACGGCCGTGTCGACCACCTTGCCGGTGGCATCGACGACAGCCACCTTGACGCCCGTGCGCAAGCCAGGATCGAGGCCCATGGTGGCGCGCTGGCCGGCCGGCGCGGCCAGCAGCAACGCTTTCAAATTGGTGGCGAAGACATTGATGGCGTCCAGTTCCGAGCGTTCGCGCAGCGCGCCCATCAGTTCCGTTTCCAGGTGCATGAAGCTTTTCACGCGCCAGGTCCAGCGCGCCGTATCGGCCAGCCATTTGTCGGCCGGGCGGCCCTGCTGCTTGATGCCGAAGCGGGCGGCGATGCGGCCTTCGCACGGGTTGTGCGGCGCATCCCATTTCGGTTTTTCCGCTTCCGTGTCCAGGCGCAGGGTGACGTCGAGGATACCTTCGCGGCGCCCGCGCAACAAGGCCAGCGCGCGATGCGATGGCACTGTGGAAATGGTTTCCGAGTAGTCGAAATAATCGGCGAACTTTTCGCCTTCATCCTGCTTGCCTTCCACCACTTTCGATTCGACGATGCCGTGCTCTTGCACGTATTCGCGCAAGGTTTGCAGCAACGTTGCGTCTTCGGCGAAACGCTCCATCAGAATCTGGCGCGCACCGTCGAGGGCCGCCTTGGTGTCAAGCACGCCCGGGTTGTTGCCGTCGGCACTCGTAAACGCCTCGCGCAGGAACTTGCCCGCTTCCATTTCCGGCGTCAGTTCCGGATTGTCGAGTAAACCGTCGGCCAGCGGCGTCAAGCCCGCTTCGATGGCGATCTGCGCCTTCGTGCGGCGCTTTTGCTTGTACGGCAGATACAAATCTTCCAGGCGCGTCTTGTCTTCCGCATGCATGACGGCATCGAGCAACTCGGGCGTCATCTTGTTCTGTTCCGTGATCGAGGCCACGATGGCGGCGCGCCGCTCTTCCAGTTCGCGCAGGTAGCGCAGGCGCTCTTCGAGCAGGCGCAGCTGGATATCGTCGAGGCCGCCGGTCGCTTCCTTGCGGTAACGGGCGATGAAGGGCACGGTGGCGCCTTCGTCGAGCAGTTCGATGGCGGCGGCAACCTGCACCGGTTTGGCGGCAAGTTCAAGGGCAAGGCGTTGTTCGATAGTGGGCAGCATGGTTGTTTCCAGAGCGATCAAGCCTGGAATGATACGCAATCGGCGCGATTGCGCAATCTTGACAGCGCAAATGGACTGTGCGTTGACAGCAGCGTCAGCGCGCCGGCCGCAGCGGGCTGGCGGGCGGCGGCGGTGCCGGCCTCTGCGGCGTGACGGATTTGCCAAAGGCATTGCCCATGCGGTGTTCGAGGGCGGCGCGGTTGTACAGGCCCAGCTGGTTCGACGGACGCTGCACGGTCGCTTCCGCGCCGGACAGGGTGGGCGGGGGCCGGTTCACGGTATTGCTGCTAGGTAATAATTTTTCGTTCAAGCAAGAGATGGATTGCGCGCGCTTGCCATGTACTTCCACCTCCACGCAGCCCTTTTCCGGCGCGGCGGCCTTGACGACGACGGTGTGCTCGTCCGCGTGCGCGGGCAGGGTGGCACAGGCCAACAGCAACAGTGATAACAGGCGCGCCATGGCGGCTCCCGGAGCGGTGGATTAAGCGCTCAGCATAGCAAAGTCATATGTCGCGGCGATGACAGGCTGGAATGCGGGTTGACGCCATGTCATGCAGTTGTCATTTTATGAAGCTACCATCTTGCCATTCTGCTTGAAATATTGCAGTCAAGACACTTCATGAGCAGGCTCTCGTTGATTCCCCTGGAAAATGACACTAACCCACCGCCGCGCCGCAACGGGCAATGCCCTGTCCGCCTGCTTGCTGATGACATTGATGACATTGATGACATTCGTGCGGCCGGCTGCCAGTGCGGACGGTGCTGACGCGGCCGCGCACACGACCCTGCGCTTCGACTTGCCCGCCCAGCCGCTCGACGCGGCGCTGGTGGCGTTTGGCGAAGTGACCGGGTATTCCGTGCTCGTCAGCAGCCAGCTGGCGGCGGGGCGCGTGGCCTCGCCCGTGCGCGGCGACTACACGCCGGCCGAGGCGCTGCAGCGCTTGCTGGCCGGCACGCAGCTGGGCGTGCGCTTCAGCGGCAGCAATGCATTCACCTTGCTGGCGCTGGCCGACGCACCCGTGCCGGTCGAGGCCGCTCCTGCCGCGCCGCCCTTGCAAGGCTATGCGGCCATCCTGCAGCGCTCGCTCACGCGCGCCCTGTGCCGCTTGCATCCGGACGCCTTCGGCCGCTACCGCCTGGCCTTCCAGTTGTGGCTCGATGAACGGGGCAAGGTGCGCGCCGTGCACGTACTCGAACCGAGCGGCGTGGCGCAGCGCGACCGCGCCGTGCTGCAGCGCCTGCGCAGCCTGCTGATGGATGGCGCGCCACCGGCGGGCTTGCCGCAGCCGCTGACGATCCTGTTGACGCCGCGGCCCGATCCGGACGCCGATTGCGCGCCGTATCTGCACCTGGCCGTGACGCCTTGACGATGCCGGATTTGCTGAAAGCCACCTTGCGCAAGCTGTTCCTGGAACGCTATGGACAGTTTCGCCGCCACCTGCAGCGCCGCCTGGGCTCGGAAGACCTGGCCAATGACGCGCTGCATGAAACGTATTTGCGGGTGGAGCGGATGAACGCGCCCGAGGCGATCAGCTATCCGTCGGCATACCTGATGCGCATCGCCATCAACATTGCGGAAGATCAACGCCGCGACAATGCGCGCCTGCTCAGCCTGCCGGATATCGACGACTTGTATGAGATGGCCGATGAATTGGCCGACCCGGCCCGCACCTTCAGCGCGCGCGCCGAGCTGGAAGAACTGGAACGGGCCTTGCAGGAGTTGCCGAAACGCCGGCGCGCCATCGTCATCGCCGCCCGCGTCGACCAGTTGCCGCACCGCGACATCGCCGAGCGCTTCGGCATTTCCGCCCGCACCGTGGAGAAGGAATTGCGCGCCGGCCTCGAACATTGTTGTGAGCGCATGGGACGCGATTTCATCCAGCGCTTCGGTCCCGGCGCGGGAAAAACGTCTAAACATCATGATTGAACAAGCGGAAGACGACATGGGTGTCATCCAGAAGGAAGCGCAGGCGTGGGTCGTGCGGCTGGCCTCGGGCCAGGTCAGCGAGCGCGATGCGCAGGTGTTTCGCCATTGGTGCGCGCGCAGCCGCAAGCATGCCAACGCGTTTGCCGAGGCGCGTGCCGTGTGGGGCGCCATGGCGCCGGCCGCGCGCGCCGTCAAGCGGGCGCAGGCGTCTGTCAACACGGCGCGGCGCGCCTGGCTGGGCGGCGCCATGGCTGCCTCGCTGGGCTTGCTGGTGCTGCGACCGCCCACGGACCTGTGGCCGGCCGTGGCGGGCCTGGGCGCCGACTATGCCACCGGCACGGGCGAGCAGCGCGCAGTGGCGCTCGATGGCGGCGTGCTGGTGCAGATGAATACGCAGACACGCCTCGACGCGGCGCCCCTGCAGGACGGCGCCGCGGCGCTGGTGCTGCTGGCGGGCGAGGCGGAATTCCAGGCTGGCTTGCGCGGTGCGGCTAGAGTGCGCGTGCAGGCGGGCGACGGCACGGTGTCGGCCGGCAGCGCGCGCTTCAATATCCGCCTGTTCGGCCAGGAAGTGTGCGTGACCTGCCTGGCGGGCCGCCTGCGCGTGGCGCAGGCCGGCAACGATGCGGAACTGGCGGCCGGCCAGCAGCTGCGCTACCGGCCCGAGCATTTTGGCATCGCGCATGCGGTGGCAAGAGGCGACGTCAGCGCGTGGCGCCAGCGCCTGCTGGTGTTCAAGCAAAGCACGCTGGCCGAGGTGGTGGACGAGGTGAACCGCTACCGCCCCGGCAAGCTGATCCTCAATGGCGACACCTTGAAACTCACGCGCGTGCAAGCCAGCTTTTCGCTCGACCGCCTCGACGACGTGATCGCCCTGATCCAGGACGCGTATGGCGCAAGGGTGACGCGTTTGCCGGGCGGCATCGTGCTGTTCGGCTGAACCCCGCCTTGGCGCGCCAAGGCGGAGCGCCAATTATGACATTTTGATGACCTTTTGCAGTCCCGGACCTTGTTCTCTGTCAATGCTGCTGGAAGCCGCGAATCAGTGCCTGCCGCCCGCCCCGTGCGTGCCGCGCGCCGCCTCGCGATATCGGTCAGCAACGGAACATGAAAAGGGAATGTCGCCATGCAGCGAAGCAAGTCGGTCACGAAACACGCATCCTCCTCCGCCATGGCGGGCAACCGGACCGGGCGCCCGGTGCGATTGAAACCGCTGGCGCTGGCCATCGCCATGCTGCTGCAGGCCGGCGGCGCGCAGGCGCAGCAGCCGTTCAGCGGCGCCTGGTTTGCCGGCAAGGGCGCGCAGCAGGGCACGGCTGCGGCCACGGGACGCTTGCCGAATGGCCAGCCGGCAACATCGCTGAATAATCCTTTGCTCCAGCAGCAAAAGGCGGAAGGCAAGTTGCAGCAATCGCTGAACAATCTCTTGCTGGCCGCGCGCGGCATCGCCGCCGAGCAGGCGGTGCAGGCGGCCGCGCGGCAGGCGGCGCTGGCGGCCGGCGGCGCCCCCGATGGCCTGGTCAAGGGTGGCTTGCAGGTCGACAGCAACAGCCTGACGGCCGGTTGGCTCAATGCCCAGGCGCCCGTGCAGACCCAGGCCGACGGCAAGTCCGTCGTGAAGGTCGTGCAGACGGATGAGAAGGCGATCTTGAACTGGGAAAGCTTTAACGTCGGCAAGAACACCACCCTGCAGTTCGAGCAGAAATCGCACTGGTCCGTGTTGAACCGCGTCAATGATCCGCTGGCGCGTCCCAGCCAGATCCATGGCCAGATCAAGGCCGACGGCACGGTGATGATCGTCAACCGCAACGGCATCGTGTTTACGGGCAGCAGCCAGGTCGATACGCGCAACCTGGCGGCGGCCGCCATGGGCATGAGCGACAGCCAGTTCAAGAGCGGCCTGTATGGCAAGACGCAGGGCGCGGGCGCCGTGCCGACCTTCGCGAATGATCTGGTGCTGGGCCAGAATACCTACACGCACGGCGCGGCCGAGGCCGATGTCGTCGTCGCCGCCGGTGCGCGCATCGACACGCGCAAGCCGCAGACGGTGACGGAAGGCGGCGGCTATGTGCTGCTGGCTGGTCGCGCCGTCGAGAATGCGGGCGCCATCACCACGCCGAACGGCCAGACGACTCTGGCGGCCGGCGACGCCATCGTCGTGCGCCAGGGCATGGGCACGGACAAGAACCAGTATTCAAGCACGCGCGGCAATGAAGTCGAGATGCTGCGCATGGCCGGCAGCAGCGCCGGCAGCGTCGTCAACAACGGCCTGATCCAGGCGGCGACGGGCGATATCACGCTCAGCGGCAATAGCGTGCGCCAGGATGGCGTGCTGTTGTCGAGCACGACCGTCAATGGCCGCGGCACGATACACCTGGCGGCGGCGGGCGAGAACGCCGGCGTCACCCTGGCGCGCGGCAGCGTCAGCGCCATTGTCATCGATGACAACGGCGCCACGGCGCTCGACGTGCAGCGCGATACCTTGCTGAAAGACACGGGCAAGGGAACGGACACGCCGCAGGACCGGCGCGACCAGTCGCTGGTGCGCATCGTCTCCGCCGGCAACGTGGCCTTCGAGGGCGACTCGCTGACCCTGGCCACGGGTGGTCAGGTGCTGGTCGACGCGGCCCGCCGCAGCCACGTGGCGCGCGACGCCGCCATCGATGTCTCCGGCGCCGTCGGCGTGAAGGTCAACATGAGCAGCAACAATGTGCTGATTAATGTGCAAGGCAACGAGCAGCGCGACGCACCGGGCAGCCGCGACGCAAAATACCTGAACAACAGCGACGTGTGGGTCGACCGCCGCGACCTGGTGCTGGTGCCGGCCGGCACGAACGGCTACGCTACGGACCGCTGGTATACGGCTGGCGGCTTGCTGGAAGTGAGCGGCTACCTGAACACCAGCGGCCACGGCATCGGCGAGTGGGCGGCCCAGGGTGGCACTGTGGGCTTTGGCGGCGGCGAAGTGGTGACGCAGGCCGGTTCGCGCATCAACATCGCCGGCGGCTCGCTCGATGTGCAGACGGGCATGGTCAAGCAGACGTGGCTGAAGGGCGCCGATGGCGCGATGGTCAAACTGAGTACCGCTCCCGGCGACAATCTGTACACGGGCCTGTATCGCGG
The DNA here is from genome assembly GCF_051380665.1 of Janthinobacterium lyxosi. Lineage (NCBI taxonomy): Bacteria > Pseudomonadati > Pseudomonadota > Betaproteobacteria > Burkholderiales > Oxalobacteraceae > Janthinobacterium > Janthinobacterium lyxosi. Next base: position 29,261 of record NZ_JBNYXM010000015.1, read on the forward strand.
CTATGAAAGCACGCATGCGCGCTGGGGCGCGAACACGACGGAAACCCATGCGAATGCCTTGATCGGCCCGCGCGAACGCCTGGAAAACGGCTATACGGTGGGCCGCGATGCGGGCCGTTTGATCGTTTCCACGGGCGCCGCCGTGCTGGAAGGCGATATCGATACCTCCGTGTATCAGGGCGAACGCCAGCAGCGCAAGCGCGATGAGGGCATGGAGAGCTACAAGCAGGCGCAGACGGTGGCGGCGCGTGCAGGTCAATTAATCGTGGGAAAAATGACGCCCGTTTTCGATACCAAGACGGGCCAGCTGCGCGACAGCCCGCAAACCGTGCTGGAAAAGGTCGAGATCGGCAAGGTGGCGCCCATCGCCGATGGTCAGCTGCTGAGCGAAGCCTTGCCGGCCGCGCGCAGCAAAACCTTGCAGCTCGATGCGGACTGGCTCAATGGACTGGAGCTGGGCGCACTGAAGATCTTCGCTTACGACAAGCTCGACGTCAATGCCGACGTGCGCGTGGCCGATGGCGGCGACATCGCCCTGCACGCCACCGACGTGGCCATCAAGGCCAATGTGAGCGCGCGCAGCGGCAGCATCGCCGCCGGCAATATGGTGTCGCGCTACCTCGCCACCGGGGGTGCCGTGTGGCTGGATGCGCCCGTGTCGCCCGAAGGGCGTCCCGCTGGCCCGGCCGGCGTGCGCGTGGCGCCCGGCGTGCGCCTCGATGCGCGTGGTCTGTGGAGCAATTTGGAACTGGACCCGGGCGCCAGCGCCGGTTTGCCGTATATCAATGGCGGCAAGGTCACCTTGAAGAGTTCCGGCGGCATCGAGCTGGCCGGCGGCAGCGTCCTCGACGTCTCGTCCGGCGCCGCCCTGATGAGCAATGGCAGCCTGCAGGGCGGGCGCGGCGGCGACATCACCCTGGCCGTCGATTTGCCGCGCGAAAAAACGCCGACTGGCGCCTTGCTCAAGCTCGACGGCGAATTGCGCGGCCACGGCGTGAAGGGCGGCGGGCGCCTGGTGATCGACAGCGGCACGGCTGTCAGCATCGGCGGCAAGCTGCAGGGTGGCGACGTGCTGCAAGCGGGGAGCAGCGCCCCCGTCGGCCTGCGCCTGAGCGATGAATTTCTGATTGCCAAGGGCGAGAAGATCCCCTTTGATTTCGCGCTCAGCACCAGCTTGATCACGCCGGGCCAGACCCTGGGCAAGCCCGTGACGGTGGATGTATCTGCGACGAAGCCGCTGCTGCTGGGGGGCGACTTGCTGGTACCGCCGGGCGCCAACGTCGTCATCAACGGTACGACGTATGTCTGGGGCGGTTCCATCGCTCCCGCCGGCAGCATGTTGACGGCCATCAACGGCCTCACTACCGGCTTCGTGGTCTCGGCGGCGGCCTTTCCCAACGGCTTGCCCATCCTGCCGATGACGACGCAGTATGCGGCCGGCAGCATCGCCGCCGACGACGTGCGCACGCCGCGCGGCGTGCTGCTGCCGACTGGCACCATGCTGGGACGCGACGTTGCCGTGCAGCCCATGCTGGCGCTGGACGCCAGCCTGTTCCAGAGCGGCTTTGCTGACTATGCCGTCACGGGCCGCGATGGCGTCGTGGTGGTCAAGGATGCGCAGATCGATGTCAGGATGCCCGTGCTGCGCTTCAATCCCGCCACCGGCCACACGGTAGCGGGCGGCACCGATCCGGGCGCCGCGTTGGAAGTGTGGACGCCGCAGCTGTACCAGGAAGATGCGCGCAAGGGCCGCTTGACGCAGCGCGCCGGCGCCGACCTGACGCTGACGGCCGGCAGCCCCTACGTGAAGGGGGGACTGGCGGTGGTGCAAGGCGCCCTCGTCACGGTCGATCCGGGCCGCCAGATCAGCCTGACGGGCAATGGCCAGGTCAGCATCGACGGCCGCCTCGACGCCTGGGGCGGCAAGATCGCCATCCTGCCGGGGACGTTTGGCACGGGCAGCGATGCCGATGTGCCGAACGGCAAGGGGCAAGCCACCTCGATCTGGATTGGCGAACACGCCGTGCTCGACGTGGCCGGCCGCGCCAGCGTCGCCACCGACATGCGGGGCGGGCGCTATGGCCGCGCCGACAAGGGCGGCAGCATCGAAATCGGCGCCCGCTACAAGGCCGACGCCGCCAGCGTCGATGCAGCCGATGCCTTTGTCGTAGTGCGCCCGGGCGCCCTGCTCGACGCCAGCGGCGCGGCAGCCACGCTGGACTTGCCGAAGCAGGGCGCCGTCAACGTGGCCGGCAGCGGCGGTTTGATTGCGCTCAGTTCGTATAATGGCATCTTTGCCGATGGCACCCTGCGCGCGGCGGCTGGTGGCGCCGGCGCGGCCGGCGGTACGCTGGCAATGGCGCTGGACACGCCCAACTATGGCCAGGTGGACCGCCAGACGCTGCAAGGCGCCACCGTCGACAATGTGCTGCGGGTGCCGCGCGAATTCGTGCTGGCCCAGGTGCAGGGCGACAGCGTCTTGCCGGCCGATTTGCGCGCGGGCCAGCAGGACGAGGCCTTGCGCTACGGCAGTGCGCGCCTGGGTGCCGACCGCGTGCAGGCCGGCGGCTTCGATAACCTGGCCATGCATGTCAACGGCATGCTCAGCATGGATGGCGACGTCAAGCTGACGCTGGGCCAGAGCCTGCGCCTGAGCGCCAGTTCGCTGGGGCTGGCGCAGCAGCAGCCGCAGTTGGATGCGGACGGCCGGGACAAGGCGAGCAGCCTTGCCAGCCAGGTTCACCTGGCGGCGCCGTATGTGCGCCTGGGTACGGCCATGCGCGGACAAAAAGATAACTACATCGTGCCCAATGCCGTGAACGGCTCGAAAAACTCGGGCAAGGGGCGCGGCATGCTGGGCGTGCCGCTGGTGGCCGACGGCTCCCTGCTGCAGATCGATGCGGGCATGCTCGATCTCGCGGGCGAGGTCAACATGGGCACGCGGGGCGAGATCGTGCAGAGCAGCGGCAAGCCGCTGGCCGTCGAACGCGATGCCTTCGAACAGCTAACCCTCAACAGCCGCGGCGACTTGCGCATGTCGAACAACGCCGCCCTGTACCAGCCGGGCAACGCCACCCTGGTCGCGGCGCAAATCTATCCAGCCACGGGCGACAGCGGCATGGTCACGGTGGGCCAGAGCAGCCGGGTCGACGAATACGGCAACGTGCGCATCACGCTCGATCCGCAGCGCACGCTCACTGTCGAGCGCAGCGCCGGCAGCGCGACGCCGAACCAGCCATTTTCCGTGTTTGGCAGCCTGAGCCTGGTTGCCCCCACCATCAACCAGCACGGCGTGCTGCGCGCGCCGCTGGGCCAGATCACCCTGGGCGCCGAAGGTTTTGAAGCCTACACGGGCCATGTCAATCTGCTGCCAGGCAGCCTGACGTCGGTCAGCGCAAAAGGCTTGACGATGCCGTATGGCGGCACGCTCGATGGCCTTAGCTACCTGTATGACGGCAACGACGTCGTGTTCAAGGGCGTGGGCAACGGTCCCGAGATCGCCTTGACGGGTGCCGCCGTCGACGTGCAAGCCGGCGCCGTGCTCGACCTGTCGGGCGGCGGCACCTTGACGGGCGCGGCCTTCCTGGCCGGACGGGGTGGCTCTACCGATGCGCGTCTCAATCCGCTGGTGCAGATGAAGCCGAATGGCGGCTTCACCCTGCCCGGTTTGAATACCAATCCCGTGTACGCCATCATTCCCGGCGTGCAGCCGGACGTGGCGCCGCTGATGACCGAGCAAGGCGCGGGCAAGCCGGCCGTGGGACGCCAGATCACCATCGGCGCGGGCGTGCCCGGCCTGGCGGCCGGCACCTACACTTTGCTGCCATCGAATTTCGCCTTGCTGCCGGGCGCCTTTCGCGTGGAATTGAATGGCCTGGCCGGCGCCGTCGAGGCGGGCGGCACGGTAGCCATGCGCAATGGTTCGTATGCCACGGCGGCGCAGACGGGTATCGCCGGCACGGCGATACGCGACGCCGTGCCCGGCCAGGCCATCCTGACGCCGGCCGACGTGCTGCGCAGCTATTCGCAATACAATGAAACGGGTTATGCCGCCTTTGCTATAGCGCAAGCCACGCGCGACGGCGTGCCGCGCGCCATGCTGGAACGCGACGCCAAGGCCGTGCGGCTGCAGCTGATCGCCCCGTCCCTGCACAGCGTCGAGGATAACCACACGCCATTGATGATGGATGGCAGCGCCCTGTACGCGCCGGCCGAGGGCGGCTTTGGCGGCTCCCTGCTGCTGGGCACGGGGCGCCATGCGTCGACCCGCTACGAGGTGCTGGCCGACGGCACGGCGCCGCTGGCGGACTTCGATGGCGTCTCCGTGCACGCCTCGCAGATCAACGCCTTTGGCGCCCAGCGCCTGGGGATCGGCGGCTTGCCGCGCGTCACCTACAGCGATATCGGTACGGGCAGCAACCAGCGCGCCAATATCGCCGCCATCAACGAATCGGCGGGCGGCATCGTGCTGCGCGACGGCGCCGTGCTGAAGGCGGCCGAAGTGTTCCTGGTGACCACGAAAACCAACGATGGCATTTTCCTGGAGCAAGGATCGGGCATCAATACACTGGGCCGCGGCAAGGCGGCCTGGGATTCGCGTGATGGCTATGTGTACCAGCCGATGGGCAGCGTGCTGGCCGTCTCGAACGGCTGGCTGGACATGTTGCCGGCCGTGCGCACGCCGTCCGATTCGGATGGTCCCGGCATCATCGACATCGGCGCGTGCGCGAAGGCGGATGGCGTTTGCGGCGGCACGACCTCGCTGTATTCGGAAGGCACCATCGCCGCCGTGACGGAGCGCGCGTTCACCCTGCGCGACAAGGTGCGCTATGGCACGCGCAACCTGGTGCTGGCGATGGGGGCGATCAATATCGGCAGCGAAGCTGCGCTGGCGGATGCCAGTGCCCGCGGCGCCCTGCCGGACGGCCTGGCACTGAACCAGGATGTGCTCGACCGTTTGCTGCGCGGCGATACCAGCACGGGCGCGCCGGCGCTGGAAAGCCTGGGTTTGACGGCGCGCAACTCCTTCAACTTCTACGACTCGTCGCAGCTGTCGACCATCGATGCGGCCACGGGCAAGTCGTCGCTGTCGCGCCTGGTGCTCAATACGCCCGCCATCTACGGTTATGGCGGCACGGACGCGCTGGCGCGCATCCATACCGACACCCTCGTGTGGCAGGGCGCGACGAATGCGCCCGGCGCCGTCGTCGCGGCTGGCCCCGGCACGGGCAGCGGCCGCCTGCAGGTCGATGCCAAGCGCATCGAGTTCGGTTTCACGCCGGATAGCCGTCCCGACACCATCCACAACCTGGACCGTTTGATACTGGGCTTCGGCCAGGTGGCACTCAATGCCAGTGAGCAAGTCACCGCCAACAACAAGGGTAGCCTGTCTGTGTACCAGTCGCAGGGCGCCTGGGATACGGCCATCAATGGCTACCGCTACAGCGGTGGCGATGTGCTGATCAACACGCCGCTGCTGACGGGCGCGGCCGGTTCCGTCAACCGCATCACGGCGGGCGGCGACCTCAAGGTGAGCGCACCGGCAGGCGCGGCCGCCACCACGCCGACGAATGCGGCGCTGGCTGGCGCCCTGGGCGCCGAAGTGGCGCTCAGCGGCAACAGCGTCAGCGTGGATACGTCGGTGGTCTTGCCAAGCGGAAAATTGACCCTGTCAGCCGAGCGCGATGTGCTGCTGGGCGACAAGGCCAAGTTGGACCTGGCGGGTCGCAAGATCGATTTCTACGACACCAGCAAGTACAGCTGGGGTGGCGATGTGATCCTCGACAGCCGTGTAGGCGATGTGCGCCAGGCGGGCGCTTCCGTGATCGACCTGTCGGCCGTGAACAATCGCGCCGGCAAGCTGGCCGTGATCGCCACGGGCGAGGCGGCCGGCACGGCCGACTTGCGCGGCACCTTGCTGGGCGGCGCCAGCGGCAGTTATGACGCGGGCGGTACCCTGGTGCCCTACGCGGCTGGCGGCGCGGACATCCGCGCCCGGCAGATTGGCGACTTCGCCGGCCTGAACCAGCGCTTGAACACGGGCAAGGTATTCGGCAGCCGCAGCTTCCAGCTCAAGCAGGGCGACCTGGCCATCGGCGACGAGCTCAAGGCGCGCGAAGTGAGCGTGTCCGTCGATGGCGGCGCGCTGATGGTGAACGGTCGCATCGACGCCAGCGGCGAACAGGTGGGCAGCATCCGCCTGGCTGGTCGCGACGGCGTCACCATCCAATCCGGCGCCGTGCTCGACGCGCATGGCACGCTGTTGCGCACGGACAGCTATGGCCAGGTGATCGAGGCGCCGAACCGCGCCGTGATCGAACTCGCCTCGCTTGGTGGACGCTTGACCCTGGAAGGCGGCGCGCGTTTCGACCTGCGCAGCGGAGACAAGGGCGGCAACTACGGCAGCATCGACCTGAACGCGCGTCGCCTGGGTGGCGCCACGGGCGACGATATCGACATCGATGCGGCTGGCGCGCTGAACATCGCCGGCGCGCGCACTATCAACGTCAACGGCTTCTGGCAATACAAGGATGCGCCCGCCGGCTCTGGCAAGGATGCGGACGGCCGCAGCTACCAGAGCATCAACCAGGCCTATCTGGATGAAAAGCACGCCGACAGCCAGGCCTTCATGGCTCATGCACTGGCCAACGGCAACTTGATGAACAACAAATTGCGCGGCTTGCGTGGCGATGCCAACGCCTTCCATCTGCGCCCCGGCGTCGAGATCGTCAGTGCCACGCCGGGTGGCGACTTGCATATCGATGGCGACATCGACCTGTCCGGCCAGCGCTACGACGGCGTCAATCCGCTGGCGCGCCTGAGCGGGGTGTACGGCTCTGGCGAGGCGGGCGCGCTGGTAGTGCGCGCCGGTGGCAAGCTCAGCGTCTTTGGCAGTATCACGGATGGCTTCGACATCCGCACCCTGCCGGTCACGCCGGACGACCAGGGCTGGCAACTGGTGAAGGGCCGCCTGCCGTGGGGCGGCGAGGTTGTCGTGCCGCAAGCGGGCCTGGTGACCCTGGCGGAAGACACGTATTTCAAGTCGGGCACGAGCGTCAATTTCGCCGTGCCGATGAAGCCGATGCAGTTGCGCGGCGGCACCTTGCTGGCGGCGCCCGCCACCTTGACGGCGGAGTGGACCTTGCCTGCCGGTAGCGTGCTGGGCGGCGCCGTGCGCAACGCCGACGGCAGCGTGCTGTACGCGGCTGGCACAGTCTTGCCGAAGGCGCTGACTTTATCCAGCGGCATGCAGCTCGATCCCGGCCTGCGCCTGCCGGGCGCAGCCAAGGTGGCGGCCATGCTGTGGCCGGCGAACGTGGCCTTGCCCTTCCCGGAAGGCAAGCCCATGGACACGGGCGATAGCGTCAATCCCGTCAACGGCGTGGTGCTGGCGTCGGCGCTGGCGCTGGACAAGGGCAGTGTGCTGCCGGCCGGCACGCTGGTCAAGCTGCCTGGCGACGCGACCATGGTCTCGCTGCGCGCGGCCGACGGCACGGGCAGCCAGGGCCGCAACCTGGCGCTGGCGCCCATGCTGGCCCAGGGTTCGCAAGCGTGGTCGCTGCGCCTGGTGGGCGGCGCCGATACGGCCGCCGCCGACACGCGCACGCTGCGGCCGCATGCGAAGGATGCCCATCTGATGCTGGCCGATACGCATTACGGCATGGGCGAGAGGACATCGATCAAGCCGGGCACGGGCTTGCCGGGCACATATATCTTCAGTGAGGAAGCCATCAGCCAGGGCATGCCGGAAGGCGAGGTCGATATTGGGATGTGGTTTGGCAGCGAAGAGCTCATGCTGGAGTATGGCGCGCATCTGGTGGTCAAGATTGCCGATGGCACGCCGCCCGAATATGTGACCAATGTGGAGCCGGCGCGCCAGCCCCTGTTCAGCGTGCTGCGCACGGGCACGGGCGACCTCGACTTGCTCGCCGCCGGCGATTTCGACATGCGTTCGCTGTACGGCGTCTACACGGCGGGCACGCAGTCGGCCTCGCCGCTGGTCGATGGCAAGGACCTGTTCAACCTGCCGCGCGGCTTCAACGCCAAGGGCCAGTTACTCGGTGTCCTGGACAACAAGCTGACGCGCTTCGTCGATGGCGGCAGCGAGAGCCTGTACCGCGCCTGGTATCCCGAGCACGGCGGCAACCTGCTGTTGCGCGCCCAGGGCGACGTCAAGGGCGACACCGTGGGCACCGCCCTGCAGCGCCGTGAGGATGCCATCGGCACCCTGAACGCGCAGCAGGACACCAGCGACATCGGTACCTGGCTGTGGCGCCAGGGCAGCGGCAGCACGGGCGCGGGCGTGCCGACGGCATGGTGGATCAACTTCGGCACCTATGTCGCGCGCCCCGAGGGCGGCGACCTGTTTGCCGGCCTGCCGGTCGTGTCGGGCTTTACGGGCATCGGCACCCTGGGCGGCGGCAATGTGCTGCTGCAGGCGGGCGGCGACGCCGGCATGCTGACCTCGCGCGCCGATCCGGGCGCCATCTACACGCTGCGCAGCCAGGGCTTGAACGTGGCCGTGGGCAGCACGGGCAGGGTGACGCCGCAAGGCAAGCTGCTGCTGACGGGCGGCGGCGACCTCGACATCCGCATCGGCGGCGGCCTCAACCCTGTCGCCGCGGTGCGCAGCTTCGATGCCAACAGCGACTTCCCGAATGCCGATACGCGCTTCGAGCGCCAGTATCCCACGCTCAACAGCACCTTCACGAATCTGCGCGGCGCGCTGCGCATGGAGGCGGGCGCCGTGGGCGGCGTCGAGCTGCGTTTCGATCGCGCCGATCCGAAGGAATCGCGGCCATATGAAACCTACACGGCGGGCACGGCCATCGCCAGCGGCGGGCCTATCCTGGTGCCGGGCGACAGCGGCGTGCGCATCGATGCGCGCGGCGACCTGGTGCTGGGTGGCACGGCCGATGCGGGTCGCGTGAAGCAGCTGGCCAACGGCTCGCCGTTCAACTACCAGGGCGTGGAGCGCAAGGGCGAGGGCTGGAGCTGGTTCTCGCTGTGGACGCCGGCCACGGCCATCGACCTGTTCAGCGCCGGCGGCAATCTGACGCCGACGTCCGCCTGGATCCAGTCGGTGACGGGCGACAACCACGCGCCATCGGACGGGCGTTATGTCATGCCATCCGTGCTGCGCGCCGTGGCCGCCAGCGGCAGCTTGTACTACGGCAATGCCAGCCTGGGCAGGTTTGGCGAGGGCGGCAAGGTCGACATGCCGCAAAACGGCGTGATCCTGGCGCCGTCGCCGGTGGCGCCCCAATTTGTCAAGACGGGCACGGGCCAGCTGGAAATGCTGGCCGCCGATTCCATCCATGCGGCCGGTTATCCGATCACGCCATCGGGCGCCGATCCGCGCCTCTTGCCGAACCCGTTCAATCCGGGCTTCGTCGGGGCACTGGACAAGGTCTGGTACGGCTTGCTACCGCTGCATAACGTCAACGCGAATGCGCTGGCGCCCTCGCCACTGCAATCGTTTGGTTCGAATCCCAACGGCGCCGGCGAGGCCGCACAGACCTATCCGTTGTTCAGCATGACGGCGCCGACGGTGTCGGATTATGTGCCGGTGGGCCAGGTGCCCGCGCATTTCTATGCCAACAGCGGCGACATCGTCGGCCTGCGCACGGGCGGTATCGTGTACCGGGCGATGCTGAAGGGCGAAACTGGCCCGCTGGGCGTGTGGTACGAAGGCGGCGGTGCCGTGGCCGTGCGCGCCGGACGCGACATCGTCAATTCCGGCACGCCGCTTGGCAGCGTCGAGGGTGTGCCGGAAGGCGCGGCGGGATGGACCAGCCAGGGCTATGCCGGCCGGCCCGATTATCCGGACAAACCTATCGTCACCGGCAGCTCGTCCACGCGCGGCAACCTGTTCGTGCACCGCAATGCCGCCGATGTCTCCGTCGTCAGTGCCGGACGCGATATCCGCTACAGCACCTTCTATGTGGCGGGACCGGGCCAGCTGAACGTGAGCGCCGGGCGCGACCTGTACCTGGCCGACAAGGCGGAATTGCGCAGCCTCGGCGCCATCGTCAGCACCGGCCCCGGCGAACGCGGCAACGGCGCCGGCATCAGCGTGGCCGCCGGCGTGGGCCGCAATGGTCCCGACTATGCGGCGTTCGCGGCGCGCTACCTGGACCCGGCCAAGCTGGCCGACCCAGGCCGGCCGCTGGCCGACCAGGCCGGCAACGCCGTGTACGTCTACGGCGGCAAGCTGACCCTGGCCGACTGGCTGCGCGGCCAGTTCGGCTACAACGGCGACGAAGTGGGCGCGTCCGCCTTCCTCGGCACGAAACAGGCGGAACTGGAAAAGGCCGGCCGGCAAACGGGCGGCGTGCGGCGCGACCTGGCGCGCGAATATGCGCTGGTGAGCCAGCTGCACCTGGTGAACTGGCTGACGACGCGCTTTGGCGGCGACAGCGGCCTGGGCATCCGCTACGACCCGGCCACCGATGCGCGCAGCTTCTTTGCCGCCTTGCCGAAGGAACAGCAGCAGGTGTATCTGAGCAATGTCTACTTTGCCGAACTGAAGGCGGCCGGGCGCGAATACAACGATCCGGACGGCATGCGCCGTGGCAGTTACCTGCGCGGCCGTGTAGCCATCGCCACCCTGTTCCCATCGCAGGACAAGGAGGGCAAGAAGATCGAGTACAAGGGCGACTTGACGATGTTCAGCAGCGCGCTGTACACGGTCGATGAGTACGAGGGGGCACGCACCAAGCGGCCGCTGCCGGGTGTGCAATATCTCAGCCCTAAGGAATGGATAGACGCCGGCCGGCCTCAATACAACGTGCCCCACGTGGTCGTCAACGATGCCGGCATCCACACCGACTTCGGCGGCGATATCGGCATCACGGTGCCGGGCGGGCGCGCCCTGATCGGCGTCGATGGCGGCTATGCGCCGGGCGAAGGCTCGGGCGTGCTGACGCAGGGGGCGGGCGAGATCCAGATGTATGCGAAAGACAGCATCCTGCTGGGCCAGAGCCGCATCTTCACCACTTTCGGCGGCAACATCCTGGCCTGGTCGGCCACGGGCGACATCAATGCGGGCCGTGGCACCAAGTCCACCGTGGTCTACACGCCGCAACGCCGCACCTACGACAGCATCGGCCTGGTCAGCCTGTCGCCCAGCACGCCGACCACGGGCGCCGGCATCGCCACGCTGAACCCGATCCCGGAGGTGCCGCCCGGCGACATCGACCTGATCGCCCCGCTGGGCACCATCGACGCAGGCGAGGCGGGTATCCGCGTCTCGGGCAACGTCAACCTGGCCGCGCTGCAGGTGGTGAATGCGGAAAACATCCAGGTGCAGGGCAAGTCGACGGGGATGCCGGTCATCGCCGCGGTGAACGTGGGTGCGCTCAGCAATGCCAGCGCGGCCGCCACGCAAGCCGTCACTGCGGCGCAGGACGTGCTGCAGCGTGAACGGGCTGCCACGCGCCAGGCGCTGCCATCGCTGTTCACGGTGAAAGTACTGGGCTTTGGCAACGAGCAAGCGGACGAGGGCGGTGTCGGCAAGCACAAGGGCGGTGAACCGCAGGCGTCGAACTACCAGCCGGCCGGCGTGGTGCAGGTGCTGGGCGCGGGGCCTTTGACGGCGCCGCAGCTGCAAGCGCTCACGCCGAACGAGCGGCGCGGCCTGCAACCGTGAGTTTTATGAACATTTGATGACATTCGACAGTCGCCGCGCGCGGCGGCAGTCTAGGCATCAGTAGACAAGCTTCGGTGGACCACATCCGCAGTACAAAACGCCGGCCCAGCGCCGCAACACAGGGCAACCGTTTGATTTTAAGGTGAATGGAAGATGCGTGAGATGAAAAAACAGGGCAAGGGGGCAGCACCAGCGGCACCCGCGACCGCCTTGACGATGCTGTGCCTGGCCATGCTGGCGTTGCCCGGCATGGGCTGCGCTCAGGAAACAGTTGTCGCCGCGCCGGCCGTGCCGGAACGGCAAGTGACGATCGAGGAATACCTGGTGCGCGGCAATACCGTGCTCGATGCGCGTGCCATCGAAGAGGCGGTCACGCCCTTCCTGGGGCCGGGCCGCAGCCTGAAGGACGTGGAAGGGGCGCGCGACGCCCTCGTTGCGGCATATCAAGCCCGGGGCTACCAGTCCGTCTACGTGGACTTGCCCGAGCAGCAGGTGGAGCAGGGCGTGGTGGTGCTGCAGGTGAGCGAAACGAAGGTGGGGCGCTTGCGCGTGGTCGGTGCGCAATACAACTCGCCGCTCGACGTGCGCCAGCAAGTGCCGGCACTGACGGAAGGCAAGGTGCCCGACTTTACGCAGGCGCAGGTGGAACTGACGGCCCTGAACCGCGGCCCCAAGCGCCAGGTGATGCCGCTGGTCAAGCAGGGCAGCCTGCCCGGCACCATGGACGTGGACTTGAAAGTGGAAGACAGCAGCCCGTGGCGCGCCAGCGTGGGCTTGAACAACGATTACAGCGCCGATACGAAAAAGCTGCGCAGCAGCGTGTCGCTGGGCCACGACAACCTGTGGCAGCTCGGGCATAGCGCCACCCTCAGCTTTTTCGGCACGCCGGGCGACCTGAACCAGACCCGCGTGTGGTCCGCCTCGTACGTGGCGCCTATCGGCACGCAGGGCTGGAGCGTGGAAGCGACCGGCTACCAGTCGAACAGCAACGTCGCCAGCACCGGCGGCACCAGCGTGCTGGGCAAGGGCCATGCGCTGGGCATGAAGCTCAACTACACAGTGCCCAACAGCGGCATCTGGTGGCACAGTTTTAGCGGCGGCATCGATTTCAAGGATAACCAGGAAGCGCTGCAACTGAATGGCGCCGGCTCGAGTATTCCATTGAAGTATGTACCGCTCAGCGTGGCCTACAACGGCTTTGCACAGACGGAGACGGCGACCTACGGCCTGGGCCTGTCGCTGGTGGCCGGCACGCGCGCCGGGTTCGGCTATGGCAGCGACAGTGCCGCCTACGACAACAAGCGCTACAAGGCCTCGCCCAGCTTCCTCGTACTCAAGGGCGATGCCAACGTGACCACCACCCTGGGCAGCGGCGCGCAGCTGTACGGCAAGCTGGCGGGCCAGCTGGCCGATGCGGCGCTGGTGTCGGGTGAGCAGATGGCCGCCGGCGGCGCCAATTCCGTGCGCGGCTATCTGTCGGCCGAAGCGACGGGCGACTACGGCGTCTCGGGCAGCGTCGAATGGCGCACGCCGCAGCTGACGTATTTCAGCCGCCTGGAAAACTGGCGTCTGTACGCGTTTGCCGACGGCGCGCGCCTGCGCTTGCGCGACCCGCTGCCGGAACAGAAAGACCTGTTCGGCCTGGCCTCCGTGGGCGTGGGCAGCAGCTTCCAGTTCCTGCGCTACCTGAATGGCCGCATCGATTTTTCTTACCCGCTGCGCGATGGCCCGCGCACGCACAAGCACGTGCGCCGCATCAATTTCAACCTGTCGGCCAGCTACTGACGGGCCAGCTCACCAGCACTGCACTTTTTTAGACTTTTCTTCGGAGAATCACTGTCATGCAACGTTTTCTTTTTTTGCTCACGATCCTGGGCACGCTCGTTCCCGGCCTGGCGCATGCCTGGTGGCAGCCCGACTGGGCTTACCGCAAACCCGTCACAGTCGACGCTGGCCCGAAGGCCGGCGCCGTGGGCGGCGATCCCGGCCGCATTCCCGTGCTGCTGCGTTTGCATTCGGGTAACTTCAACTTCGAAGGCGTCAGCGACAACGGCGCCGACCTGCGCTTCGTGGCAGGCGACGATAAAACGGTGCTGAACCACCAGATCGAGCAATTCAACCCGCTGCTGGGCATCGCCCTGATCTGGGTCGACGTGCCGGCCCTGAGCGCCGGAACACCGCAAAAATTGTGGATGTACTACGGCAATCCGAAGGCGCCCGCTTCCGGTAATGGCCAGCGTACTTTTGATCCCGACTACAGCCTGGTGTACCACTTCACCGAGCCGGGCGTGCCCTCGCGCGACAGCACTGCCTACGGCAACCATGCCCAGACAGCCGTGCCGGCGCTGGACGGTTCCGTCATCGGCGCCGGTGCCCGCCTGGGTACGGCACCGCTGATGCTGCCTGCCTCACCTTCGCTGGCGCTGACCGCCGCTGCGCCATTTACCTTCTCGGCCTGGGTCCGTCCGGACAGCCTGGGCGCGCAGCAAGTGCTGTATGCACGCCGCGACGGCGCCAATGAATTGCTGATCGGTATCGACCAGGGCGTGCCGTTCGTGCAGGTGAATGGCCAGCGCAGCAAGCCCGGCCAACCGATCCAGGCCGCGCAATGGTCGCACCTGGCCGTCAAAGCCGATAAAAACAATGTGGCCCTGTATGTGGGCGGCCGTCCGGCCGTGTCGCTGGCCACTGGCCTGCCAGCGTTCAGCACGGCGGCCTCGGTGGGCGCCGATGCGCCGCCGGCCGCCTCCGGCGCCACCACCCTGGCCAACTTCACGGGCGCCATCGACGAGCTGCGCCTGTCGCGCACGGCCCGTCCCGATGCGCTGCTGCTGGCCGATGCCGTCTCGCAAGGTTCCGAATCGCGCCTGGCCGTGTTTGGCGCCGATGAACAGCAGGCCGGTAAAAGCCATTTCGGCTTCATCATCGCCGCCATGCCCCTCGACGCCTGGATCGTCGTGGGCTTGCTGGGCTTGATGATGGTCTTGTCGTGGATCATCATGATCGGCAAGGGCCGCAGCTATGGCGCCATCGCGCGCGCGAATGCGCAATTCATGCAGTCGTTCCACGAAGCGGCCGGCGCGCCGCTGGACCACCTGGCGCGCAACGGCAAGCTGAGCACTTCCGTGAAGACGGATTCCTCGCTGTGGCGTTTGTATGACGTGGCCATCGACGAGATGCGCCGCCGTCATGACCGCGGCTACGACTTGAACGCCGTCTCGAACGCCACCATCGGCGCCATCCGCGCCGCCATGGATGGCGTGATGGTGCGCGAAAGCGAGCGCATGTCGAAACGCATGATCTGGCTCTCGACCACCATCGAAGGTGCGCCGTACGTGGGCCTGTTCGGCACCGTGATCGGCATCATGCTGGTGTTCGTCGTAGCAGCCATGGCCGGCGCCGTGGACATCAACTCGGTGGCGCCGGGCATGGCTGCTGCGCTGCTGTGTACGGCTGCGGGCCTGGGCGTGGCGATTCCCGCGCTGTTCGGCTACAACTGGCTGTCCTCGCGTTCGGACGCCATCGTCGCCGATATGGCTGTCTTCGTCGATGAATTTGCCACGCGCCTGGCTGAAGAGCAGGGCGACGGACGCCAGATGCGTCCCGTGCTGCAACAGGCGTGAGGGGCGCATAACCATGGCCACCTCCGCCAAGTTTACCCCCCGCAAGCGTAGCGGCGGCATCAACATCACGCCCTTCGTCGACGTGCTGCTGGTGGTGCTGGTGATCTTCATTTTGACCAGCAACGCCAGCATTCCCGGCATCAAGGTCGACCTGCCCAAGGCCAGCTCGGCCATGGCGCTGGAAAAACCGAAGACCAAGGCCATCACCATCGACAATGCGGGCCAGGTCTTCCTCGATGCCTATCCCGTCACCCTGCCCGAGCTGGAAGAGCGTTTGCGCACGGAAAAGGCCTTGACGCCCGACTTTCCCGTAATCGTGCGCGGCGATGCCGCCGTGCAGTACGCGAAAGTAGTCGAAGTGCTCGACTTGCTGCGCCGCATCGACCTGAACCAGGTGGGCCTGGTGACCGGCAAGCCGGCATGAGGAGCGCAAGGTGAAGCGTGACGACATGATGAAGACGGCCGCCTCGGAACCGTCGGGCGCGGCGCAGTGGTGGCGCCGCTGGGGCGGCGTGGCCGGTGGCGCGCTGCTGGCCGGTGCGCTGGCCGCACTGGTCTGGTATTTGCTGTCCGACACGGCGGCCACCAGGCGCGAAGTGGCGGCCCCGCCGATGCTGATGCTGCCACCGCCGCCACCGCCGCCGCCGGAACCGGAAAAACTGCCGGAACCGACGCCCGACAAGGTGGTGCCGGAAGTGTCGGAGCCGGAACCGACGCCGGCCGACAAGCCCATGGATGACGCCCCGGAAAGTCCGTCGCCGGACAAGGGCGACCCCGTCACCATCGACGGCGCGGCGCAGGCTGGCAGCGACGCCTTCGGCATCCAGGCCGGGCGCGGCGGCGGCATGACGGGCGGCGGCGGTGGCGGCGGTCTCGGCGCTGGATCGTATGGCCGCTATGTGGCCAATGCCTTGCAGATGGCGTTCGCCCGCGACCCGCGCACGCGCCAGCTGGCGTTTGCCGACATCCGCGTCGACCTGTGGCTCGATACGGAAGGCAGGACGACGAAAGTGCAGCTGGTGCAAGGCACGGGCAATGCGCAGACGGATGAGCAGGTGCTGGCCATGGTGCGCGACTTCCGCGCCGATGAGCGGCCGCCGGCGTCCTTGCGTTTCCCGGCCCGGGTTTCCATTAAAGGCCGCCGGCCGTAGTGCACACATTCATTTTAATTTTTACCGAAAGAAACAATGAATTCCATATTTTCTTCCCCACAGCGCCTGCGCCGCCTTCCGTTGGCGCTGGCTGCCTTGGCCCTGAGCATGGCGGCAGGCGCAGCGCAAGCCCAGACTGCACCGGCTGACAGCACCATGGTCAAACTGATCCGCGGCCTGATCCAGAGCGGCGCCCTCAACAAGGATGCCGGCGAAGCGCTGCTGGCGCAGGCGCAGAGCGAAGCGCTGGCAGCGGCGCAAGCCCGTCCGGCCGCTGCGCCAACAGCCTTGGCGCAGGTGCAGCCGGGCGATGTGCGCGTGCCGTATATTTCACACACCGTGCGCGAGCAGATCCGCGACGAGATCAAGGGACAAGTGCTGGCCGAAGCGAAGGCGGGCGGCTGGGCGGCACCGAATGAAACGCCGGCTTGGACCAAGCGCATCCGCCTGGAAGGCGACGTGCGCGCGCGCTATGAATCGCGCTATTACGACATGGCCAACAGCAATATCGAGATCGACTGGCGCTCCCTCAACAGCGGCAGCGGCTACGACGTCAATTCGAATACCAACCTGGCCCTGCCGGCACTGCTCAACACGCGTGAAGACCGCAAGCACTTGCTGCGCGCGCGCGCCCGCCTGGGCATCCTGGCCGACATTTCCGACAACACGCAAGCGGGCATTCGCCTGGCCAGCGGCAACGATGACAGCCCGGTGTCCACCACGCAAACCCTGGGCGGTGGCCTGGGCAAGAAAAACATCTGGCTGGACCAGGCCTGGCTGTCCTACCAGCCCGCTTCGTGGCTGAAACTGACGGCGGGCCGTTTCGATAACCCGTTTGTGTCGGGCGACGAACTGTTTTCCAGCGAACTCAATTTTGACGGCATCGCCGCCAAGGTGCAGCAACCGGTGGGTGCGAACAAGGACGTCACCGTGTTCGGTACCCTGGGCCTGATTCCGCTCGAGTATTCGTCCGACAATGCGCCCAGCCGCAGCCAGGCAAAAATGTCCAGCGAAAACAAATGGCTGCTGGGCGCGCAGGTGGGTGCCTCGTGGAAAATTAACAGCGACCACCAATTGCGCGGCGCCTTGGCCTACTACAACTTCCGCAACATCAGCGGCGAGTACTCGCAGCCGTGTGCGCTGTACGCGGGCGCCGATGGCTGCAGCACGGACTGGTCGCGTCCATCGAGCATGCAGAAGGGCAATAGCTTGATGCTGCTGCGCAATATCGCGTTGAACCCGCTGGATCCGGCAAATACGCCGCAGCCGCAATTCGTCGGCCTGGCGTCGAAATTCCGCCTGGCCAATCTGAATGCGCGCTGGGATAGCAAGGTGGCCGGCGGCACGGACTTGCGCATCGAAGGCGATTATGTGCGCAACATGGCCTACGACAAGAACGCCATGTGGGCGCGCGCCAAGGGCGGCATCATGAACAACTTCGGCGGCACGGGTGGCGTCTCGCAAGCCGATTTCAGGAGCGGCGGCAATGCCTACATGCTGCAGGCGACGCTGGGCAAGGCCAGCCCGGCGGCGCGCGGCGACTGGAACGTGTTACTTGGCTACAAGCGCATCGAACCGGATGCCTTGCCTGATGCCTACAACGATTCCACCTTCCACCTGGGTGGCACGAATGCGCGCGGGTATTACCTGGGCGGCGCGTATGCGCTCGACAAGAATACCTGGCTGAACGGTCGCTGGACGTCGAGCCGCGAAGTGTTCGGTTCGGCGCTGTCGATCGACACCCTGCAAATCGAACTGAACGCGCGTTTTTAAGGAGCCATGATGTTGATATCCAACAAAATGCGCGTGCCTCTACTGCTGCTGAGTTTACTGGCTGCCAGCACTGCGCAGGCGCAAAAGGGGCAAAGCATGGAGGAGCGCCTGCGGGCCGAGTTGCGCAATGTCACGGCGCAATTGCAGCAGACGCGCGGCGAGCTGGACTTGCTCAAGGCCAAGGGCGCGCCTGCCGCCAAGGCCGCACCAGCCGCCGCGCCCGCCAGCGATGTCTTGAAAAAAGACCTGGCGCGCAGCCAGTCGCAGCTGGCGCAGGAGCGCGCGCAGCGGGAAAAACTGGGCGAGCAGCAACAGCGCAGCGCCGCCGCCGCGCAAGAGGCGGCCGCCAACCTGGCGCAATTGCGCCAGGCCAGCGAGCAGCTGGCCGCCACGGGCAAGCAGATCGAAGCGGAGCGTGCGCGCCTCGACGGTGAGGTGACGTCGCAGCGCGGTGCCCTGGCGCGCTGCGAAAGCAAGAATGCCCAGCTGTATGCGACCGGGCAGGAAATCTTGCAAGCGTATGAAGGGCTCGACGTGCTGGGCGTCATGCAAGCGCGCCAGCCATTCGCCGCGCAAAGCCGCGTCAAGCTCGAGCAAATCGCGCAGCAGTATGGCGACCAGCTGTACCAGGGCCGCTTTGATGCGCGTCAAACAAGTGACACGCCGGTCGCTCCCGCGCCGGCACCCCAATAATTTTATTTGCTGAAATGGAATGACGATGGAACACACCAACACCAACTTGCTGAGCACCCTGAATGCGGAACAAATGGCCGACGCCATCAAGGCGGCCGGCTGCGCCGTGACGAGCATCGAACACGATGGCGTCGTACGCCTGCACAGCGCCAGCCATGGCATCGGCTTTCAAGTGCTGTGGGGCAATGAGGCGGCGCCTGGCCAGTACGCGGACCTCACCCTGAGCTGCCCGCTGCGCGTGCAGGGCGGCGACTTGCCGGCCGGCTTGCTGGCCGAATGGCACCGCAGCAAGCGTTTTGCCCGCGTGGCCCAGCATGGCGATTTCGTCGTGCTGGAAATGGATGTACTGGTCGCCGGCGGCGTCAGCAAGGAGTACCTGAATATCAATCTGCAACTGTGGACGCAGATGATGGGCCAGTTCTTCTTGTTCTTGCGCAACTTTACGCCGGCCGACACGGCCACTGCACCGGTAGTGGAGGCCGCCAGCGTGGCAGAAGAAGAAACTGTGCCGGCCTGACAAGAGCCGTCCACGGGCGGCGAAGTGGCCCGTGAAGGGCCCTTTTTGCCGCTTGCGGGTCCCAAGTGTCGTATTAAATACTTATTTTTTAGGCATCGCGCATTAAAACTGTTCAAAGAGCGTGTGTGAATCAAGCCAGCAACGCCTGTATGGCGGATAATATTGCCTGTTGCCGATTTGGATACGACCTTTACACAAAAATGCGCCCCATGGATTTTACCCGCGACGAAACCAGTGAAACCCCAGTTGCCCCGGCCAGCGCGCCGGGAGCGCCTTTGCCGTATGCCGTCGCCACCTGGCTGCAGCGGGTGGAGGCTGCCGCCCATCCGAAAGCTGTGCTGAGCATTGCCGAACCGGACCCCAAACTCAACCAGCATCGATTGATCTACGTGCTGGCGCCCACCAGCGGTGGCCGCCACGTGGCCCTGTGCCTGTACAAGGCGCGGCTGCGGCCGAATGGCGACGTGGCGGCAGCCAGTCCCATCAGCGAAATCTTTTCCCTGTTGTCCGCGCCGCCCACCTTTTTGACGCCGGCTGACGAAGACCTCGTGCGTTTCTTCGTGGCCATGCGTAGCGGACAGAATTCGCAGACGGGCAGTGCCACGGAGCCGAAGGGCAAGGTGGGTGCGGCCTTGCTGAAAATGCTGGCCGAGCAGGATAAATTGTTGTGGGCCAATTCCTGGGCCGATGTGGGCAATGGCCTCGTGTACCCGTTGAAGGAAGGTCCTGTGCGTCCCGCGCGCCTGTTCTGGCGCGACGAAGGCAAGACCATGCGCCTGGGCTGGCAAGTGGACCCGCCGGAAGGCGCGAAGCACCATGGCGCCGACCAGATCGACTACATGCTGCCCACCGATCCGCCGTGGTACATCGACAACCTGTCGTGCGGCGTGCTGGAACTGAACCAGGGCGGCTCCGATATTTCCCTCGCCGATCTACAAGCGCTGGTGGCGCAGGCGCCACCTTTGAGTGCGAACGACAAGGTGCGCGTGTCGCAACTGCTGCTGGCGCAGGGCTTGCAGCATTTGATGCCGCTGCCGCAACCGTTGCCGCAGCGCTTGCGCAAGGATGTGCCCGCGCAACCGGTCTTGCTGCTCGACAGCGCCATGCTGGCCGATGGCAGCGCGCAGCGCTGGAGCGATTTCGCCGTGCTGTCCTACGACTATGATGGCGAGCGCGTCGCGTTCGACCCGTCGCAGCGCGTGGTGCGGCAAGTGGGCGAGGTGACGGAAATTATCCAGCGCAATACGGACGACGAGGCGCGCGCGCTGGCCACCCTGGCCGAGCTGCAATTCAAGAAGCCGGGTTCCGCTCCCTTGAGCGGCTTGAAGGGCGCCTTGCTGCTGCCGTCCCAGGCGGAATGGCTGCGTTTTGCCGAGTCCGGCATCGACGCCTTGCTGGAGCAGGGCTGGATCGTGGAAAAGACGGTCAAGTATCGCTATGACGTGAGCGACGTGGGCGACTGGTATGCGGAGATCGACGACCAGGACACGGATAGCGGCAATGCCTGGTTCGAGCTGGAACTGGGCATCGTCGTCAACCAGGAAAGAGTGCCGCTGCTGCCCGTGCTGGTGCAGCTGATCCGCAACGCGCCCAACGATTTCAATCCGAAAGTCATCGAGGCGCATGCGGACGATGACCAGATGCTGGCGACCTTGCCGGACGGCACGCGCGTGGCCCTGCCGTGGGGCCGCGTGCGCCCCATCCTCAACACCCTGGGCGAACTGTATTTCAGCGACAAGATCAAACATGCGGTGCGCATGTCGACCCTGGACGCGGCGCGCCTGGAAGAACTGGCGCGGGGCCTGGAACTGCGCTGGACGGGCGGCGAGCAGCTGCGCGCCATGGGCCGCAAGCTGAGCCAGTTCGGTTCCGTGCAAAAAGTGGCGGCGCCAGCCGGTTTGCAAGCGACCCTGCGCGACTACCAGGCCGATGGCCTGGCGTGGATGCAATTCCTGCGCGATCATGACCTGGCCGGTATTTTGGCCGATGACATGGGTCTCGGTAAAACCGTGCAGACCTTGGCGCATATCCTGGTGGAAAAGGAAGCGGGACGCCTCACGCATCCGGCCCTCGTGATTGCACCGACGAGTTTGATGGGCAACTGGCAGGACGAGGCGGCCAAGTTCGCGCCCAGCCTGAAAGTGTTGCTGCTGCAAGGCAAGGACCGCGCCCAGCAATTCGACCAGATCGATCAATGCGACCTGGTGCTGACCACATATGCCCTGTTGCCGCGCGACGAGGAAACCCTGCGCGAGCACGATTTCCACCTGGTCATCCTCGACGAATCGCACTACATCAAGAATACGCGCAGCAAGGCGGCGCAAAGCGCGGGCCTGTTGCGCGCGCGCCACCGCCTGTGTTTGTCTGGCACGCCGCTGGAAAACCATTTGGGCGAATTGTGGTCGCAATTCCACTTCCTGCTGCCGGGCTTGCTGGGTGACGAGAAAACTTTCAATAGCCAGTTCCGTCATCCGATCGAGCGCCAGGATGACCCGCTGCGCCGCATGCTCTTGAACCGCCGCATCAAGCCCTTCCTGCTGCGCCGCACGAAGGACAATGTGGCCAAAGAGCTGCCGCCGAAGACGGAGATGGTGCGCAAGGTGGAATTGACGGGACCGCAGCGCGACCTGTATGAAACCGTGCGCCTTGCGATGGATCAAAAAGTACGCGAAGAAATCGACAAGAAGGGCGTGGCGCGCAGCCAGATCGTGATCCTCGAAGCGCTGCTGAAACTGCGCCAGGTCTGTTGCGATCCCCGCCTCGTAAAATCCTTGCCGGCGAAGAAGCAGTCGGCTGGCTCGGCCAAGCTGCTCGACCTGATGCAGATGGTGGAAGACTTGCTCGACGAAGGGCGCAAGATCCTCGTCTTCTCGCAATTTACCAGCATGCTGGAATTGATCGAGGAAGAGCTGGAATCGCGCGACATTCCCTACGCCTTGCTGACGGGCGAAACGAAGGACCGGGGTGCGCAAGTGGCGGCCTTCCAGCAGGGCGCCGTGCCGATCTTCCTGATCAGTTTGAAAGCGGGCGGCGTGGGCTTGAACCTGACGGCGGCCGACACGGTGATCCACTACGATCCGTGGTGGAATCCGGCGGCGGAAAACCAGGCCACGGACCGCGCCTGGCGCATCGGCCAGGACAAGCCCGTGTTCGTGTATAAATTGATTGCAAAGGGCACCTTGGAAGAAAAAATCCAGCTGCTACAGCAAAAGAAATCGGAATTGGCGCAATCGATCCTGGCCGAGGGCGAGTCGCAGAAGATGGCCCTCACGCAAGAAGATTTGCAGCAGATTTTCGCCCCGCTGGAAGATTAACGCTGCCGCACGCTTATACTTGACGATTCTTTCTTGCCAGGTATAAAGCATGCTGCCCTTTCTCCTCCTGCTGCTTGCCGGCGTCATCCTCATGGCGCTGCGCTTCGTCCAGTTGCGCCGCGCCCTGCTGCGCGCGCGGGCGGGCGAAGCGCAGTTCCGCCTGCTGGCCGAGCACGGGCGCGACGCGGCCTTCCTGCTCGACGCCGCCACTCTCGAATTGCTCTACATCAGCCCCGCCGCGCCGCGTCTGACGGGCCACGACTTGCCTGCCTTGCGCGAGCACGCGTCGCGTCTGGCGGCGGATGTGCCGGCCCGGCTGCAGCGCTGGCGCGATGGTGATGCCAGCCGTTTGACCCTGCTGCGCGAAGTGGAGCTGCCGCATGCCGACGGGCATCCGCTGGCGCTGGAAATCAGCTCGACCATCGTGCCCGCGGCAGCAGCGGGGCGCGGTATGATGGTGGTGGGCACGGTGCGCGACGTCAGCGCCGCCCAGGCGCAGGAAGCGGAACGGGAAAAGGAGCAAAAACGTTTCGCCTCGATGCTGTCGCATGAATTCCGCACGCCGCTGGCCACCATCGACGGCGCCATCCAGCGCCTCGTCTCGACATCGAAAGATACCGACGAGGCCACGCGCAAGCGCTATGTGAAAATCCAGACGGCCGTCGACCGCCTGCTGGGCATGATCGATGATTACCTGTCACCTGAACGCATGGCAGCGCTTGGCCGCGAGCGGGCCGCCGACGGCATCGCGCCGCTGGCCTTGCTGCAGCAGGCAGCCGCCACCGTGCCGGCCAGTCACTGCGTGCAGCTGGACCTCGACGAGGACTTGCCGGCCAGACTGCGCTGCGACGTGCCCGGCATGGCGTTATGCCTGAAAATCTTGCTAGACAACGCCGTCAAGTTCAGCGCGCCGGGCAGTGCCATCATCCTGTCGGGCAAGCTGGTGCCCGAGGGCGGCGTGGCCCTGTGCGTGCGCGATGCGGGGCCCGGCTTGCGGGAAGAAGAACTGGCCCAGCTGTTCGAGAAAGGAAGCCGTGGACGCCATGCGACGCATCCGGGCGCGGGCCTGGGCCTGTACATGGCGCGCGCCGTCGTCGAGGTGCATGGCGGGAGTTTGCAGGGGCATAATCTGCCCGAAGGCGGGGCCATTTTCCGCATTTGGCTGCCGCTTCCTGTCCAGGCAAGGAAAAGCCTTGCTTCCACTGAAGGCAACCGTGATAATTCCTTGACGTAAACCTATCAGGCCGTCCATCATGGTGCAGCAGTGAATGGCATGGTTTGCCCACGGTAGCTCACTAACGGAAGAATGGCGTAGCAATGACGAAAATATTGATCGTCGAAGACAATCTGGACTACGCCGAAGACATGGCGGAGTTTCTCGTTGAGCTCGAGCACGAAGTCCATATCACCAGCTCCGCTGGCGGGATGTGGACGGCGTTGAGTCATGGCAATGTCGGCGTGGTCGTACTGGACCTGGGCTTGCCCGATGAGGACGGCTTCAACGTCATCCCCCGCATGCGCCAGCTGTATCCGCAAATCGGCGTACTGGTGCTGACGGGGCGTGTCGCTTTCGACAGCCGCATCCTGGGCTTGCGCCTGGGCGCCGACCATTACCTGACCAAGCCGATCAAATTCCCTGAACTGGCCGCCCACATCGAGGCGCTCGACCGCCGCGTGGGGCCGCAAGACCCCGTGCCCGAGCCGGGCAAGTGGACCTTGAAAGTAAGCGCTCGCCAACTTGAACTGATGGGCGCTGTGATCGCCCTGACGGAAAAGGAATTCAACTTCCTGCACCTGTTGACCATCAACACCCGCCCCGTGCCGCGCGACGTCATCGTGGCCGGCATGGGCGGCGAAGATCCCGATGCGGGCCGCCGCGTCGACATGCTCGTGTACCGGCTGCGCAAGAAAGCCAAGACGGGCCTGGGCCAGGACTTGCCGCTGCGCAGCGCGTATGGCGAGGGCTACAGCCTGTCGGCCAGTTTTAATCTGTCCTGATCTCGATGCCAGCCACCCGCAAGCGTGGTGGCTGCATAAGAGGGACAGAGTCAATCGTTTTCCCCGGCATGTTCAATAAAACAGGGTCAGAGTCGCGTCTTGTACGTGAAAGTGTGTAAAATCAAGGTCTTAGCCTTCATTTTTCGATTCTGCCATGGCCCGTTTGCCCCGCCTCATCATTCCAGCATTGCCCCATTACGTGATCCAGCGCGGCAGCAACCGCCAGCCCGTGTTCCAGGACGCGGCTGACTACGCGCAATTTTTATCCTGGCTGAAAACGGGCGCGAAAATGTTCAAGGTGGCCATCCACGCCTATGTTTTGTTACCTGATCAGCTACACTTATTGGCGACGCCAGCCGATGCCACGGGCCTGGGGCAGCTGATGCAGTGGCTGGGACGCTATTACGTGCCGTATTTCAACCAGAAATACGGCCGTGTAGGTGCCTTGTGGCAGGGGCGCTACAAAACCTCCGTCATCGATCCCGACAATTTCTTTCTTGCTTGCTGCCGCTACCTGGAGTGCGTACCCGTGCAAACGGGTTTGGTGGGCCAGGCATTGGACCATGCATGGTCCAGTTATGCCCACCATGCGGGTGTGCGCCCGGATCCCGTCATTACCGACCACGCCCTGTACTGGGCACTCGGCAATACGCCGTTCGACCGTGAGGCGGCGTATCTGCGTCTGTTCGAGCAAGGCCTGGGCAGCAGCCAGGTAAAAGCCCTGGAACAGGCTGTATTGAAGGGCTGGCCGCTGGGTTCCGAGTCATTCAAGCAGGCGCTGGAACTGAAAATGCAGCGGCAAGTGCTGCCAGCCAAGCGGGGTCGTCCCCGCAAAATTGTGGCTGCGGCGGACGCCAGTTGAAACACATTCGCATTTAAAACAAAAAAATGGTTTCTTTTTGACGTTTTAGTGAAATTGCTTTTACTATGTCCCTATTAAATTTTTAGAGCGACGGAATAGAATTTAATTCGACTCCGACCCTAATTGTTGTGGTTGAGTTTTTTGTTGCGTTGCACTACTCTAGTTTTTCGATACTCATATGCAGCGGAGAAGCCCATGAAAGCGCAAGGCCTGTACGACCCAGCCAATGAACACGATGCCTGCGGCGTCGGTTTCGTCGCCCATATCAAGGGCAACAAGACCCATTCGATCGTCGAACAAGGTTTGCTGATTCTGAAAAACCTCGATCACCGGGGCGCCGTGGGCGCCGATGCGCTGATGGGCGATGGCGCCGGCATCCTGATCCAGATTCCTGACCAGTATTACCGCGAAGAAATGGCCAAGCAGGGCGTGGAATTGCCGCCCCCTGGCGAATATGGCGTGGGCATGGTCTTCCTGCCGAAGGAACACGCGTCGCGCATCGCTTGCGAACAGGAAATCGAACGCGCCGTGCGCATCGAGGGACAAGTCGTACTGGGTTGGCGCAACGTGCCCATCGATACGGACATGCCGATGTCGCCTACCGTGCGCGCCAAGGAACCGGTCATCCGCCAGATCTTCATCGGCCGCGGCCCGGACATCATGGTCACCGACGCGCTCGAGCGCAAACTGTATGTGATCCGCAAATCGTCGGGCCACGCCATCCAGGCCTTGAAACTGCTGCACGGCAAGGAATTCTTCGTGCCATCGATGTCGGCCCGCACCATCGTCTACAAAGGCTTGCTGCTGGCCGACCAGGTGGGCGTGTACTACAAGGACTTGCAGGATGCGCGCTGCATCTCGGCCCTGGCCCTGGTGCACCAGCGTTTCTCGACAAATACTTTCCCGGAATGGCCGCTGGCCCACCCGTACCGTTTGATCGCGCACAATGGCGAGATCAACACGGTGAAAGGCAACTTCAACTGGATGCGCGCGCGCGAAGGCGTGATGAAGTCGGCCGTGCTGGGCGACGACCTGCAAAAACTGTTCCCCTTGATCTATGAAGGCCAGTCCGACACGGCGTGCTTCGACAATGCGCTGGAATTGCTGTTGATGGCCGGCTACCCAATCGCCCAGGCGATGATGATGATGATTCCGGAAGCGTGGGAAAACCACACGACGATGGACGACAACCGCCGCGCCTTCTATGAATACCACGCGGCCATGATGGAACCGTGGGACGGCCCCGCCGCCATGGCGTTCACCGATGGCCGCCACATCGGCGGCACCTTGGACCGCAATGGCTTGCGTCCGGCCCGCTACATCGTCACGGACGACGACCTGGTGGTGATGGCGTCGGAATCGGGCGTGCTGCCGATTCCCGAGTCGAAAATCATCCAGAAATGGCGCTTGCAGCCTGGCAAGATGTTCCTGATCGACCTGGAAGCGGGCCGCATCATCGATGACCAGGAACTCAAAAACACTTACGCCAACGCCAAGCCGTACAAAGCGTGGATCAACTCGGTGCGCATCAAGCTCGACGAGATCAAGCTGGCCGAAGGCCAGGCGAAACAGGACCGCGCGCAGGGCGAAAAAGCCCTGCCATCGTTGCTGGACCGCCAGCAGGCGTTCGGTTACACGCAGGAAGACTTGAAATTCCTCATGGCGCCAATGGCCGTGGCCGGCGAAGAGGCGACGGGCTCGATGGGCAATGACTCGCCGCTGGCCGTCATGTCGAACAAACTCAAGCCTTTGTACAACTACTTCAAGCAGCTGTTCGCGCAAGTGACCAACCCGCCGATCGACCCGATCCGCGAAGCGATGGTGATGTCGCTGGTGTCGTTCATCGGCCCGAAACCGAACTTGCTCGATACCAACAACGTCAACCCGCCGATGCGCCTGGAAGTGGCGCAGCCCGTGCTGGGCTTTGACGACATGGCGCGTCTGCGCAACATCAGCGCCCACACGGGCGGCAAGTTCAAGTCGTATGAACTGGACATCTGCTACCCGCTGGCCTGGGGCAAGGAAGGCGTGGAAGCATGCCTGGCCTCGCTGTGCGCGGAAGCCGTCGACGCCGTCAAGTCCGGCCACAACATTTTGATCGTCTCGGACCGCGCCATCTGCGCCGACCAGGTGGCGATCCCTGCGCTGCTGGCCACCTCGACCGTGCACCAGCACCTGGTAAGCAAGGGCTTGCGCGCGTCCACCGGCCTCGTCGTTGAAACGGGCTCGGCCCGCGAAACGCACCACTTCGCCCTGCTGGCGGGCTATGGCGCGGAAGCCGTCCACCCCTACCTGGCCATGGAAACCCTGGCCGAGATGGCGCATGGCTTGCCGGGCGATTTATCGGCCGACAAAGCCATCTATAACTACACCAAGGCGGTGGGCAAGGGCTTGATGAAGGTCATGTCGAAGATGGGCATTTCGACATATATGTCGTACTGCGGCGCGCAAATCTTCGAAGCCATCGGCTTGAACAAGTCGCTGGTGGACAAATACTTCAAGGGCACGGCTTCGAACGTGGAAGGCATCGGCGTGTTTGAAGTGGCGGAAGAAGCGCTGCGCCTGCATGCGCTGGCTTTCGGCAACGATCCCGTGCTGATGGATAAGCTCGACGCGGGTGGCGAGTATGCGTTCCGCGTGCGTGGCGAAGACCACATGTGGACGCCGGATGCGATTGCAAAGCTGCAGCATTCCACGCGCAGCAACAATTTCTCCAGCTATAAAGAGTACGCGCAAATCATCAACGACCAGAGCCGTCGCCACCTGACCCTGCGCGGCCTGTTCGAGTTCAAGCTCGACCCAACCAAGGCGATCCCGCTCGACGAAGTGGAACCGGCCAAGGAAATCGTCAAGCGTTTCGCCACGGGCGCCATGTCGCTCGGTTCGATCAGCACGGAAGCGCACGCGACCCTGGCCGTCGCCATGAACCGCATCGGCGGCAAGTCGAACACGGGTGAGGGCGGCGAAGATCCGAACCGCTACACGCAGGAATTGAAGGGCATCCCGATCCGCCAGGGCGACACCATGGCTTCCATCGTGGGCGCCGAGCAGATCGTCGTCGATATTCCGCTGCAGGAAGGCGATTCCATGCGTTCGCGCATCAAGCAGGTGGCGTCGGGACGTTTCGGCGTCACGGCTGCCTACCTGAACTCGGCCGACCAGATCCAGATCAAGATGGCGCAGGGCGCGAAACCGGGCGAAGGCGGCCAGTTGCCGGGCCATAAGGTGTCCGAATACATCGCCAGCCTGCGCTTTTCCGTGCCGGGCGTGGGCCTGATTTCGCCGCCGCCGCACCACGACATCTACTCGATCGAAGATCTGGCACAGCTGATCCATGACTTGAAGAACGCCAATCCGCGCGCCTCGATTTCCGTGAAACTGGTGTCGGAAGTGGGCATCGGCACGGTGGCCGCCGGCGTCACGAAGGCGAAAGCCGACCACGTGGTTGTCGCCGGCCACGATGGCGGCACGGGCGCCTCGCCCTTGTCGTCCGTGAAACATGCGGGCACGCCGTGGGAGCTGGGTCTGGCAGAAACCCAACAAACATTAGTCTTGAATGGCTTGCGCAGCCGTATCCGCGTGCAGGCCGACGGCCAGATGAAGACGGGCCGCGACGTGGTTATCGCCGCCTTGCTGGGTGCCGACGAGATCGGTTTCGCCACGGCGCCGCTGGTGGTCGAAGGCTGCATCATGATGCGCAAATGCCACTTGAATACGTGCCCGGTGGGCGTGGCAACGCAAGATCCGGTGCTGCGCGCCAAGTTCTCGGGCAAACCCGAGTATGTCGTCAATTACTTCTTTTTCGTTGCCGAGGAAGCCCGTCAATTGATGGCGCAGCTGGGTATCCGCACCTACGATGAACTGATCGGCCGGGTCGACTTGCTGGATAAATCGAAGGCGATTTCGCACTGGAAGGCGCAAGGCCTGGACTTCTCGGCCATCTTCTACAAGCCGGAAACGCCGGATGGCCAAGCCTGCCGCCACGTGGAGTTCCAGGACCATGCGCTGGAAAAGGCGCTGGACCACAAGCTGATCGCGCAAGCGCGCGCGGCGCTGGAAAAGGGCGAGCGCGTCTCCTTCATCTCGCCCGTGCGCAACCTGAACCGCACGGTAGGCACCATGCTGTCCGGCGAAGTGGCGAAGAAATATGGCCACGCCGGCTTGCCGGACGACACCATCCACATCCAGTTGCAAGGCACGGCGGGCCAGTCGGCCTGCGCCTTCCTGGCGCACGGCATCACGATCGACCTGGTGGGCGAGGGTAACGATTACGTGGGCAAGGGCTTGTCGGGCGGGCGCATCATCGTGCGGCCGAATACGGAATTCCGCGGCTGGGCCGTGGACAACATCATCATCGGCAACACGGTGCTGTACGGCGCCATCGCCGGCGAAGCCTTCTTCAATGGCGTGGCCGGTGAACGCTTTGCCGTGCGCAACTCGGGCGCCACCACGGTGGTCGAAGGCCTGGGCGACCATGGCTGCGAATACATGACGGGCGGCACGGTCGTGGTGTTGGGCAACACGGGACGCAACTTCGCGGCCGGCATGTCGGGCGGCATCGCCTATGTATACGACCCGGCCGGCGACTTTGCCAGCAAGTGCAACACGGCCATGGTCAGCCTGGACAAGGTCGTGTCCGCAGCGGAACAGCATCTCGACTGCGATGCCTGGCATACCCAGCACCGCGACGGCGTGCCGGAAGCCGACGAAGTCATCCTCAAGCGCCTGATCGAGCGTCACTTCAAGCACACGGGCAGCACCCGCGCCCGCGTCTTGCTCGACGACTGGGCCGCGGCGCGCGGCAAGTTCGTGAAAGTCTTCCCGAACGAATACAAGCGCGCGCTGATTGAGATGGCTGCCGATGCCGCCATGGAAGTACAAGCCGTCGCCGCCTGAGCCAGCCACTAAGATACGGGGGCGGCCCAGCCGCTCCCCGCCAGCAAATATAAAAGGAATAATCGTGGGTAAAATTACCGGCTTCATGGAATTCAAGCGCCAGGACGAACACTATCTGGAGCCTGCCGCGCGCCTGAAGAACTACAAGGAATTCGTCTTGCACCTGTCGGATGCGCAAGCCACCGTGCAGGGCGCGCGCTGCATGGATTGCGGCATTCCTTTCTGTACCACGGGTTGCCCCGTGAATAACATCATTCCCGACTGGAATGACCTGGTGTACCGCGGCGCCTACCGCGAAGCGCTCGACATCTTGCATTCGACCAACAACTTCCCGGAATTTACGGGCCGCATCTGCCCTGCACCGTGCGAATCGGCCTGCACCCTGGGTATCCACGAAGATCCGGTCGGCATCAAGTCGATCGAACATAAAATCATCGACATGGGCTGGGAGCACGGCTGGGTCACGCCGCAGCCGGCCCCTTTCAGCACGGGCAAGAAAGTGGCCATCGTCGGTTCCGGCCCTGCCGGCCTGGCGGCGGCGCAGCAGCTGGCGCGCGCCGGCCATGCCGTCACCGTGTTTGAAAAGAGCGACCGGGTCGGTGGTTTGTTGCGTTATGGCATCCCTGACTTCAAGATGGAAAAGTCGCACATCGACCTGCGCGTGAAACAGATGGAAGCCGAAGGCGTGGTCTTCCGCACCAGCGTGCTGGTCGGCAAGGATTTCCCTGCCCACGTCAACAACTGGGCCAAGGAAACCATTTTCCCGGAAGACCTGGAAAAAGAATTCGACGCCGTCATCATGGCCGGTGGCGCCGAGCAGCCGCGCGACTTGCCCGTGCCGGGCCGCGAGTTGAAAGGCGTGCACTTCGCCATGGATTTCCTGCCGCTGCAAAACAAGGTCAACGCGGGCGACAAGCTCAAGGACCAGATCAAGGCGACGGGCAAGCATGTGGTGGTGATCGGCGGCGGCGACACGGGGTCCGACTGCGTGGGCACCTCGAACCGCCATGGTGCCGCCTCGGTGGCCCAGTTCGAACTGATGGCGCAGCCGCCGGAACAGGAAAACAAGCCGCTCGTGTGGCCATACTGGCCGACCAAGCTGCGCACCTCGTCCTCGCACGAGGAAGGCTGCGAGCGCGACTGGGCAGTGGCCACCAAGCGTTTCGAAGGCAAGGGCGGCAAGGTGGAAAAGCTGATCGCCTGCCGCGTGGAATGGAAAGACGGCAAGATGAGCGAAGTGCCGAACTCGGAATTCGAAATGAAGGCCGACCTGGTCTTCCTGGCCATGGGTTTTGTTTCCCCTGTGCAACAAGTGCTGGAAGCGTTTGGCGTCGATACGGATGCACGCGGCAACGTCAAGGCCGGCACGGACGGCGCCGGCTGCTACCAGACCTCGGTGGCGAAGGTGTTTGCGGCCGGCGACATGCGCCGTGGCCAGTCGCTGGTGGTCTGGGCCATCCGCGAAGGGCGCCAATGCGCGCGCGCCGTCGATGAGTTCCTGATGGGGGCATCCCTGCTGCCACGCTAATTAACGAGCAATTGTTCGTTTTTTGCCAGGGCCACGGCGCGAATTGCGACGTGGCCTTTGTTATTTTACTTATCAAGTCAACATCTGCGAACGCCCTCGGACAGGGACGCGATGTGCCGGTCAAATTTCCACTACAATATCTGACTTTCGATTCATTAGTGTTGTATTCTTCCCCTTTACGGGGCTGTCTCTAGGGGTGTCTCAGCAGAGGTTGGCGTTTCTGCACTACAATACGCCATTAAAATAGTGAGCTTCGTCGTGCCAAATCTTGTTGAGATCCGTGATTTACACTTTGCCTATGGAGAACGTTCGATTTTATCGGGCCTTCAAATGGATTTCCCACGTGGAAAAGTTGTGGCCGTCATGGGTGGCTCCGGCAGTGGCAAGACGACCGTATTGCGCCTGATCGGCGGGCAGCTGCGTCCCAGTTCCGGCTCCGTGAATGTCGACGGCCAGATCGTGCATACGCTGGCGACCGACGAGTTATATCAAATGCGCCGCAAGATGGGCATGCTGTTCCAGCACGGTGCCCTGTTTACGGACTTGACGGCGTTCGAAAACGTGGCCTTCCCCCTGCGCGAACACACGGACCTGAATGAAGAGCTGATCCGCACCCTGGTGCTGATGAAGCTGCACGCCGTGGGACTGCGCAACGCGGCGCAATTGAAGCCGGCCGAGATTTCGGGCGGCATGGGCCGGCGCGTCGCGCTGGCGCGCGCCATCGCGCTCGACCCCGAACTGATCATGTACGACGAGCCATTCGCCGGCCTGGACCCGATTTCCATGGGCGTGACGGCGAATTTGATCCGCAATCTGAACGATGCGCTGGGTTCCACATCTATCCTGGTATCGCACGACGTGAAGGAGTGTTTCGCCATCGCTGATTATGTCTATTTTCTGTCATCGGGCAAGATTGTGGCGCACGGCACGCCGGCCGAGATGGCCGTGTCGACGCATCCGTACGTCAAGCAGTTCGTCAATGCCGAGGCCGATGGCCCCGTGCCGTTCCATTATCCGGGCAAGTCGCTGGCCGACGACCTGGGTCTGAACACGGGAGCGGGCCGATGATCGCGCGGTTCCTGGCGGCGATCGGAGCATGGTTGCGGCTGTCAGTACAAGACCTCGGCTTTGCCGTGCGTTCGTTTTTTATCATCATCGCCTCGTCGGGCGGCCTGTGGCGCCGTCCGGGCTTGGTAATCGAGCAACTGTTTTATCTCGGCAGCCGTTCGGTGGTGATCATCGCCGTCTCCGGCCTGTTTGTCGGCATGGTGCTGGGTTTGCAAGGCTATTACACACTGAGTACCTTTGGCGCGACGCAGTCGCTGGGGCAGTTGGTGGCGCTGTCCTTGATGCGTGAATTGGGTCCGGTCGTCACGGCGCTGCTGTTCGCGGGCCGCGCCGGCACCTCGCTGACGGCGGAAATCGGCCTGATGAAGGCGGGCGAGCAATTGTCGGCCATGGAAATGATGGCCGTCAACCCGATCCAGCGCGTGCTGGCGCCCCGTTTCTGGGCTGGCGTGATCGCCATGCCTATCCTGGGCGGCATCTTCACGGCCGTCGGCGTCATCGGCAGTTACCTGGTGGGCGTGGTGCTGATCGGCGTCGATGAAGGCTCGTTCTGGTCGCAGATGCAGGGCGGTGTGGATGTCTGGAAAGATATCGCCAATGGTACTTATGTCAAAAGCATGGTCTTCGGCATTGCGGTGACGTTCATCGCGCTGTTCCAGGGTTACCAGGCACAGCCGACGCCGGAAGACGTCTCCGGCGCCACCACGCGCACGGTGGTGATTTCGTCGTTGATGGTGTGGTGGCTCGATTTCATGATGACGGCGTTGATGTTTAGCAAGTAATTGCCGATCAGCGACAAACAGCGGGCCTGGGCAGGATGTTGCGCAGGCGGCAGCAAGTAAAAATTATTTAGGATTGTTTATGCAACGTAAATCTTTGGATGTCTGGGTCGGCTTGTTCGTCTTGCTGGGTGTGGCGGCATTGATGTTTTTGGCGCTCAAGGCCGGCAATATGAGCTCGCTGTCTTTCAGCAAGACGTATACCATTAGTGCAAAGTTCGACAATATTGGCGGCCTCAAGCCGCAGGCGCCCGTCAAGGGTGCTGGCGTGGTGGTGGGGCGCGTGGCGGAGATTCGCTTTGACGACAAGACTTACCAGGCGCTGGTGAAACTCGACATCGAAGATGGCTATAAATTTCCGAAAGACAGTTCGGCCAAGATTTTGACGGCCGGTTTGCTGGGTGAGCAATATATCGGCCTGGAAGCAGGCGGCGATTTGGCTAACCTGGCAGAGGGCGACAAGATCGCCCGTACTCAATCGGCCACAGTGCTGGAAGACCTGATCAATCAGTTCATCTACAGCAAGGCAGCGGAAGGAAAGGACAGCAAATGAGCGAGTCGACCAAGAAATCCCAAGGCAGTCTGGTACGTATCAGCCTGGCCCTGGCCATCGCCGCCAGCGTGAGCGCCTGCGCCACCGGCACCAATCCGCGCGACCCGCTGGAAGGGTACAACCGCGCCATGTTCAAATTCAACGACACTGTCGACCAGGTGGCGCTGAAACCCGTCGCCACGGCCTACAAGACGGTCACGCCGTCGTTCGTGCAAACGGGCGTGGGCAACTTCTTCGGCAACTTGTCCGATGTCTGGAGCGCCGTGAACAACTTGCTGCAAGGCAAGGGTGAAGCGGGCTTGCAAGACGTCGTGCGCGTCAGCATGAACTCGACTTTCGGACTCCTCGGCCTGATCGACATCGCTTCGCAGGCGGGCATTCCCAAGCATAACGAAGACTTTGGCCAGACCCTGGGCTGGTATGGCGTCCAGCCTGGTCCGTACGTGATGCTGCCGCTGCTGGGCCCGTCGACCGTGCGCGACACGGTGGCCCTGCCGCTCGATATCACGGGCGACCCATGGCGCTACAAGGACCCTGTCTCGGTGCGCAATATCGGCACGGTGACGCGCGTGGTCGACAAGCGCGCCGCGCTGCTCGACGCGACGAACCTGATGGAAGCGGCCGCGCTGGACCGCTATGAATTCATTCGCGACGGCTTCCTGCAGGCGCGCGAAAGCAAGGTTTTCGATGGCGATACGGATCGCCGCGACCGCAAAGTGCCAAAAAACCACACCAGCGATTATGAGCCGGAGTATGAGGCAAAACCGCCAGCGGACAGTGTAGCGCCTGCGGCCGCGGCCGCCGCCGTGCTGGCGCCCGCGGACCTCGTAACATCTGGTAGCAATACCGTTGCCTCCGAGGCCAGGCCCCAGGAGTAAACTCCGGTATAGAAACACCACGGCTGCGATCAACGCCAGCCGGTGCATAGCAACACCATGAAAGGTAGAACCATGAAATTGATGAAACAACTGCTGGCGATGGCGACCATCGCCTTTGCCACCGCCGCCCAGGCCGCCCCCGCTACGGAAGCGCCGGACGTATTGGTCAAGCGCATCAGCCAGGACGTGATCGACACGGCCAAGAACGACAAGGCCATCCAGGCTGGCGATATCAAGCGCGTCACCGAATTGGTGGAAAGCAAGGTCTTGCCGTACGTGGATTTCCAGCGCATGACGGCCCTGGCCGCCGGCCGCTTCTGGCGCGACGCTACGCCGGAGCAGCAAAAGCAGCTGTCCGCGGAATTTCGCACCTTGCTGATCTACACGTATTCGGGCGCCCTGTCGCAGATCAAGAACGAAACCGTGGAATTCAAGCCGATGCGCGCCGATCCTGGCGATACGGAAGTGGAAGTGCGCTCGCAGGTCAACGTGGCGCGCGGCGAACCCGTGCCCCTGAACTACCGCGTGGCGAAAACCCCATCCGGTTGGAAGATCTATGACATCAACGTGCTGGGCGCGTGGCTGGTGGAAACGTATAAAAGCAGCTTCGCCAGCGAGATCAGCAAGGGCGGCATCGATGGCCTGATCAAGACCTTGCAGGCAAAAAACAAGGCCCTGGCCAGCCGTCCCGCTGTCAAAGCTAAATAATCGGCTATCATATAGCTCCTGAACCAGCTCCAGACCAGCGCAGCCCGACGCCATGCCCGACTCTCTCGACACTTTGCAGTCCCTGACTTCCCTGACCGTGCACAATGCCACTGTGGCATTGGAGCAGGGTCTGGACGCCATCCGCTCGGGTCAGACCAAGTTCGACTTGCGCAACGTCAAGGCCGTCGATTCGGCCGCCGTTTCCGTCATGCTGACGTGGCAGCGCGCCGCGCAGGATGCCGGCGGCGTGCTGGAGCTGAAAAACCTGCCGAACAACCTGAAAAACCTCACCAAGCTGTATGGCGTCTGCTCGCTCGTCTCGAGCACTTTGAGCGCCGACGACTGCGGCAGCGCCGGCGGCCACGCCGAACGCAGCCCGCCCGACCTGCATCATCATTGATCCTGTCCCATTCCCCGCATCAGCAGTAGCTTTCAAGCCGGCAGGCCAGCAGCGCCGCCGGATTGATCTCCAAGTGTTCCACGAATTTTCCAACTATAATTGACTGTTGCGCCATCCTCGTCTGACGGGGGCGCCCTGCACCGGCCTGGATGTCCCCGGCAACTGGCGCATCACACCAGACGCATTACACTTGAAACAAGCACATGACCGCAATTCAAATCACGAATGTAGAAAAGAGCTATAAATCGCTCAAGGCGCTGGGCGGCGTCTCGCTGGCCATCGAGGAAGGCGAGTTTTTCGGCCTGCTCGGCCCCAATGGCGCCGGCAAGACCACCCTCATTTCCATCATCGCCGGCCTGATACGCCCCGACGCGGGCACCGTCAAGATCCACGGCCACGATGTGGTCAAGGACTTCCGCAACGCGCGCCGCAACCTGGGCGTGGTGCCGCAGGAGCTGGTGTTCGACCCGTTTTTCACCGTGCGCGAAACCCTGCGCCTGCAGTCCGGCTATTTCGGCCTGCCGAACAACGACAAGTGGATCGACGAGGTCATGGAAAACCTCGACCTGACCGGCAAGGCCGACACGAATATGCGCGCCCTGTCCGGCGGCATGAAGCGCCGCGTGCTCGTCGCCCAGGCGCTGGTGCACAAGCCGCCCGTCATCGTGCTCGATGAGCCGACCGCCGGCGTCGACGTGGAACTGCGCCAGACCCTGTGGAAGTTCATCTCGCGCCTGAACCGCGAAGGCGGCCACACGGTCGTGCTGACCACCCACTACCTGGAAGAGGCGCAAGCCATGTGCCAGCGCGTGGCCATGCTGAAAACCGGCAAGGTGGTGGCGCTCGATACCATGTCGGCCCTGATCCGCCGCATCGCCGGCTCGCAGCTGCAGGTGCACCTCAAACACGGCAGCCTGCCGGCCGACCTGCAGCACCTGGTGCTGCACCCGGAAGAACAGCAGGCGCCGAACAAGTTCAGCCTGCGCGTCAACGAATACAGCGAAGTCGAGAAAATCCTCGCCCGCCTGCGTGTAGCGGGCGTCGAGATCGACGAAATGCAATTGCAACAAGCCGACCTGGAAGACATCTTCTTGCAGATCATGGATAAAGGTACCGTATGATTTCGACAGGATTTCGCACCCTCGTCTACAAAGAGACGCTGCGCTTCTGGAAAGTGGCGACGCAAACCGTGGCCGCGCCCGTGCTCACGTCGATGCTGTACCTGCTGGTGTTCGGCCATGTGCTCGACGGCCGCGTGGAGCCGAGCCCCGGCGTCAGCTACACGGCCTTTTTGATTCCCGGCCTGGTGATGATGAGCGTGCTGCAAAACGCCTTTGCCAATTCCTCGTCCTCGCTGATCCAGTCCAAGATCACGGGCAACCTGGTGTTCGTGCTGCTGACGCCTTTGTCGCACTGGGAAATCTTCTCGGCGTATGTACTCGCTTCCGTCGCGCGCGGCCTGGCCGTGGGCTTTGGCGTGTTTGCCATCACTTGCTGGTTCGCCGACCTGTCGTTCGTCGCGCCCCTGTGGATCGTCATCTTTGCCTTCCTGGGCGCCGCCATGCTGGGCACCATGGGTCTGATCGCCGGCATCTGGGCCGAAAAATTCGACCAGCTGGCCGCCTTCCAGAACTTCCTGATCATGCCGGCCACCTTTTTGTCGGGCGTGTTCTATTCGATCCATTCGCTGCCGCCGTTCTGGCAGACGGTGTCGCACCTGAACCCCTTCTTCTACATGATCGACGGCTTCCGCTACGGCTTCTTCGGCGTGTCCGACGTCAGCCCCTGGCTCAGTCTTTCCATCGTCGCCGGCTTCCTCGTGATCCTGGCGCTGGCATCGATCCGCCTGCTGAAAAGCGGCTATCGTTTGCGTCACTAGTTGCGACACTAATTGCGGCGCCATTGATTGCGGCACATCACATCACTACATTATTCAATATCAAGGACTTATCGTGACCACCACTCCAGAACTGATCCACGGCTACCTGTCGGCCGGCCTCGAATGCACGCACCTCGAAGTGGAGGGCGACGGCCAGCACTTCCAGGCCGTGATCGTTTCGCCCGCGTTTGCCGGCAAACGTTTGATCGCCCGCCACCAGATCGTCTATGCGGCGCTGGGCGACCGCATGCGCGAGGAAATCCACGCGCTGTCGATGAAAACCCTGACACCTGAAGAATTCCAAGGATAAGCACATGGACAAGCTCCTCATCAACGGCGGCAACCGCCTGAACGGCGACATCGCCATCTCCGGCGCGAAAAACGCCGCCCTGCCCATCCTGTGCGCCGGCCTGCTGACCGCGGGCGACCTGGACCTGACGAACGTGCCGCACCTGCACGACGTCGCCACCATGTTGAAACTGCTGGGCCAGACTGGCCTGAAAGTGCAGCAGGACGGCGACCGCGTGGTCTTGAATGGCAGCGCCATCGACACCCTGGAAGCGCCGTATGAACTGGTGAAAACCATGCGCGCCTCGATCCTGGTGCTGGGCCCCATGCTGGCGCGCTTCGGCGAAGCCAAGGTCTCGCTGCCGGGCGGCTGCGCCATCGGTTCGCGCCCCGTCGACCAGCACATCAAGGGCCTGGAAGCGCTGGGTGCCGAGATCCGCATCGAAGCGGGCTACATCTACGCCAAGTGCGCCAAGCTGAAAGGCGCGCGCATCGTCACCGACATGATCACCGTCACCGGCACCGAAAACTTGCTGATGGCCGCGACCCTGGCCGAAGGCGAAACCATCCTGGAAAACGCCGCCTGCGAACCGGAAGTAACCGACCTGGCCCACCTGCTGGTGGCCATGGGCGCGAAGATCGACGGCATCGGCACCAGCCGCCTGGTGATCCAGGGCGTTGACGCCTTGCATGGCGCCTCCCACGCGGTGATACCCGACCGTATCGAAACGGGCACCTTCCTGTGCGCCGTGGCGGCCACCGGCGGCGATATCACCCTGCGCAACGTGCGCACCGACATTCTCGACGCGGCCCTCGACAAGCTGCGCGCCATGGGCCTGACGATGACCTTCGGTGCCGACTGGATCCGCGCCGAGATGTCGGCCCGTCCGAACCCCGTCAGCTTCCGCACCACGGAATATCCGGGCTTCCCGACCGACATGCAGGCGCAATTCATGGCCGTCAACACGATCGCCAATGGCGCCAGCCGCGTCACCGAGACGATTTTTGAAAACCGCTACATGCACGTGCAGGAAATGAATCGCCTGGGCGCCGATATCACCATCGAGGGCAACACGGCCATCATCGCCGGCGTCAAGCAGCTGCGCGGCGCGCCAGTGATGGCGACCGACCTGCGCGCCTCGGCGTCGCTGGTGATCGCCGCCCTGGCGGCCGACGGCGAAACGCTGATCGACCGCATCTATCACCTCGACCGCGGTTACGACCGCATGGAAGTGAAATTGTCGGCAGTCGGCGCGAACATCGTGCGCATCAAGTAAAAACAAGAAAAGGAATGAGCATGAACGGATCGAACAACGGTGACAGCTCCCAGCTGATCCTGGCGCTCTCGAAAGGCCGCATTTTTGAGGACACCATGCCGCTGCTGGAAGCGGCCGGCATCAAGGTACTGGAAAACCCGGAGACCTCGCGCAAGCTGATTTTGGCCACCAACGATCCGAACGTGCGCGTCATCATCGTGCGCGCCAGCGACGTGCCGACCTACGTGCAGTACGGCGCGGCCGATTTCGGCGTGGCGGGCAAGGATGTCTTGCTCGAACACGGCGGCGAAGGCCTGTATCAGCCAATCGACCTGAATATCGCCGCCTGCCGCATGTCGGTGGCGGTGCAGGCCGGCTTTGACTACGAAAAGGCCGTGCAGCAGGGCGCGCGCCTGCGCGTGGCCACCAAGTTCGTGCACACGGCGCGCGAGCATTTCGCCGCCAAGGGCGTGCACGTCGACCTGATCAAGCTGTATGGCTCGATGGAGCTGGCGCCCCTGGTCGGCCTGTCCGACGCCATCGTCGACCTGGTCAGCACGGGCAGCACTTTGCGCGCGAACAACCTCGTCGAAGTCGAGCACATCATGGAAATCTCGTCGCGCCTGGTGGTCAACCAGGCTGCGCTCAAGCTCAAGCGCGAGCGCTTGCAGCCGATTATCGAGGCGTTTGAACGCGCTTCGCAAGCCTAGACACTCAGTAGCAGAAAGCCGATTATGCCGATACAGATACGCAAGCTCGATTCAAGCCAGGATGGTTTCCAACAATCGCTCGACACGCTGCTGGCGTTCGAGGCGGGCACCGATGCAGCGATTGAAACGTCGGTTGCGAAAATCCTGGCCGATGTGAAAACGCGCGGCGACGCCGCGGTACTGGAATACACCAACCGTTTCGATCGCATCCCGCATGGCGGCGCGGCGGAAATGGCGGCCTTTGATATTTCGCAAGCCGAACTGCAGGCGGCCCTGAACGGCTTGCCGTCGGCGCAGCGCGAAGCGCTGCAGATCGCCGCGCAGCGCATCCGCGTCTTCCACGAACGCCAGCGCGAGGAATTGCGCGGTTTTACTTACACCGAGCCCGATGGCACGGTGCTGGGCCAGAAGATCACGCCGCTGGACCGGGTCGGCATCTATGTCCCGGGCGGCAAGGCAGCTTATCCGTCGTCCGTGCTGATGAACGCCATTCCCGCGCATGTGGCGGGCGTGGGCGAAATCATCATGGTGGTGCCGACGCCCGATGGCGTGAAAAACCAGATGGTGTTGGCCGCCGCGGCGATCGCCGGCGTGACGCGCGTGATCACCATCGGCGGCGCGCAAGCGGTCGGCGCGCTGGCCTACGGCACGCAGACGATTGCCGCCGTCGATAAAATCGTCGGCCCCGGCAACGCCTATGTAGCCGCCGCCAAGCGCCGCGTGTTCGGCATCGTCGGCATCGACATGATCGCGGGACCGTCCGAAATCCTGGTGTTGTGTGACGGCACGACGGACCCGGACTGGGTTGCGATGGACCTGTTTTCGCAGGCCGAGCACGACGAGCTGGCGCAAGCGATTCTGCTGTGCCCCGACGCCGGCTACATCGCGCAAGTCGAAGCGAGCATCGCCAAGCTGTTGCCGACGATGCCGCGCCAGGCCACCATCAGCACCTCGCTGCAGGACAGGGGCGCGCTGATCAAGGTGCGCAGCATGCAAGAAGCGTGTGAAATCGCCAATTCCATCGCCGCGGAACACCTGGAAATCTCGGCGGAAAACCCGCAGCAGTGGGTCGAGCAGATCCGCCACGCGGGCGCCATGTTCCTGGGCCGCTACTCGTCCGAATCGCTGGGCGACTATTGCTGCGGTCCCAATCACGTGCTGCCAACCTCGCGCACGGCGCGCTTTTCGTCGCCGCTGGGCGTGTACGACTTCCAGAAGCGCTCGTCCATCATTCACGTCAGTGAAGCGGGCGCGCAAACCCTGGGCCGTGTCGCCGCCACCCTGGCGTACGGCGAAGGCTTGCAAGCCCACGCGCGCAGCGCCGAACTGCGTTTGAAGCCGCAGCCATGACGAATATGGCGGAGCGGCCGGACTGGGTCAACCGGGTTTATTGCGAGGACGCGCTGGCGGGGCTGGCGCGCATTCCCGATGGCTCGGTGGACCTGATCCTGACGGATCCGCCGTACAACCTGGGCAAGGATTACGGCAATGCCTCGGACCAGCAGTCCGTGGCCGACTACCTGCGCTGGACGGAAGCGTGGATCGATGCGGCGCTGCCCAAGCTGAAAGCCAACGGCAGCCTGTATATCTTTCTCACCTGGCGCTATTCGCCGGAGATCTTCGTCATGCTGAAACAGCGCATGGCGATGATGAATGAAATCATCTGGGACCGCCGCGTGCCGTCCATGGGCGGCAGTGTGCGCAGCTTTTCATCGGTGCACGACACCATCGGCTTCTTCGTCAAGCGCAAGGATTACTACTTCGACCTTGACGCGGTGCGCATCGCCTACGACGCGGCCACCAAGAAAGCCCGTTCGCGCTCGATCTTCATCGGCGCCAAATGGCTGGAAGTGGGCTACAACCCGAAAGACTTGTGGAGCGTGTCGCGCCTGCACAAGGAACACCCGGAACGGGCCGACCACCCGACGCAAAAGCCGCTCGAAATCATCGAGCGCATGCTCAAGGCCTCTTGCCCGCCCGGCGGCGTGGTGCTCGACCTGTTCATGGGCAGCGGCACCACGGCGCTGGCGGCGAAGCGTTGCGGCCGCGATTTCGTCGGTTTCGAACTGAATCCCGACTACTGCGCCATCATCGAACAGCGCCTGGCGGCACTGGCGCAGGAACTGGCCGAACCGGCCGCTCCCGCATCGAAGGCCGCCAAGGCGGCCGTGAAGAAGCCGGCAACGGCGAAAAAGCCGCCCGCCGTGAAAAAAACGCCGGCCCGCAAGGCGCGCAGCGCCGCCGTGCCGGAAGACGTCGTCATTTAGTCTCCATTTAATTCCATCAGGAGTGTTTGCAGCATGTCTTTCCTCGATCAGTTAATCAGCAACACCGTGCGCTCCGATGTGCGGGCCGTCAAAAGCTACCAGGTAGCCGATGCCAGCGGTTACATCAAACTCGATGCGATGGAGAACCCGTATCCGCTGCCGCAGCAGCTGCGCGAGGAACTGGGCGCGCGCCTGGCCGGCGTGGCGCTGAACCGCTATCCGCCGTCCTACGCCAGCTTGCAGGCTGCCATCTGCGCCAAGCTCGGCGTGCCAGACGGTTACGACGTCATGCTGGGCAACGGCTCCGATGAACTCATTTCCATCCTGGCCATGGCTTGCGCCCACCAGGAGCCGGGCAAGCGCGCCGTGCTGCTGGCGCCCGTGCCCGCCTTCGTCATGTATGCGCGCTCGGCGCAGTTTGCCGGCATGGATTTCGTCGGCGTGCCGTTGAAGCCGGACTTCAGCCTGGATATGCCGGCCATGCTGGCGGCCATTGAACAGCACCGCCCGGCGCTGGTGTTCCTCGCGTATCCGAACAACCCGACGGGCAACCTGTTTGCCA
Organism: Janthinobacterium lyxosi; assembly: GCF_051380665.1. NCBI lineage: Bacteria > Pseudomonadati > Pseudomonadota > Betaproteobacteria > Burkholderiales > Oxalobacteraceae > Janthinobacterium > Janthinobacterium lyxosi. The sequence continues at coordinate 72,614 of NZ_JBNYXM010000015.1, forward strand.
GCGCCGACATCGAGCGCATCCTGGCCGCCTTGGGCGACACCGGCATCGCCGTCGTCGACGAAGCGTACGAGCCGTTCGCGAAGCACAGCTTCATGGGCCGCCTGCCTGAATTCGAAAACCTGGTGGTCATGCGCACCGTGTCGAAACTGGGCCTGGCCGGCATACGCCTCGGCTATATGTCGGCCGCGCCGGCCCTGCTGGCGCAATTTGAAAAAGTGCGTCCGCCGTACAATGTGAATGTGCTGACGCAGGCGGCGGCCGAATTCGCGCTCGAGCACCTCGACGTGTTGAATGCCCAGGCGGACCTGCTCAACAGCGCGCGCGACGACCTGGCGCTGCGCCTGGCGGCGCTGCCCGGCGTGACGGTGTTTCCCTCGAAGGCAAATTTTCTTCTGATTCGTGTGGCTGATGCCGACGATGTTTGCGCAAAACTGCTTGCCCGCAGGGTTTTAATTAAAAATATGAGTAAAATGCATGCTGCGCTGGTCAATTGCCTGCGCATCAGCGTCAGCACCCCGGAAGAGAATTCCCTTTTTTACGATGCCTTCAAGGCATCCCTCGTTTAGCCTATCGCCAGAGCCTCCCATGAACCGCACCGCAGAAATCACGCGCAACACCAATGAGACGCAAGTTCGCGTCGCCCTCAACCTGGACGGCACCGGCCAGCAAAAGCTGAACACCGGCGTGCCCTTCCTCGACCATATGCTGGACCAGATCGCCCGCCATGGCTTGATCGACCTGGATATCGAAGCGACGGGCGACGTGCATATCGACAACCACCATACGGTGGAAGACGTGGGCATCACCCTGGGCATGGCCGTGGCCAAGGCCATCGGCGACAAGAAGGGCATCCGCCGCTACGGCCATGCGTATGTGCCGCTGGACGAGGCGCTGTCGCGCGTGGTGCTCGATTTCTCGGGCCGCCCGGGCATCGAATACCACATCCCGTTTACGCGCGCCATGATCGCCGGCTTCGACGTCGATCTGACGCTGGAATTTTTCCGCGGCTTCGTCAACCATGCGGGCGTGACATTGCATATCGACAACTTGCGCGGCACGAACGCCCACCATCAGTGCGAAACCGTGTTCAAGGCCTTTGGCCGCGCGCTGCGCATGGCTGCCGAGCTCGACGAGCGCGCGGCCGGCATCATTCCATCGACCAAGGGCAGCCTGTAAGCGCCCGCGAACCACTGTAGATTCCGAGATCAAACATGAATAAAATTGTGGTGGTGGATTACGGCATGGGCAACCTGCGCTCGGTGGCGCAGGCCCTGCGTGCCGTGGCGCCGGACGCCGATGTGCGCATTTCCGGCGTAGCTGCCGACATCGACAGCGCCGACCGCATCGTCTTGCCGGGCCAGGGCGCCATGCCCGACTGCATGCGCAGCCTGCGCGAATCGGGCGTGCTCGAAGCGCTGCTGCGCGCCGCCGACAGCAAGCCCGTGCTGGGCGTGTGCATCGGCGAGCAAATGCTGTTCGACGGCAGCGAAGAGGGCGATGCGGCTGGTCTGGGCTTGCTGCCAGGCAAGGTCGTGCGCTTCAAGCTCGACGGCCAGGTGCAGGAAGACGGTTCGCGCTTCAAGGTGCCGCAAATGGGCTGGAACCAAGTGCGCCAAACGGCGTCCCATGCGATGTGGGATGGCATAGACGACAATGCGTATTTTTACTTTGTGCACAGCTATTTTGCTCAACCTCAAGAGGCGGCGCACACGGTGGGCGAGACTGTGTATGGCGCGCCGTTCGCGTGCGCCGTCGCGCGTGATAATATTTTCGCGACACAGTTTCACCCTGAAAAAAGTGCTGCCGCTGGCTTGCAGCTGTACAAGAACTTCGTTCACTGGCAACCCTGACATATCGTATTAATGTACCTTTTGACGTACCTTCGTGGCCTTTCCGGCTTCGCTTCTCACTCACTCTGATACCACACTGACCATGCTGCTTATTCCCGCCATCGACCTGAAAGACGGTCACTGCGTACGCCTGAAACAAGGCGATATGGAACTTGCCACCGTATTTTCCGAAGACCCGGCCGAAATGGCCCGCCATTGGCTGATGCAAGGCGCGCGCCGGCTGCACCTGGTCGACCTGAACGGGGCCTTTGCCGGCAAGCCGAAGAACGAAGGCGCCGTGAAAGCCATCCTGAAGGCCGTGCAGGATTTCGCCTTGGAAAACGACATTGAGGAAATCCCCGTGCAGTTGGGCGGCGGCATCCGCGACCTCGATACCATCGAGCGCTACCTCGACGCCGGTATCACCTACGTCATCATCGGCACGGCGGCCGTGAAAAGCCCCGGCTTCCTGCACGACGCCTGCGGCGCCTTCCCGGGCCACATCATCGTCGGCCTCGATGCCAAGGATGGCAAGGTGGCAACGGATGGCTGGAGCAAGATGTCGGGCCACGAAGTGATCGACCTGGCGAAGAAATTCGAAGCCTACGGCGTTGAATCCATCATTTATACGGACATCGGCCGCGACGGCATGATGGGCGGCATCAATATCGAAGCCACCGTCAAGCTGGCGCAAGCGGTCAAGATTCCCGTCATTGCCTCGGGCGGCCTGCACAATATCGGCGACGTGGAAGCGCTGTGCGCGGTCCAGGCCGAAGGCATCGAAGGCGTGATCTGCGGCCGTTCCATCTATGAAGGCACGATCGACCTGGCGCAGGCGCAAGAACGCGCCGACGAACTGACCGACGCCGCCGTTTAAGCCAGCCCGGCCTTGGGCGTGCGCGTGCATGCCCGGCCTGGCGACAATCTGGATACCATCATGCTTGCAAAACGTATCATCCCCTGCCTCGACGTGACCAATGGCCGCGTCGTCAAAGGCGTCAACTTCACGCAATTGCGCGACGCCGGCGACCCGGTGGAAATCGCGCGCCGTTATGACGAGCAGGGCGCCGATGAAATCACTTTCCTCGACATTACCGCGTCCAGCGACAACCGCGGCCTGATCTTCGACATCATCGAAGCGGTGGCGTCGCAAGTGTTCATTCCGCTGACCGTGGGCGGCGGCGTGCGCGTGGTGGAAGACGTGCGCCGGTTGCTCAACGCGGGCGCCGACAAGGTCAGCATCAACACCTCGGCCGTGACGAACCCGCAACTGGTGTTTGAGGCATCGCAAAAGCACGGCTCGCAATGCATCGTCGTCGCCATCGACGCCAAGCAGGTGTCGCCCGGCAAGTGGGAAGTGTTTACCCACGGCGGGCGCATTGCCACGGGCCTGGACGCGTTCGCATGGGCGCGTAAAATGGAAAGCCTGGGCGCCGGAGAAATCTTGCTGACCAGCATGGACCGCGATGGCACCAAAGTGGGCTTCGACCTGGGCCTGACGCGCGGCGTATCCGATGCCGTCAGCATTCCCGTCATCGCCTCGGGCGGCGTGGGCGGCTTGCAGGATTTGGTCGACGGCATCAAGGTGGGCCGTGCGGACGCCGTGCTGGCCGCCAGCATCTTCCATTATGGCCAGCACACGGTACAGGAAGCCAAGCGTTTCATGGCGCAGCAGGGCATTCCCATGCGCCTGGCGTAAAGATAAGCAGTAAATTAAGCAGGATACAGAACATGCAAAACGGAACCATCGTAGCAAGCAATGCCAAGTGGCTGAAAAAGGTCAAATGGGACGAGCACGGCCTGGTGCCCGTGATCGCGCAGGAAGCGGGCAGCAATGACGTGCTGATGTTTGCCTGGATGAACCGCGACGCGCTGGCGCGCACGGTGGAGCTGGGTGAAGCTGTGTACTGGAGCCGTTCGCGCAAGAAACTCTGGCACAAGGGCGAAGAGTCCGGCCACACGCAAAAGGTGCTGGAAATCCGCCTCGATTGCGACGAGGACGTGGTCTTGCTGAAAATCGAGCAAGCCGGCGGCATCGCCTGCCATACTGGCCGCCATTCGTGTTTCTTCCAGAAATTCGAAGGCGATGAAAAAACGGGTGAATGGCAGATCACCGACCCCGTCCTGAAAGACCCTGACACGATTTACGCGGAAAGCAAGACCAAATGAGTGAAACCTTGAAGCGCCTGGCCGCCGTGATCGAATCGCGCAAGCCGGCCAACGGCGGCGACCCCGCGACCTCCTATGTTGCGCGCCTGTTTGCCAAGGGCGATGACGCCATTTTGAAAAAAATCGGCGAAGAGGCCACGGAAACGGTGATGGCCGCCAAGGATGCGCGGCGCGACAACGACCCGTCGAAGGTCCTGTACGAATGCGCCGACCTGTGGTTTCACTCGCTGGTGCTGCTGGCGCAGTTCGACCTGACGCCGCAGCAGGTGCTCGACGAGCTGGCGCGCCGTGAAGGCTTGTCCGGCCTCGAAGAAAAGGCGGCGCGCAAGGATGAACTGCGCGACGCCGGCGAAACGGACAATCACTGACTTTATTGGAGCGTGCGTGGATAACTGTATTTTTTGCAAGATTTCTGCAAAACAAATTCCCTCGACCATCGTGTATGAAGACGACGACTTGCTGGCCTTCAAGGACATCAACCCGGCCGCCCCCGTGCATCTGCTGTTGATCCCGAAGCGCCACGTGGCCAGCCTGTCCGACTGCGATGACAGCCATACGGAACTACTGGGCAAGCTGCTGCGCCTGGCGCCGAAGCTCGCTGCCGAGTTCGGCTGCGCCGTCACGTATGAGGCCGATGGCACGCCTGTCGGCGGCTTCAAGACCATGATCAACAGCGGCCCGAACGGCGGTCAAGAGGTGTATCACCTGCACATGCATGTGTACGGCGGTCCCCGCCCCTGGCGCGGTCAGCACTGATTTCGCCGTACGCCGGGTTCGCGTGTATACTACCGGCATTGGTTGACGCTATTCGGGCACCGTCCCGCAAGGAGAATGTGATGGGTTCATTGAGTATTTGGCACTGGGTGATCGTTCTGGTGATTGTGATGCTGGTCTTCGGCACCAAGAAACTGGGCAATATCGGCGGTGATATCGGCAAAGCCGTCAAAGGCTTCAAGGATGGCGTCAAGGGCGAAGATGACGCTCCGGCAGCCAATACCCCTCCTGCTGCGCCATCGCAAGTGGCCGACAAAAGCACCATCGACGTCGAGACGAAAGAGAAAAGCAAGTTCTGATAGCGTGGCGGGGCGCTTGCCTCGTCCGGTAACAGCCCTTGTCCGCTTATGATCGATCTCGGTCTCTCTAAAATCGCCATCATCGGCGTGGTTGCGTTGATAGTCATCGGCCCTGAAAAGTTGCCGAGAGTAGCACGCATGGCCGGCACCCTGTATGGCCGCGCGCAACGCTACCTGAACCAGGTGAAATCCGAAGTCTCGCGCGAAATTGAACTGGAAGAGCTGAAAAACCTGCAGAAAGACGTGCAGGATGCGGCTCATTCGGTCAAGCAAAGCGTGGAGAAGTCCATGCATGGCGTGGAAAACTCGATCTCCGGCAACCTGGCCGAGGTGGAAAACGCCTGGCGCGGCGATTCCAGCTCGTATGATGGGCACCACGATGCCCATGAAGCCATGCTGCGCGCCACCAACGAAGACCTGGCCCGCAAGGCGCGCGAATTTCGCCGCAAGAAGCTGGTGCGCAATTCCGCCATCCCTGGCTGGTACAAGCAGCGCCATGGCGGCAAGCAGCACGTGCAGTCGGCAGCCGCCCGCGTGGCGCGCTTCCGTCCGCGCGCCAGTTCCTCCTCCTTTTACTCATGAGTAGCAAATCCCCGGTGGAAGAAACCTTTATCTCGCATCTGGTCGAGCTGCGCAACCGCCTGGTCAAGGCCTCGATCGGCATTGCCGTCGTCTGCGCCGTGCTGTTTTATTGGCCCGGCCCTTCGCATATCTACGATTTTATTGCCGCACCGATGATCGCCTCGCTGCCGGCCGGCTCGAAAATGATCGCCACCGGCGTGATTTCGCCGTTCCTGGTGCCGATGAAAGTGACCCTGGTGATCGCCTTCATCGTCGCCTTGCCCTGGGTGCTGTACCAGATGTGGGCCTTTATCGCGCCCGGCTTGTACACGCATGAAAAGCGTCTGATTGCGCCGCTGGTCATCTCCTCGTCCCTGCTGTTCATCGCCGGCGTGGCCTTCTGCTACTTCTTTGTGTTTGGCCGCGTGTTTCACTTCATCAGTGATTTCTCGCCATCCTCGATTGCCGTTACGCCCGATATCGAAAACTACCTCGATTTCGTCATGTCGATGTGCCTGGCCTTTGGCGCCACGTTCGAGGTGCCCGTGGTGGTGGTGATCCTCGTGCGCATGGGCTTGGTTACTATCGCGAAACTCAAGGAAGTGCGTCCCTACATCATCGTCGGCGCTTTCGTGATTGCCGCCATCGTCACGCCGCCGGACGTCGTCAGCCAGTTCTCGCTGGCCATTCCCATGTGCCTGCTGTTCGAACTGGGCCTGCTGGTGGCGCCCATCTTCGTCAAGGCCACCCAGGCGCCGGAAGAAGCGTCCTAGACGGCAAACGGACATGCAGGCAAAAGCCGCTGACTTCCTTCGGGAGCAGCGGCTTTTTCATTGCCGGATTAGTTGGTGGACCGTCGTTGCGTGTTTTACTGCAGCATCAGTTTGCTGAGGATGCCCAGGTTGAGCAGGATCAGGGTGCTCATCATCCAGTAGACATGCTTCATGTCCGCGCCATGGCGCAAGTCCATGCGTTCCAGGCGGGCATCGATTTTTTGCTCAACGAGCTTGATTTCCCCGAGCACGTTATGCTCTAGCACCGCCAGCTCGCCATGGACGACTACGGCCCTGCCCAGCACATCACCAAGGGCCGAGGCATGCGCTTCGGCTTGCGTGGTGGGAACGCCCGCTGACGCGAGACGTTTGGCGTAGTCAAGGGTATCGAACTGGATGGGCATATGCATGGACGCTCCTGATTACCAGCCTAGCAGAAAAATCGGCAATTGCCAGTGAGGAGAGCTGCGCCTGCCTTCACGCCAGCGTAGAACGTATCAGGCAGGGTAGTTTGCGGCGGCGCAAACGGATGCAAAAAGGGCGCCGCGGCGCCCTTTGCAAGGTGAGATGCGTACCGCTTAATTCATCAGTTCCTTGATGACTTTCACGGGCGCGCTGCCGTAGCTGAGGAATTGCTCATGGAAATCCTTCAGCACGAATTTGCTGCCCAGCGCTTGCTTGCGTTGTTCGCGCAAGTCCATGATCTCGCTGTAGCCGCTGAAATAGCTGGTCAGTTGCACCGAGCTCAGCTGCACGCGGCGCCATTTTTCCGTCGCTTCACGCTTGGTCTGAAAGGCCTGGCGCGTCAGCAGGTCGAGCGCCTGCTCTTGCGTCATGCCCAGCACGTGCACGCTGTAGTCGAGGATGGTGTTGGTGACGCTGCGCAAGTTCCACTTCGAGTACATCAGCCACATTTCCGGCGCGTTATTGCCATAGCCCGATTCAAGCATCATGCGCTCGCCATACACGGCCCAGCCTTCGATCATGGCGCCGTTGCCAAAGATGGACTTGACCAGCGACGGCGACTTGTTGGCGTACACCAGCTGCGTGTAATGGCCGGGAATGGCTTCGTGGATGTTCAGGATCTGCAAGATCCAGTGGTTGTATTCGCGCAAGCTGCTTTCCGCCTGTTCCGGCGTTTCGCCATCGAGCGGCGTCACGTTGTAATAGGTACGGTCCTGCGGACGGTAGGGGCCGGGCGCTTCGATGCTGGCGCCGGCCACGCCGCGCTGGTAGGCCGGGGTTTCACGCACGACCAGCGGTTTCTTCGGGTCCATCGTCAGCAGGTTGTGGCTGGTCACCCATTCCTGCAATTCCGGAATCTGGCGGCGAATTTCCGGCACGAAATCGGCGGCGGCCACATGCTTGCTGGACAGCTTGTCGATTACCATGCCGATCTTCGCCGTGCGATCCGCCGGCTTGGCCGTGGCGCCCATGGTTTTCACCCACAGCTCGTCGGACAGGCTATCCATGTGTTCGAGCAACTTTTCGCGCGCGGCCAGGGCTTTCTGGTACATCTGCTCGGCGCTCACGCTGGCCTGGATATCGTAGGCAAATTTCTGTTCGTACAAGTCCTTGCCGATGCGGAAGGAGCGTGCATTGCCGTTCTGCGCCAGCGCCACATCCTGCTCCGTCAGCCAGGCGGCATAGCCTTGCACGGCCGTGCGGGCCGCGGCGATGCGCGCGTTGTACAGCTGTTTTTCGAGCGGCGTCAGGATGGACGCCTGTGCCGTCTTGTTCAGGTCGTCAAGCACGCTGAGCACGCCAGCGCTCTGGGCGATGGCCAGCTGCGTGTGTTCGCGTGTGGGGTGATTGATACTGGCGCGCGCGGCCGCATAGTATTGCGGCACGGTGGCGATGCGCTTGAGCAAGGTGCGCAAGCGCTGCGGCTGCGCCGCGTACTCCGTGTTCAGGATGAAGTCGATGGAACCGGCTACGTTGTACTGGGCAGGGTTCCATTCGAATTCGCGGAAAGTGGTCAGATACCAGCGGTCCGATTGCAGTTTATTCGTCAGCAAGGCCAGGTCGGTACGTTGCTTGTCCGACATCTTGCCGGCATTCAGCTTGCCGAACTTGCCCAGCCATTCTTCGATGAAGGCCAGTTGCTTCTGGCGGCTGGCCGCGTCGGGGATGCTCAGGTTGGCGGCGCCATCGTACTTGCCGACGGAAATCGCGCTTTCCGGGTCCAGGCGCCACAGGGCCGTGAGGAATTGGCCGCTCAGGTTATTCATGGAACGGTCGCTGCTGTTCTCGCTGGCGACGGCGGCGAGCGTGGCTGCCGTGGCGGCGCTGACGACGGCCGCCTTCTTGGCGACGGTTTTTTTCTTGCTGCTGCTGGTACTGGCCTTGCCGTTCTTCTGCGGCTTCTTGGCGGCGCTGGCCGGTGTCAGGGTAAAGGCCATCATCAATGCGGCGAGCATAACTTTATTTCTTATCAGCATAGTTTATCTCTTGAATATTTTGCTGTTTGTTCTAATCAGAAAATAATAAACTGATAATATAAGTAACAAACAACTATTGAAAGGTTGGCTTTGCTTGCCAGGGCGGCCAAAGATTAGCATTAATTGCCGCGCTTGCGCAGTTTTTTGCGCCGGGCGCGCGCGGTGCTAGACGACGATGGCGCTGCCTTGCAGCATCTCTTGATGGCGTGCATTCAGGGCCGCCACGGCATCCTTGCCGCGCGCCATGCCAGTGGCGTGGATTTCGATGTCTTGCGTGTAGCGCTGGCTGACGCGCACCGTGTAGGACTGGAACAGCCAGCTCCAGAAATTGGTTTCATAGACGGCTTCATCCATGTCGCGCCATTTGACACCCGTGAGTTTCTTTTTCCACGGCAAGATGCCGGATGCCAGCCAGACGCCTGCCTCGTCGTAGTACAGCTGATAGCTGCGGATGGTCAGCAGGCGGTAGCCGACGATCAGGGCCGAGCCGATCAGCACCACGAAGGCGGCGCGCGCGTTGTACTTGAAGGCCAGCGGCAGGGCGGCAAAAAACAGCAGCACGGCAATGACGAAAGTGCTGACGTAGGCGGTCCAGGATTTGCCGCACAAAAAGGTGGCGCGCTGGCCGGCGGTGGTGGCGATAAAGTCGGTCATGGGGCAAGAAAGAAGAACGGAAAAACGATCATCGCATGGAACGCGGCTTGCCGTTTATTTTTTCAATCCCTCCTGCAGCATGCCCAGCATGTCGTTGGCCGACATGCGCGCAGCCGCGTCGCTGCCTTCCAGCAAGCTGTCGGCCAGGTCGCGCTTGTGCTGGTGCAATTCGACGATGCCTTCTTCGATCGTGTGTTTCGCCACCAGCCGGTAAATGGTGACGGGACGCAATTGTCCCATGCGGTGGGCGCGGTCCGAGGCCTGGTCTTCCACGGCCGGGTTCCACCACGGGTCCATGTGGATCACGTAATCGGCCGCCGTCAGGTTGATGCCCATGCCGCCCGCTTTCAGGCTGATCAGGAAGACATCGCCGTCGCCCGCCTGGAAGGCGTCCACCCGGCGCTTGCGCTCCTGCATGGGCGTGCTGCCGTCGAGATACTGATAGCTGACGCCATGCTGCTCCAGGTGCTGGCGGATCAGGGTCAAATGGTCGACGAACTGGCTGAAGACGAGCACTTTGTGGCGGTTTTCCAGCAAGCCCGACAGCAGCTGCGCGAAGGCCGCCAGCTTGCTGCTGGCCAGGCCCAGCTCGGGCGCCACCAGCTGTGGATGGCAGCAGGCGCGGCGCAGCTTCATGATTTCGGCCAGGATCTGGATGGCTTTCTTGGACGCCGGCCCTTCCACCATGGCCAGCTTTTCCAGCGCTTCGCGGCGCAAGGATTCGTACAGCGCCGTTTCCTGCGGTGACAGTTCCACTTCCAGCACGATTTCCGTGCGCGACGGCAATTCCGACAGCACTTGCGTCTTGGTGCGGCGCAGGATGAAGGGCGCGATCAAGCGGCGCAGTCGCAGGCGCGCGCCGGCCGCCGCGCGCTTGTCCTGATCTTTCTCAATCGGCCCCGCGAAGCGCAGGTTGAACTGGTCGAGGGTGCCCAGCAAACCGGGATTGATGAAGCGGAACAGATTCCACAATTCGCCCAGGTGGTTTTCCAGTGGCGTGCCGCTGGCCACCATGCGGAAATCCCCTTGCAGGGCCATCACGGCTTGCGAGCGCTTGGTGGCGCCATTCTTGATCGCTTGCGCTTCGTCGAGCACGATCGTATGCCAGCGCACGCCGGCAAACATGGTGGCTTCCTGCTGCAGCAAGCCATAGCTGGCCACCACCACGTCAAACGGCTGCAATGTTTCCAGCATCTCGGCGCGGTCGCCGCTGCCGAACAGTTTGATGTTCAAGGTGGGCGCGAAGCGCTGCGCTTCGCTGATCCAGTTCATGCAGACGGACGTGGGGGCCACGACCAGGGTGGGGCCGTTGGGCGCGCGCGCCAGGATCAGGGCCAGCGCTTGTAAGGTCTTGCCGAGTCCCATGTCGTCGGCCAGGCAGGCGCCCACGCCCCAGTGCGCCAAGCGCGCCAGCCATTCAAAGCCAGCCAGCTGGTAGTCGCGCAGGTTCGCTTGCAGGGTGCTGGGCAGCTGCGGCGTAAAATCGTCGAGGGCGCGCAGGCGCAGCAAGTGTTCGCGCCATAGTTTATCCGCCTTGACGCCGCCCGCATCGTTGGCCAGCTCTTCCAGCGCGAAGGCGGCCAGCGGGTGGATGTGCACGCCATCGGCATGCGCCTCGCCATACGCGGCCAGTTCCGACAGGCGCCGGTGCAATTCGTCGCTGAGGGCCAGGAACTGGTTGTCGCCCAGGGCCACGAAGCGGCTTTTATTGTTCTGCATCAAGTCGAGCAAGGCGCGCAAATCCATCACCTTGTCTTCATCGATCTGCACGTCGCCGCTGGCGGCAAACCAGTCTTTTTCACTCTTGATATTCAGGCGCACCTGGCCGCTGTCGATGCGTTTCGACACGCGCATCGCTTCGCCCTCGGGCCAGGCCAGCACAATACCGGAGCCGATAGCGGCCGGGTCCAGCGCCTGCAATTCCACCAGCAGTTGCAGGCCCAGCGCAGGCTGGCCCAGCAGCCACTCGCCGTGCTCTTCTTGCGCCTCTTCCAGCACCAGGCATTTGCCAATCAGCTGGCGCTGCGCTTCGCGTTCCGCGTTCAGGTCGCGCCGCGCTTGCACGGCCCGGCCAGCCACGTCGGCAAACACGCTTTCGGCGCCGCTGCCGGGTGCGTAATAGGCGCCGTTGTCGAGCAGCGGGCGTACCAAAATCTGCATTTTCAAGCCCTGTTGATAGGGTAGCAGGTGCACGTGCAGGCGGTGGTCGGCCGTGATCGCTTCCGCGTCGCCGGCGCCGCCGCCGATGTCCGATTGCACGGTGACCATGGACGAGATGGCGCCTATCGCCTGCATGACCTGTTTTTCCGCATGCAGGGGCACGGACAGGCCCAGGCCCACAATGGCGCCGATGCGCCGGTGCTCGTCGAGGATGTGCACCACGCGCAAACGCGTCGGCGTTTCGCGCTGCAGCACCACATTGCTGCCGCTGTCGGGCAGGGGCGGCTGCATGCCCAGCCACAGTTGCCCCTCGTGCGACTTGATGAGGAGCTCGGGCGCGCCGGCGATCAGTTCCACGCGCATGTCAGGATGGTCGAGCCAGAAGACGAGCGGGTGGCCCACCAGCAAGATGGCGGCCTTGTCGAGCTCGATTTCATAGCGCGGTGCTGACGAATAATATTGTTTGAAGGGCGCGATGCTGCCGGCCGCACGGGCGTCTTGCGGCGTGAGGAAATCGATGTCGCCGGCCTCTTCGGCCAGGCGTTTCAAGCCCATGGCGCGGCCCTTGCTCCAGCCGCCGCGCGCGTCGCGTTTCTGCTCGCGCACTTCCACGGCCGTCAGGCCAAAGCGCGGGTCGAACGCCACCAGCCACACCAGGCGCGAGACGCTGCCCAACGCTTCGGCGGGCGCGTTCTGCTGCAGGTTGATCAGCGCGCTCAGCTGGCGTTGCCACGCTTCCTGGCGCTCGAACCACGGCGCCATGTCCGTCAAGCCGTGTTGCGCCCGCTTGGATGTCGCATAGCGCTCCTGCTGAGGCTCGCCCATCAAGCCCAGCAAGCCGGCCGCCTGCGCCGCAATCAAATCATAGCCGGCGGCGTCGGCTTGCTGTACCAGCGATCGCAGCTGATCCTTGCGTTCGCTCAATTGCGGTAGCGCAAGCCAGTAGTACAGCAAGGCCTGGAACAGCTGCGCCTGCAGTCCCGTTTCCCAGCTGCGCGTGGGGATGCTTTCCGCCAGTTGCACGCCGGCGCGCACCAGGCGCAAGGTATTGAGTTGCTGGTAGACGATGCTGTCGTGGTTCGGCTGCGCGTGCAGCGCGATATCGAGATAGGTCTCCGCGCTTTTCAGCAGCTTGGCGTCATTGCCGCGCAGCAGGGCCAGCACGTACAGGTGGCCGCCGATGCCCGTAAAGCACAGTTTGCGCTTGCCCGCCTCCTTGCGCAACCCTTTCAGGGCCGTTTCAAAGCCCGCCACGGCGTGCGCATGTTCGCCGCGCAACAGGGCGATGCTGCTGTCGACAAACATCGCCTGCGGCCCCTGCTGGCCTGCCAGGTAGCGCGCGGCCGCGTCGAGTTCGCCGCACAGCAGGGCGTCTTCGGCCAGGGCCAGCGGCAGGGCGGCGCCGATATGATCGCCAGCGGCCGCCTGGCGCGCGTGGTGGGCGCGCGCGTACGTGCGGATGGCGTGCGCCGTGGCCGGCTCGCGCGGGGCATTGCCCAGCAGCACGGCCAGGATGTCATCCTGCAGTTGCGGCATGACGAAAGACAACATTTCCGGCTCGAACGGGCGGCCGAAAATCTCGATCAGCGGATGCAGCTGCTGCGCTTCATAGCACGCCATGCAAGCGGCCAGGATGGCGGCCACGTGGCGCACCTCGTCATTGCGCAAGAGGGCGATGCGCAGGCGCGCCACGCCCTGCCGGTAGCTGCGCAATTCCACATAACCATCCCAGTTGCGGCGCACGGGGTTGATCAGCTCGATGGCCTGGCACAGGTCGCGGAACACCAGGTGTTCGATGGCGGCGCGCATGGCGGGCCAGCGCAGCCTGGCTTCGCAGGCAAAGCCGCGTCCCACCACTTCGCACGCCAGCGCGTGCCGCGTCAAATGTTGCAGCATGCCCGTGACGGTGAGCAGGGCAAACGGCGTGCCGTCCGGCTCGACGACATTGGCGCGCTGCAAGTGTTCATACACGGCATGCTTGCCCACCGCTTCGCCCGTGATCGCCAGCAGGGCCAGGATCATCTGTTCGTGCTGCTCCAGGGCGGCGAACTCGTCCAGCAGATGTTGGTCACCATTCTGTTCGCTCATGCGGGCAAATTGGCGATATGCACGGGAGGCTCGCCGGCCGCCACGGGCAGGCCGAACACGCGCTGGTAGAAATACAGTTCCGCGTCCAGCGTGCGCACGATGTTTTCCGCCTTGCGGAAGCCATGTCCCTCGCCTTCGAGCGGCACATAGGCGACGGGCACGCCGCGCGCCTGCAGGGCGTCGACCATCAGCTGCGACTGCTGCGGCGGCACGACCTTGTCATCGAGGCCCTGGAAGAAGATCATCGGGCGCGAGAGTTTATCCGTGTGGTGGATGGGTGAGCGCTCGCGGTATAGCGCCTCGGCTTGCGGCTGCGAAGCGATCAGGTAATCGGTGTAGCGCGATTCGAACTTGTGCGAATCGTTGTCCAGGCCCTTCAGGTCGGACACGCCGTAATAGCTGGCGCCGGCCTTGAAGACGTCGTGGAAGGTCAGGGCGCACAGGGTCGTCAGGCCGCCCGCGCTGCCGCCGCGGATGATCAGGCGCTCCGGGTCGGCCAGGCCGTTGGTTGCCAGGTAGCGCGCGCCGGCGATGCAGTCTTCCACGTCGACGATGCCCCATTGCCCGCGCAGCGCGTCGCGGTATTCACGGCCGAAACCGCTGCTGCCGCCGTAGTTGACGTCGAGCACGCCGATGCCGCGGCTGGTCCAGTACTGCGTCGCCAGTTTCAAGGTATTGCTGGCCATGCTGGTGGGGCCGCCGTGGCTGATGACGATGACGGGCGGCAAGGTGCCTGCCGGCGCCTGCACATCGCCATTGGTGGGCGCATAAAAGAAGGCATACGCCGTGCGGCCATTGCTGCTAGGAAAACTCAAGCTGCGCGGCACGGACAGGCAGTCGAGCGCGGGCAAGTGTGCGATCGACTGCGCCAGCACTTCCAGCTCATGGTTCGACAGGTCGATGCGCGCCAGTTCCAGCGCGATGGTGGGGCTGCCGCCCAAGAGCGCGACGAAGCCGGGCCCCACGCGCAGTTCGCGGATTTCCTGGTACGGGTGGGGGATCGGCTCCAGCTTGGCCGCCGTCACGTTCAATTGCGCCAGGTAGCTGATGCCGGCCTGGATATACGTGCAGACGATCTCGTCGTCGGACAGAAAACCGTACATGCTGCCGCCGAAGGTCCAGTGCGGCGTGGCAAATTCCGCTTCCATCGGGCACAGCGCCTCGATGTCGGCGCCATGCAGGCGGTACAGATTCCACCAGCCGCTGCTGTCGGAGACGAAGTGCAGCAAGCCGTTCGGCGACCACTCCGGCTGGCAGATTGATTCGCGCGCGCCGCCGGCGATCAGGCGCGGCGACCCCAGGCTGCCATCCGCGTGTACGTCGGCCAGCCACAGTTCCGTGCCTTGCCACGGCAGGCGCGGGTGGTCCCAGCTGATCCAGGCCAGCTGGCTGCCGTCCGGCGACAAACGCGGCGCCGCATAAAAATCGTGGCCCCGCGCCAGCACCGTGTCGCGCCCGTCGAAGCCGACGGCCGCCAGGCAGTTTTCCGGCTGCGCGTGGCCTTCTGCCGGATGCAGCTCGCGCACGGCGATCAGGCGGGAACGGGCCGCATCGATGACGAAGTCTGCGTGGCGCGTGCTGCCGCCCGTGGTGAAGGCTTCGGGCGCGCCGTCGCCAGCCACGCGGTACAGGCAATTGTCGGCGAAATGCGAAAAATACACGGTATCGCCGTCGACGGCATACGCGCCGCCGCCGTATTCATGCACGCGGGTGCGCACATTGAAGGGCGCCGGCGTCAATTCATCGATGCGCGCGCCCCGCTGGCGCAGCAGGGTATTGCGGCCCGCCTCGCTGGCGCGCCCGGCCAGCCAGAGCACGTCGGTGCCATCCGCCCCCCCCAGGGCCAGCTGCGTCAGCGGCGAGGCGCCGGCGGCGACGATGGCCGCGCTGATCGGCGATGGCCAGATGCCATAAGGGGTGCTGGATGCGGTCGAGGTCATGCGGGCTCCGTATAGTGAGGGGATCAAGGGCCGCCAGGCAGGGTCAGGGCGCGCGGCGGCGTGCATCATCATAATGGAAGGGCTGGCACAACGAAAGTCATCGCTGTGCGTGGCAAATGCGGCAAAGCAGCACTGGAATCAATGAAATGGCGGTGATTGGATGCGATAATACCGCTTCTCCAAGCTCGATTGCCTTCCATGCCACAATTTGCTCCGCTCCAGAATGATACTTTCCTGCGCGCCTTGTTGCGCCAGCCGACCGAGCACACCCCAGTCTGGCTGATGCGTCAGGCGGGCCGCTACCTGCCCGAATACCGCGCCACGCGCGAGCGGGCAGGCTCCTTCCTGGGCCTGGCAAAGAATCCCGATTACGCCACGGAAGTGACCTTGCAGCCCCTGGAGCGCTTCCCGCTCGACGCGGCCATCCTGTTTTCCGACATCCTGACGGTGCCTGACGCCATGGGCCTGGGCCTGTATTTCGCCGATGGCGAAGGACCGAAGTTCGAGCGTCCGCTGCGCACGGAGCAGGACGTGCAGGCTTTGCGCGTGCCGGATCTGGAGTCGCTCGACTACGTTTTCAAGGCCGTCACGCAAATCCGCACGGAACTCAATGGCCGCGTGCCGCTGATCGGTTTTTCCGGCAGCCCGTGGACTTTGGCGTGCTATATGGTGGAAGGCGGCGGCTCGAAAGAGTTCCATACCATCAAGAAAATGCTGTACAACCGCCCGGACCTGATGCACCACATCCTGGCCATCAACGCCACCTCCGTGGCGCAGTACCTGAATGCGCAAATCGATGCCGGCGCGCAAGCCGTGATGATTTTCGATTCCTGGGGCGGTGTGCTGGCCGACGGCGCCTACCAGGAATTTTCGCTGGCCTACATGCAGCAAGTGGTGGCGCAGCTGAAACGCGACAAGGATGGCGTCAAGATTCCCGCCATCGTGTTTACCAAGGGCGGCGGCCAGTGGATCGAGCAGATCGCCGACATCGGCGCCGATGCCGTGGGCCTGGACTGGACCGTCAACCTGACGCGCGCGCGCCAGCTGGTGGGACATAAAGTGGGCTTGCAGGGCAATCTCGACCCCGCCATCCTGTTCGCCAGCCCCGAGCAGATCCGCGCCGAAGTGGCCAAGGTCTTGAATGCCTTCGGCGCGCCGTCGGCAGGCACGGGCCACGTATTCAACCTGGGCCATGGCATTTCCCAGTTCACGCCGCCGGAGTCGGTGGCTGCCATGGTGGAAGCCGTGCACAGCATGAGCCGCGCCATGCGCAGCGGCCAGTAATTCCCCGTTTCCCCTCGCGCAGGGATAGAAAAGGCAGGCTTTCCAGCGGAAGCCTGCCTTTTTCTTTGCTGCACACTAGCAAGAAAATACCGACTTATGCACAATTTTTTTTACTGCGGAAATAAGAGGCAGTCGAAAAGTCATGCCCGGGAAGACTCTGCAAGTACTTGATTATTAAGAAATAAAAAATGCGTTGTCCGATGGACTTTATTGCAATTGATAAGGTTATTCTTCTGTTTGCCAGCCTTATTCCTTCATTGTCCACAAAGTTATCAACAGATTCTGTGGATAAAATTGAAAAGTAATTTGTTAACCGATACTTAGCGCAGATGTTCAGGTTTCACCTGAAGTGTATGTTGCAGCGCATGATCATTGCACAATGTTTCGCCGCCCGGCTGGCGAAAACGGACGCTTGCCCGGCAATTGTCAACTTTACCTCATGCGGCAGACATTTTCCCGAATTGAGTGCATCAAAACGGTGCTTATTTCTGTACAAAAAAATGAGAAATGGCTCAGTTATGCACAGCGGCGGAAATGCCCCACGGATTTATCGCCTCCCAGGGATCAATTTTTAAGTCATTGATTTTAAATAGTTAATTTTTCTTGCGTGCCCCTCTTGACGGCGATCGAAATCTTCTATCCACATTTTTCTGAAAGTTAATTTTGCTTTGTCCACAAAGTTATCCACAGAATTTTCTTCAGGCAGCATGACACGCTGTCGCGTCCGCCGTTAGGTGTTTGACGGACGAAACAAGTATCATGGCCCGCTGGCTTGATGCCTGACATCCCGCCGCGCCATCCACCCCAGGCGCGCTTTTTTATTGAGATAGGCCAACTTCCCATGTCGCAGTGCATTTTGACGTCGTGCATCCTGAAAATCGCGCTCGACACGCCCTTGAACGCCCTGTTCGATTACCGCTGGAACGGCGCTGACGCGCCGCTGCCGCAAGTGGGACAGCTGGCGCTGGTGCCGTTCGGCCGGCGCGAAGTGATGGGGCTGATCGTCGGCGTGTGCGACAGCACCGACGTGCCCGCCGCGAAGTTGAAGGACGTGCTGGCCGTGCGCAGCCAGTTGGCGTCCCTGTCGCCGGAATGGCTGGCACTGGCCGCCTTTGCCGCCGATTATTACCAGCGTCCGCTGGGCGAGGTCGCCTTGCCGGGCTTGCCGAAAAATTTGCGCGTGCTCACCACCGTGGCGCTGGACCGCGCCATCAAGAAGCTGGCCAAGCTGGCCGACGCGCACGATGGCACGCCGCTGAACATGCCGGCCCTGAATGCCGCCCAGCAGGAAGCGGCGGACGCCATCGGCGGCGCCCGGGGTTTCAAGCCGACCCTGCTGTATGGCGTGACGGGCAGCGGCAAGACGGAAGTGTATCTGCAAGCCTGCGCCCAGGTGCTGGCGCGCGACGAGGCGGCGCAAATCCTGATCCTGGTGCCGGAAATCAATTTGACGCCTCAGCTGGAAGGCAATATCCGCGCGCGCTTTCCCGGCGTCATGCTGGCCACCTTGCACAGCAGCCTGTCCGAAGGCGAGCGCATGCTGCACTGGCTGGCCGCCCACCAGGGCCAGGCGCGCATCGTGCTCGGCACGCGGCTGGCCATCCTGGCCTCGCTGCCCAAGCTCAAGCTGATCGTCATCGACGAGGAACACGATCCTTCCTACAAGCAGCAGGAAGGCTTGCGCTATTCGGCGCGCGACCTGGCCGTGTGGCGTGCCTGGCAATTGCAGATTCCCATCGTGCTGGGCTCGGCCACGCCCTCGCTGGAAAGCTGGCACCATGCGCAGACGGGGCGTTACCGCAAGCTGGAGTTGCGCGAACGGGCCGTCAAGAATGCAGTGTTGCCGCGTGTCAAGATCCTCGACATGGAGCGTGACAAGCCGAAAGATGGCCTGACTTCGCATCTGGTAGCCGCCTTGAAGCTGCGCATGGAGCGGGGAGAGCAGTCGCTGCTGTTCTTGAACCGGCGCGGCTATTCGCCCGTGATCTGCTGTGAATCGTGCGGCTGGATCAGCAATTGCACGCGCTGCACCTCGTTCATGGTGCTGCACAAGCCCGAACACCGCTTGCGCTGCCACCATTGCAGCCTGGAATTGCGCATTCCCCGCCATTGCCCCACCTGCGGCAACGTCGATTTGCAGCCGCTGGGACGCGGTACGCAGCGGGTGGAAGAGGGTTTGCAGCAATTGTTTCCAGAGGCGCGCATCTTGCGCATCGATGCCGATTCCACGCGCAAGAAGGGTAGCGCGCAGGAAGCGTTCGACACCGTGCACCGGGGCGAAGTGGACATTTTGATCGGCACGCAGATGGTGGCCAAGGGCCATGATTTCAAAAAGCTGACCCTGGTGGGCATTTTGAATCCAGACACGGCCCTGTTTTCCCAGGATTACCGGGCCAGCGAACGGCTGTTTGCCCAGTTGATGCAGGTGGCGGGACGGGCCGGGCGGGCCGCGCAGACGGAGGGCGGCAGCGTCAGTGAGGTGCTGATCCAGACGCGCTATGCGCGCCATCCGCTGTACGACGCCGTCGTCAACCACGATTACGACCACTTCGCCACGACCTTGCTGGAAGAGCGGGCCCAGGCGGCGCTGCCACCGTATCTGTTCCAGGCCCTGCTGCGCGCCGAAGCGCCCGAGCTGGCCACGGCCATCGAGTTCCTGCAGGCGGCGAAAGAGTGCATGGCGCACCCGCAGGTGACCATCAATGACCCGATTCCCATGAGCATGACGCGCGTCTACAACGTGGACCGCGCCCAGCTGCTGCTCGAATCCCCCTCGCGGCCCGCGCTGCAGGCGTTTTTAAAAGAATGGCTGACTGAGTTGCGCGCCATGAAGACGCGCGTGAAATGGTCGCTGGAAGTGGACCCGCTGGATATCTGATTAGTTCAGGTAATCGCGCGCCGACTTGACGATCTGCTCGGACAGCAGCTTGGTAAACGGCGTGTCCAGGGTCCAGGCATGCCAGCTCAGGGGCACGTCCAGGGTGCTGCCCGGCATCAGATCCACGAGACGGTCTGTCGCCAGCGCTGGCGCAGCCAGGCGCTGTGGCATCAGGCCGTAGGCCAGGCCATCCTGGACGCAGGCGCGGCGTGCCGTTTCCACCGGTAGGGTGTGGTGTGGAAACGGTTCACGCATGTTCAATTGTTCAGCGAGGAAACGCGCCAGCAAGCCGTGCTGGCCCACCACGGCAGGCGCCAGTTGCACCGCCTCGGCAATAAAACCATCGCCGAACCAATGCCCGGCAAACACGGGCGTGGCCACGCAGACATAGCGCAGGGTGCCCAGCGGCGTGACGCTGGTGGCCGCCGCCGCGTCAATCGCTGTGCCGGATTCGGCCGCCACGCAGCCAAACACCGTGCCGTCGCGCACCATCTGCAAGGCGCTGTCGCTGTCGGCCAGGCGCACGTCGAGCTGGCAGCGCGGCGGCGCCAGCAGGGCAGGCAAGGTGTCGGGGAACCATGTGGCCAGGCTGTCGGCATCGATGGCGATGGCGATTTCCGGCATGCTGACGCTGTTGCCCAGGTCGATGTCGAGCGAGGCTTCCATCAGCTTGACGTTGCGGTGATGCACGATCAGGCGCTGGCCCAGGCCCGTCGGCACGGCTGGCTGGCCACGGATGATCAGCAAGCGCCCGCTGGCGTCTTCCAGCGCCTTGATGCGCTGCGAGACGGCCGACTGGGTGATGCCCAGCGCCAGGGCGGCCTTGTCGAAACTGCCATGGCTGGCGACGGCGTCCAGCACGGCCAGCGCGCGATAATCGAGTGATCCCATTAGCTCAGCTTATAAATTTTGAAAATGATTAGTTATACTAATGCATATATTGCTGCAAAGTAAAACCTTATTTTCACCAAACGGGTAGTATCGAACGCTGTGAGCAACCTCAGTGGGATGGACGGCACCATGAAGACGATACAAGTGGATGTGGCCGTGATCGGCAGCGGCACGGCCGGCATGACGGCGCACAGGGCGGCGCGCATGCGGGGCAAGCGCGTGCTGATGATCGAAAGCGGGCCGTACGGCACGACGTGTGCGCGCGTGGGCTGCATGCCCAGCAAACTCTTGATCGCGGCGGCCGAGGCGGCCCATGCCGTGGCTGCCGCGCCGGCGTTTGGCGTGCATCCTGGCCCCGTGCGCATCGACGGCCGGCAAGTGATGACCAGGGTGCGCAGCGAGCGCGACCGCTTTGTCGGCTTCGTGCTCGACGGCGTCAATGCCATCCCCGACGAGGAAAAATTGCGCGGCCATGCGCGCTTCATCGGCCCCGGCAAGCTGCAGGTGGACGAACATACGATCGTCGAGGCCACCAGCGTGGTGATCGCTACCGGTTCCACGCCCATCGTGCCGCCCGAGTGGCAGGCGGGCGGCGACAGGGTCATCACCAGCGACGCCGTGTTCGAATGGACGGACTTGCCAAGCTCGGTGGCCGTGGTCGGCAGCGGCGTGATCGGTCTGGAGCTGGGCCAGGCACTGGCCCGCCTGGGCGTGCGCGTGACCCTGTTTGCGCGCGGCAATAAAGTCGCGCAGCTGACGGACCCCCTGGTGCTGCGGGAGGCGCGCGCCGTGCTGGCGCGCGAACTCGACATCCGCTTCCAGACCAGCGTGGCGCACGTGGCAAAAACGCCAGACGGCAGCGGCATTGCGCTGACCAGCCGCGATGGCGATGGCGTGGAAAAAACCGAGCAGTTCGCGTATCTGCTGGCCGCCATCGGCCGCGCACCGAACGTGGATCAAATCGGCTTGGAAACGGCACAAATCGAGCTCGACCGCCACGGCATTCCCCTGCATGACCCGCACACCATGCAATGCGGCAAGAGCGCCATCTTCATTGCGGGCGACGCCGACAATGCCTTGCCGCTGCTGCCCGAGGCGGCCGACGAGGGCCGCATCGCGGGCGACAACGCGGCGCGCTTTCCTGACATCAAACCGGGCTTGCGCCGCACGCCGTTGACCATCGCCTTCACGGAGCCGCAGATCGCCACCCTGGGCGCCACCTACCAGCAATTGTGCGTGAGCCACGGGGGCCGCTTCGCCGTCGGCGCCGTGTCGTTCGGCAACCAGGGCCGCAGCCGCGTGATGCTGCAAAACCAGGGCTTGCTGCGCGTGTATGCGGAATTTGGCAGCAAGCGTTTTCTCGGTGCCGAGCTGATCGGCCCAAGGGCGGAACACCTGGGCCACTTGCTGGCCTGGGCTTGCCAGGCGCAATTGACGGTGCCGGCCATGCTTGACATGCCGTTTTATCACCCCGTCATCGAGGAAGGCGTGCGCACGGCCTTGCGCGAGCTGGCGCTGCACCTGGAAAAAGATCCGGAACACGCGCCCGGCTGCGCCGATTGCTCGCCTGGCGTCTGATGCAACTTTATGCTTTACATAATTTTGTAGACAAGCTCGCATGATTGCGCGATCATCGCTGCCACATTGAAATATTGATTAAAAGAAAAAAACATTTCAATTGGTTCATGCCCATGACCACCCGATGGTAAAAAGGGTAGCGGCTAGCGATGACACGGAGACGATGTGAAAATTCGGCGCATTTACGCGGGAGAACTCGGCCTGGGCGTAGCCCTGCCCTGGGACGTGCACGGCGAGACGGGCAGCTTGCTGGCCAGGCTGGGCCATGTCATCAGCAGCGAGAACCAGATCGAATTGCTGCTGGCGCACGGCGTCATCGCCGATACCAGTGCCGACGTGCCGCGCACGGCCACGGAAGCGCCGTCAGCCCTGCGCATGCTGAATCTCGTCACGGCAGGCCTGGCCCTCGTCTTGCCGGCGATTGCCGCCAGGCAGGCGGGCAGTCACGTGTCCCTGGCGCCGCTGGCGCAACTGGTGGAAGAGGCAGTTGCACTGGACGCCGACGTGGCGCTGGCCTGCATCCTGCACAACCAGGGTGCGGGCGACTTTGCCGTGCGCCACAGCGTCGACACGGCCGTCATCACGGCCCTGCTGGCGCGTGCCCTGAGACTCGATGATGGTGTAATCCGCAGCGTGGTGCTGGCCGCCCTGAGCATGAATGTGGGCATGCTGGAACGCCATGCGGATTTCCAGCACAAGGCGGGGCCGCTGGATGCGCAGGAACGGGCCTATTTGCGCGCCCACCCGCAAGCGGGTGTCGACTTGTTGCGCGCGACGGGCGTCACGGACGCCGTCTGGCTGCAGGCCGTGCTGCAGCACCATGAAAATATCGATGGCAGCGGTTATCCGCTGGGCACGCAAGGCGAGGCGATCGGCATCGGCGCGCGCCTGATCATGCTGGCCGACCGCTATTGCGCGCGCGTGTCGAAGCGCAGCTATCGCCAGCCCTTGCTGCCGAACGTGGCCCTGCGCGAAATGCTGATGGCCGACAAGGCCACGCTGGATGCGCCGCTGGCCTCCCTGCTGGTGCGCGAGCTGGGCATTTATCCGGTCGGTACCTTCGTCAAGCTGTTGAATGGAGAGATCGGCGTCGTCACGCGCAAGGGCTTGAACGCCACCACGCCCCACGTGCAGTCGCTGATCGGCCCGCGTGGCGCGCGCCTGGACGTGCCCCTGCGGCGCGATACGCGCGTGGACTTGCACGCCATCCGCGAAGTGCTCAGCGCGGAGCAGGCAGGCTTGCAGTTTCGCCCCGACCAGTTGTGGGGCCGCAGCGCCAGAGCTTAATTCAGCAAGCCCGCATCCAGCCGTCCCTCGAGCGCCAGCTCGCGCATGATGCGCACCGTGTCGATGTCGGATTCCTTGTAGGCGGAGCGGCGGAAGTCGTCGTACAGGGCGTTGGCCGCATCGGTGGCTGCGTCGTGGCCGTCGTCGTACTGGAAGCGCACCCACAGGCTGGCCTCGTCGGGCATCTCGATGGTCATCACCAGCGAGGAGGCGCTGATATCCTGTTGCGCCGGCACTTCGTAGCGCACCTGCAGTTGCGGCACCAGCACCACCCTGTCGTTGATGACCAGCTCGCCATAGCGCAGGCTGCGCGCAAAACCGGCATCGCTGCGCTGGCTGATCTGGTACTCGTCCAGGTGCGGCACGAACAGCTTGGGCGATTCGGCGCGCAAGACCAGGCCGCGCCAGACTTGTTCCAGGCTCAGGGTGTCGATCAGCGGGTTCAAAGGATCGTTGATTTCAATCAGGTGTTCAAATTTCATGGGACTGCCATTCGGTAAGTGGGCGCGCACGGGCGATATAGGCGGAATGGTACTCCAGCGCTGACATCTCCGCACGCATTGCATGGGCCAAGATGGCGGCACAGGGCGAGATATCCATGCCATTGCCTGTTTTTCAGGCACGGCCCGCCGTGCAATTGGCCCACGCGACGCTGTTACAATGGGCTGCTGTTCCCTGCGGAAATACCCCTGATGTCCAAAGCACCACAGTTCGGTCTGAATGCGCCCCAAAGCGAAGCGGTTACCTACCTCGACGGCCCCTGCCTGGTGCTGGCGGGCGCCGGCTCGGGCAAGACGCGCGTGATCACGCAAAAGATCGCCCATCTGATCGAAGACCGGGGCTATGACCCGCGCACCATCGCCGCGCTGACCTTCACCAACAAGGCAGCGCTGGAAATGCAGGAACGCATCGCCAAACTCTTGAAGCAACCACGCCAGGCCAAGCAGTTGACGGTGTCGACCTTCCACTCGCTGGGCGTGAAAATCCTGCGCCAGGAAGCCAATGGCGTGGGCTTGAAAGACCGCTTTTCCATCATGGATAGCGACGATTGTTTTTCACTGGTGCAAGACCTTGCCATTACCACCGATAAACAGGTGATACGCGGCATCCAGAGCGCCATGTCGCTGTGGAAAAACGGCTTGATCGATCCGGACATGGCGCTGGCGCAAGCCAAGGACGAGGATGAGGCGAACGCGGCGCGCATATACCGCAGCTATGTGGCAACCCTGTCCGCCTACCAGGCCGTCGATTTCGACGATCTGATCCGTTTGCCCGTGGAACTGTTCCGCAACAACGGCCCCGTGCGCGACAAGTGGCAGCGCCGCCTGCGCTATCTGCTGGTCGACGAATACCAGGATACGAACACTTGCCAGTACGAACTGGTGAAACTGATGGTGACAGGCATCGGCAAGAAGCCGATGTTTACGGCCGTGGGCGACGACGACCAGGCGATTTATGCCTGGCGCGGCGCTACCGTGGAAAACCTGAAGACGCTGGAAACGGATTTCCCGGACTTGCGCGTGATCAAACTGGAGCAGAATTACCGCTCCACCATGCGCGTGCTGAACGCGGCCAATGCCGTCATCGGCAACAACCCGAAGCTGTTTGAAAAGTCGCTGTGGTCCGAGCACGGCCTGGGCGAGCCGATCAAGGTGCTGGGCATGCAGACGGACGAGCAGGAGGCGGAGCAGGTCGCCATCATGATCTCGGCCGACCATTTCGAGCGAAAAAATAAATTTTCCGATTACGCGATTTTGTACCGGGGCAACCACCAGGCGCGCATCATCGAGCAGTGCTTGCGCAAGGAACGCATTCCGTACACGATTTCGGGCGGCCAGAGTTTCTTCGACAAGGCCGAAATCAAGGACATCATCAGTTATCTGCGTTTGCTGGCCAACGAAGACGACGACCCGGCCTTCATCCGCGCCGTGACGACGCCGCGCCGCGGCGTGGGGCAGTCGACTTTGGAAGTGCTGGGCGCGTTCTCGGGCCAGTGGCAGTGCTCGCTGTTCCAGGCCGTGTTCAAGGGCGGCATCGAGGCCAAGCTGACGGACCGCCAGCTGGGGCCATTGCGCGATTTCTGCAACTTCATCAACGACCTTGAATCGCGTGCCAGCCGTCCGGGCGCGGCCGGCAGCGGCGACAACGCGGCCGAGGTGCTGGACGACATGATGAAGGAAATCCACTACGAATCGTATCTGTACGATGCCTTCGAGGAACGGCAAGCGCAAAGCAAGTGGCAGAACGTGCTCGAATTCGTCAACTGGCTGAAGGAACGGGGCCGGGGCGGCAAGGACCGCGACGGCGAAGAAAAGAACGTGCTGGAACTGACGCAGATGGTGGCCCTGATGACCATGCTGGAAGGCAAGGACGAAGAGCAGGACGCCGTGCGCATGTCCACCCTGCACGCGTCGAAAGGGCTGGAATTCCCGCATGTGTTTCTGGTGGGCGTGGAAGAGGGCATCTTGCCGCACAAGGGCGACCCCGACGCGCCGGCCGAAACCATCGCCGCGCGCATCCAGGAAGAGCGCCGGCTGATGTATGTGGGCATCACGCGGGCCCAGCGCACCTTGCACGTTACCTGGTGCAAGAAGCGCAAGCGGGCCGGCGAGCAAGTCCATTGCGACCCGTCGCGTTTCATCAAGGAAATGGAACTCGACGTGGGCGACGCCGTGCCGACGGAAGCGGAAATCATTTCGCCGAAAGAACGTCTGGCGCGCATGAAGGTCTTGCTGGCCACGCCGAAGGCTTAAGCGGCGTTCAGGCTTCCACGGCGCCGTCTGGCGTGGTTTTTGGCACGATGGCCAACTGCATGCCCAGCGCATCGAGCATCTTTAAAATGGTTTCAAAGCGTGGCTTGCTGCCTTCGCGCAAGGCTTTATACGCGCCTTCGCGCGTGATGTCGGCCCGGGCCGCGACCTTGCCCATGCCATAGGCGCGCACCACGTCATTCATGGCCGACTGGAACAGTTCCGCGTTGCCGGTGGCGACGATTTCGCTCATATAGGCGGCCACGGCGGCTTTGCTGGTCAGGTGTTGCGTCGGATCAAATTTGCTCAGGCCTAATGCTTCCAGGTCGTCGAGGTCGAAGGTGTCATGGCCGATATGTTGGTTCATTTTTTTCGTGCTCCTGTGGATGCCGCTGCCACTTTCTTCAGGGCCGCCTGCCGGGCTTTCAAGTCCTTGAGTATCGCTTGCGCCTGCCTGATGTCGCTTTGCTGGCTCGATTTATTGCCACCCAGCAGCAGCAAGAGCAGGGTGCCTCGATTAGTTTCGTGAAAGTACACGCACCAGCCAGGTCCCGTCTGTAAAAAACGCAGTTCGCACACGCCTTCGCCCACTGGCCGCCAGTCGCCCTTTTTTCCGTGCTGCAAATGCTTGATGCGCGCATCGATGGCGGCGGCCGCCATGTCATGCAGGGAGTCTTCCCAGCGCCGGTATTCAGCCGTCTTGCGCGTGTCGATCAGCATTGGTTCGCGTGGTGCTGGTGCATCCATTGTAATCGTTTGTTCTCATTCGTCAAGCGGTTTGATTCAGCCATAAGGGAAGAATAGGCAGAAATGGCCGCCTGACCGATGGGGAATGGCCGAGGTTTGTGCTGGCTCACGCCGCTGCGGCGGTAGAATGCCGCTTTCAGTCAGGAATCACCGAGAGCACCATGGACAATGCAGAACAGATGGAAGTACGTTTCGTCGATATCGAAATCAAGCTGGCGCAGCAGGAAGATCTGGTCGAGTCGCTGAACCAGATGGTCTACCAGCAGGGTAAGCGCATCGACCAGCTGGAAGCGATGCTGCACAAGCTGGGCGAGCACGTGCGCGACGGGGCGCAGCAGGCAAATGGCGGACTGGTCAACGAACGCCCGCCACATTACTAAATCGGCACCATGGCGCGGAGCGCATGAAAACCATTCATTACTCACCGACCCGCTACGGTCAGTAGTTGCTGGTGACGCAAGTGTTTCAGGCTGTTATTATTTCAGGCTGGCCCGCGACACAATCGCGGCTCTCTTGCGTTTCTTGAAAGAAGACATGACCCGTCCAACAATGCTCGTCATCGCCGCCAGCCTGATGCTGGCGCCAGCCACCGCCGCTTTTGCCGCTACCGCCACCGCCGCGCCCACCACTGCCGCTACCGCGGCGGCCGCCTTGCCCGTTTCGAACCCGTTTGCGCAAGCCAGCAGCCTGCCATTCAACTATCCGCCGTTCGATAAGGTGCAGGACGCCGACTACGCGCCCGCCTTTACGGCAGGCATGGCCGCCAACCTGGCGGAAATCAACGCGATTGCCAATAACCCGAAAGCGGCTACGTTCGACAACACCATCGTGGCAATGGAACGCTCGGGCCAGTTGCTGAGCCGCGTGCGCACCGTGTTTTCCGTGATGTCCGGCTCCAACACGAATGACACGATCCAGGGCCTGGAACGCGAGCTGGCGCCGAAAATGGCGGCACACAGCGATGCGGTCATGCTCAACGACAAGCTGTTCAAGCGCATCGATACCCTGTACGCCAAGCGCGACAAGCTGGGCCTCGATGCGGAATCGAAACGCTTGCTGGAACGCTACCACACGGACTTCGTGCGCGCCGGCGCCAAGTTGTCGGCGGCCGACAAGCAAAAGCTGCGCGCCTACAACGGCCAGCTGGCTGCCCTGTCGACCAAGTTCGCGCAGAACGTGCTGAAAGAATTGAACGCCTCGGCTGTCGTCGTCGATACGCGCGAGGAACTGGACGGCCTGTCGCCAGCCGCTATCGAAGTGGCCGCGGGCCTGGCCAAGAAGCGCGGCCTGGATGGAAAATATGTAATCGCCCTCGTCAACACGACGGGCCAGGCGCCGCTGTCGCTGCTGACCAACCGCGCCGTGCGCGAACGCATCATGGCCGCATCGCAAGCGCGCGGCAGCCGTGGCGGCGAGTTCGACAACACCCAGGAAGTGCTGGAACTGGCGAAACTGCGCGCCGAACGTGCCGCGCTGATGGGCTACCCGAACTACGCTGCCTACTCGCTGGAAGACCAGACGGCGCACGACACCACCGCCGTGAACGCTTTGCTGGGTGAATTGGCGAAGCCGGCCGTCGTCAATGCGCGCCGTGAAGCGGACGATATCCAGAAAGTCATCGATGCAGGAAAAGGCGGCTTCAAGGTGGGCGCCGCCGACTGGGCATTCTATAGCGACAAGGTACGCGCCGAACGCTACAACTTCGATGAGAATCAACTCAAACCGTACTTTGAAATGCACAGCGTGCTGACCAAGGGCGTGTTCTTTGCCGCAGGCAAACTGTACGGTTTGAGCTTCAAGCAGCGCACCGACTTGCCCGTCTACACGTCCGACATGCTGGTGTACGACGTCTTCAACGAAGACGGCACGCAGCTGGCCATCTTTACCCTGGACCCTTACGCGCGCAGCAACAAGCGCGGTGGCGCCTGGGCGAACGCCTATGTGGGCCAGTCGAGCTTGCTGAACCGCAAGCCGGTGATTGCGAATAACCTCAACATTCCGAAGCCGGAAGCGGGCCAGCCGACCCTGATGACGTTTGACGAAGTCAACACCATGTTCCACGAATTCGGCCATGCGCTGCACGGCATGTTTTCGAACGTGAAATACCCGCGCTTCGCCGGCACCAGCGTGCCGCGCGACTTCGTCGAATACCCGTCGCAAGTCAATGAAATGTGGGCGCTGTGGCCGGAAGTGCTGCAAAACTATGCCAAGCACTATCAAACGGGCGCGGCCATCCCGGCCGAGCTGCTGGCGAAAGTAACGGCGGCCGACAATTTCAACCAGGGCTATAAAACCACGGAATACCTGGCATCGGCCCTGCTGGACCAGCGCTGGCACCAGTTGACCCCGGCGCAGATTCCCACCGATGTGCTGGCGTTTGAGAAAGCTGCCTTGACGGGTGCGGGCGTCGATTTCGCCCCGGCGCCGCCGCGCTACCGCACCACGTACTTCTCGCACGCGTTCGCGGGCGGCTATTCGGCCGGCTACTACGCGTATCTGTGGTCGGAAAAGCTCGACGCGGACACGGTCGAGTGGTTCAAGGAAAACGGCGGCCTGACGCGCAAGAACGGCGACTGGTTCCGTAATAAACTGCTGTCGCGCGGCGGCAGCGCCGATGCGCTCGACATCTACCGCAACTTCCGCGGTCGCGATGCGAAGATCGAGCCGCTGCTGGAACGCCGTGGCTTGAACGGCAAGTAAGTCGTGTGATTCCGGTGTCAAAGCCGGGTCAATGAGGTGGCTGCCAAGCGATTGGCGGCCATTTTTATTTGGAGATTTCGATCACAAACCGTGGTAAACCGCGCATTTTGCGTGATGCACCACAGGATCGCCCAGGTTGGATGACGCCTGTGTGACAGGCTGCTATGATCTGCCACTGGCCCGCGACGCGATCGCGGTTCTTCCCCGCGCTTCCTGAAAGATGTCATGATCCGTCCACAACTGCTCGTCATCGCCGCCAGCGTCATGCTGGCCCACGCCGCTCCTTCCGCCCTGGCCGCCGCCGCTACACCCGCCGCCGCCATCAGCGCCCAGAATCCCCTGTTGAAAGTCAGCCCGCTGCCGTTCCAGATGCCGCAGTTCGGCTTGATCAAGGATGCTCACTACGCGCCGGCGTTTGCCGAAGGCATGAAACGCCAGCTGGCCGAAGTCAATGCGATTGCCAGCAACCGCCAGGCGCCCACGTTCGAGAACACCATCGTGGCCCTCGAGCGCACGGGGCAGCTGCTGCACCGCGTGCAGAGCATCTTCAGCAACATGACCTCGACCAACACGAATAGCGTGCTCGAAGCGGTGGAAGTGGATGTGTCGCCCAAGCTGGCCGCGCATGGCGACGCGATCACCCTGAACCCGAAACTGTTCGCCCGCATCGACACCCTGTACGCCAAGCGCGACAAGCTGGGCCTCGATGCCGAATCCTTGCGCTTGCTGGAACGCTATCACACGGATTTCGTGCGCGCCGGCGCCAAGCTGTCCGATGCGGACAAGGAAAAATTGAAAGCCTACAACGCCGAGCAGGCGGGTCTGGAAACGGCCTTCGCGCAAAACGTGCTGAAGGAAACCAATGCCAAGAGCATCGTCGTCGACACGCGCGCCGAACTGGCCGGCATGACGGACAGCGATATCGACACGGCCGCCACGGCAGCCAAGGAACGCGGCCTGACGGGCAAGTTCGTCATCGCCCTGGTCAACACCAGTGGCCAGCCACCGCTGGCCGTATTGACGGATCGCAAGACACGCCAGCGTTTGATGGATGCGTCGCTGAACCGGGGCAGCCAGGGCGGAGAGTTCGACAACCGCGCCATCGTGCTGAAGCTGGCAAAACTGCGCGCCGAACGGGCCACCCTGCTCGGTTACGCCAATTACGCCGCGTACTCGCTGGAAGACCAGACGGCGAAGACCACCACGGCCGTCAACACCTTGCTGTCGGAACTGGCGAAACCGGCCGTCGCCAATGCGCGCCGCGAAGCGGCCGACCTGCAGCAAGTGGTCGATGCGGAAAAAGGTGGTTTCCAGGTAGCGGCGGCCGACTGGGCCATCTACACGGACAAGCTGCGCAAGCAACGTTTCAACTTTGATGAAAACGAGCTGAAACCGTATCTGGAACTCAACAGCGTGCTGAACAACGGCGTCTTCTTTGCCGCGAATAAACTGTATGGCATCAGCTTCAAGCAGCGTACTGATCTACCGGTGTACAACCCGGACGTGCGCGTGTATGACGTGCTGGACGCCAACGGCAAGCCGCTGGCCCTGTTCATCGCCGACTTCTATGCGCGCGGCAACAAGCATGGCGGCGCGTGGATGAATGAATACGTGTCGCAATCGTCGCTGATGGGTACGCATCCCGTCGTCGCCAACCAATTGAATATTCCGAAGCCGCCGGCCGGCCAGCCGACGCTCTTGACCTTTGATGAAGTGACGACCATGTTCCACGAATTCGGCCATGCGCTGCACGGCATGTTTTCGAACGTAAAATACCCGCGCTTTGCCGGCACCAGCGTGCCGAGCGACTTCGTCGAGTACCCGTCGCAAGTCAATGAAATGTGGGCCGTCTGGCCGGAAGTGCTGCAAAACTATGCCAAGCACTACCAGAGCGGCGCGGCCATGCCGCAGGAATTGCTCGATAAAGTCACGGCGGCGAAGAAATTCAACCAGGGCTTCATGACGACGGAATACCTGTCGGCGGCCCTGCTTGACCAGCGCTGGCACCAGCTGGCGCCGAGCCAGATACCGACCGACGTGCTGGCCTTTGAAGCGGCGTCCCTGAAGGATGCGGGCGTCGACTACGCACCCGTGCCGCCGCGCTACCGCACCAGCTACTTCTCGCACAGCTTCTCGGGTGGCTATTCGGCGGCATATTATGCCTACCTGTGGTCGGAAAAGCTGGACGCGGAATCGGTCAACTGGTTCAAGGAAAACGGCGGCCTGACGCGCAAGAATGGCGACTGGTTCAGAGCCAAGTTGCTGTCGCGCGGCGGCAGCGTCGATGCGCTGCAACTGTTCCGTGACTTCCGCGGCCGCGATGCCACCGTGGAACCATTGCTGGAACGCCGCGGCTTGAACGCCAAGTAAACCGTCCTCAACAGAAGCTTGCGCTGCGTTGATATGGCGCACGCAAGCTTTCTGTGCCGGCGGCGTAGAATTGAGTAAGATGTAAATAAGAAGGCAGTTGAAAGAGTATATGAGTCAGCAAGATTTGAATGGCATTACCCTGGAAGGTATCGTGACGCGCCTGCACGCCCACTACGGTTGGGACGGCTTGGCCAAGCACATCGATATCAATTGCTTCATCAGCGATCCCAGCATCAAGTCGAGCCTGAAGTTTTTGCGCAAGACCCCGTGGGCCAGGAGCAAGGTGGAACAGCTATACCTGGACACGCAATTTACTGACTGACAGGAAAAAACATGGATAGCAAACTCAAGGAATCGCTGCAACAACTGCATTCGACACTAGCGACCAGCGGCCCCGTCGATGAAGAACTGCATGGTTTGCTGCAAAAACTCGATGTCGACATCAAGCTGCTGATGGAAAAGCGCGCCGCGCAGGAACAGGACGAAGAGTCGACCACCTATGGACTGGCCGAGCGCAGCCAGGAATTGTCGGCCAAGTTTGCCGTCAAGCATCCGAAACTGGAGCCGGCGTTGCGGGAATTGGGTGAAATTTTAGCCAATATGGGTATTTAAGCAAGTTGCGGGAAATGCCGGGCCTTGTCCTGCCGGGACGGGCCTTCTTTCCCCAAGTGATTGAAAAATAAACGTTTTTTGCACTGAAATCCAACAGTAAAAAGCAGGCCGTCAGGTTGGAAATGGCCAATTCCGGTACAATCCGTACCCTATGAGCTCCCCTACCAATTTATTTGCGACCGTTCCCAAGCGGTCTGCCCGCGCTGCCGTGGCGCCTTTCCTGCCGATGTCGCGTGCCGAAATGGACGCGCTGGGTTGGGACCAGTGCGACGTCATCCTCGTCACGGGCGACGCCTACATCGACCATCCGAGTTTCGGCATGGCCTTGGTGGGCCGCCTGCTCGAAGCGCAAGGTTACCGCGTCGGCATCATCAGCCAGCCGGACTGGCTGTCGGCCGAAGCGTTCCGCATCCTCGGCAAGCCGCGCCTGTACTACGGCATTACTGCCGGCAACATGGATTCCATGGTCAACCAGTACACGGCCGACCGCAAGATCCGCTCCGACGACGCCTATACTGCCAACGCGGAACCGAACAAGCGCCCGGACCGCGCCGTCACCGTCTACGCCCAGCGCGCGCGCGAAGCGTATCCCGACGTGCCGGTGGTGATCGGCAGCATCGAGGCATCCCTGCGCCGCATCGCCCATTACGATTACTGGTCGGACAAGGTCCGCCGTTCCGTCTTGCCCGATTCCAAGGCCGATTTGTTGATCTTCGGTAATGCCGAACGGGCGCTGGTCGACCTGACCCACCGCCTGGCCGCCGGCGAAGCGATCAAGGATATCCGCGACTTGCGCGGCACGGCCTTCATGGTGCCGTCCGGTTGGCTGCCTGGCGACGACTGGGGCGTGCACAATTCCACCCGCGTCGACGTGCCCGGCAAGGTCGACCCGCACTACAGCCCGTACGAGATGGTGCAGGAAGACAAGACCGCCTGCGCCACGGAAAATGCCTCGAAATCGGCCGAAGTCATCAAGCCGATCCGCATCATGAGCCGCGAAGAGCGCCTGGCCATGGCCAAGGAAAAGCACGACAAGACCGTCGTGCGCCTGCCCGCCTACGATGTCGTCAAGGATGACCCCGTCATGTATGCGCACGCCTCGCGCGTGTTCCATCTGGAATCGAATCCCGGCAATGCGCGCGCCATGGTGCAGGCGCACGGTGAACGCGACGTGTGGCTCAATCCGCCGCCGCTGCCGCTGGCCATGGACGAGATGGATGGCGTGTACGACATGAATTACGCGCGCGCGCCGCACCCGAGCTATGGCAAGGCGCACATTCCCGCCTGGGAAATGATCCGTTTCTCCGTCAACATCATGCGCGGCTGTTTCGGCGGCTGCACTTTCTGCTCGATCACGGAGCATGAAGGGCGCATCATCCAGAGCCGTTCGGAGCCGTCGATCTTGCGCGAAATCGAGCATATCCGCGATAAAACCAAAGGCTTTACGGGCACCATTTCCGATATGGGTGGCCCCACGGCGAATATGTACCGCCTCGCTTGCAAGGAAAAAGAGATCGAAGTCTCGTGCCGCCGCCTGTCCTGCGTGTACCCGTCCATCTGCGTCAACCTGGGCACGGACCACAGCAAGCTGATCTCGCTGTACCGCAAGGCGCGCGCCATTCCCGGCATCAAGAAAGTGCTGATCAGCTCGGGCTTGCGCTACGACCTGGCCGTGCGTTCGCCCGAATACGTGAAGGAACTGGTGACGCACCACGTCGGTGGCTTGCTGAAGATCGCGCCCGAGCACACGGAAGAGGGCACCTTGTCGAAGATGATGAAGCCCGGCATTGGCGCGTATGACGAGTTCAAGGAAATGTTCGACCGTTTCTCGCTGGAAGCGGGCAAGAAGCAGTATTTGATCCCGTATTTCATCGCCGCCCATCCGGGCACGACGGACACGGACATGTTGAATCTGGCCCTGTGGCTGAAGAAAAACAATTTCAAGCTGGACCAGGTGCAAACCTTCATGCCCACGCCGATGGCCATGGCCACGACCATGTATCACACGCGCAAGAATCCCTTGCGCAAGGTGACGGCAGATTCGGAAGTGGTGGAAACGGCCCGCAGCGGCAAGATCCGCCGCACGCACAAGGCTTTCCTGCGCTACCAGGACCCGGCCAACTGGCCTATCCTGCGCGAAGCGCTGGTCAACATGGGCCGTGGCGACTTGATCGGCAATGGCGACAAGCATTTGATACCGGCCTGGACCTCGTCGGAATCGGGCGGCCTGGCCGCAGGCGAACGCAGCCGCCAGACGCATGGCGCCGGCACGCCGGACAAGTTCAAGGTCACGCCCGGCAAGAACCGCATCGCCCTGGGCGGCACGGCAGCGGCGCCCAAAGCGTCGGCTGCGGAGTCGAAGGTGCGTCCATCGATCTTGTCGACCATCAAGACCAAGACCAAGCCGGCCGCCGTGCCGATGGGGCGGGGCAGCAAGCCGCCTGCCAAGGGCGGCCATGCCGCGCCAGCACGGGGCGGGCGCAAGTAAACTGTCCTCGGCGCCTCGGGCATCGACTTAAAACCCGGCAACGCGTACTGCGTTGCCGGGTTTTTTTGTTCTCTGCGCCCCAACATGGGGGCCGCCATGATGGCAGGTTTTTTACCAATATTTAAAAATTGAATAGAGCAAAAGGCAATTTTCCCTTGTGGCAACTTGGTGTTTGAAAATATACTCCGTGAATATTTAGCCGTACGGCAACATAGCTGCCATTCTGGCAAGCGATACAAGCGTACGGTGTCAGCGTTTATATGAAAAGAGATGCCAATTGAAATGCCTTTCCTGCCAGGCCGAGAATAAGCCGGGCGCAAAATTCTGTTCTTCCTGCGGCATGACGTTTGCCGCTGCCGCTCCGGTGCCAGGCAAATCCTGTGGTCAGTGCGGCCATGACTGCAAGCTGGACGCCAAGTTCTGTCCCAAGTGCGCGTTCAGCTTTGCCGTGGCGCCTATGGTGTCGCCGGAGCCGGTTTCGGTGCCGGTTCTTGAGCCAGCGATTGCCCTCGCTCCTGAGCCGGTGCCGCTGCCGGTTGCCGCACCGGCACCACCGCCCGTGCTGGAAAAGCGCCGTGCCGAAGCCGTGCCCGCACCAGCGCCAGCACCGGAAACGAAACCTGCTCCCGCGCCCGCCAGCGTGCCCGAAGCGCCAACCGACAGCGCAGCCGGTGGCAGCCGCGTCAAGCTGATCGCCGCAGCCGTCGCAGCGGTAGTGCTGCTGGGCGGTGCTGGTGGCTATTATTTCCTCTCAAGCAAGCCGCCAGCACCGGCGCCGGAAGCCGTGCCAACGCTGCCGACGGACCCTGCGCTTGCCGCCGAGAAGCCGCTGGACATCAGCGACCCTGTGCTCGATGGCGCCACGGCGGCCGAGCCTGTCGCGACGCCAGTGGCGGCCGAACCGGCACCTGTCGCTGCGCCAGACCCCGAGCCAGCACCGGCTGTGGAAAAGCCGGTCCTTGTCGCGGAAAAGCCGATCAAGCCCGTCAAGGCCGCGCTGCCACCGGCGCCTGTCAAACAGACTGCCGGCCTGGAAAGCGTGATCACGGAAAGCCTGTCGGAAGCGAGCCACTGCATGAACCAGCGCAAGTACGACTGTGCCATCGCCAACGCGAATGCCGTGTTGCGCATGGACACGGGCAACCGCTACGCGCTCGACATCAAGCGCAAGGCGAAAGAAGCGCAAGACAAGGCGCTGTCGCAAATCCAGATCGAGTAAGCCGCGCTGCTTGCCTTCCCCCCAATTTTGATCCTCCTGGAGAATGACGTGAAAAACTTGAAACAAATTGCCAAACCCATGGTGGCGCTGCTGGTCGTGTCCTCGATGCTGGCCGGCTGCGCCGCGCCGGGCGGCCCTGGCGCCACCGGTATTACCACCGCCGGCACCGAAGCGGCCAGCGGCGAATGCAATACGGCCATGCTGGCCGGCATCGGCGCCGTCGTCGGCGGCTTGCTGGGCGGCGGCAACAATACCGTGCGCGGCGCGGCACTGGGCGCCAGCCTGGGGGCGCTCGCCTGCGTGGCCTTGAATTATCAAAGCCAGCAAGTCAAGACGGCACAGCAGGTGCAGACCGATTACAAGGTGGCCAACAAGGGCAAGCTGCCCGAGCAGTCGACCCTGGTGAAGTACGAGACGGGCTTTACGCCGTCCTCCGTGCGTCCGGGCCAGAAGGCGCAGACCAATTCGTATATTGAAGTGGCGGCCGGCACGCGCGATCCGAATCCGCTGGTGGAAGAAGAATTGAGCCTGTACAAGCCCAACGGCGAGCTGATCAAGACCGTGCGCAAGGTGGTCAGCAGCAACAACGGCAGCGGCGCCTACAAGGGCGGCTTCTCGATTCCCATGCCCGAAGGCGTGCCGCAAGGCATTTACCCGGTGCGCACCGCCCTGTACCTGAATAGCAAGCGTGTCGGTGGCCAGGACGTCAAGCTGCAGATCGTCCAGCGCCAGGCGCCTGCGAGCGAGCTGCAACTGGCGCTGGCCTACTGACACATTCATACCACGGGGTGGCCAGGCAGGCCGTCCCATCCCGATTGACCCCTTCCAGGCTAGACATGACCATTTCCACAGAAGCACATAAACCGTTCCCCTTTTCCTCCGCCGTGGGGTCGCTGATCGAAGCGACCGACGCCATCAAGAATTTCCGCGCGATTGCCCTGCTGGCCCTGACCTTCATCGGTGCCGTGCTCGTCGGTGGCGTGCTGACGATGCTCGCCGGAAGCATGAGCAGTGTCGTGCTGGCCTTCCTGGGCGGCCTGACGGCTTTCCTGGTGATGTTTTACGGCTCCAACGCCGTGGGCATCCTGCTGATGCGCGATGTGCAGGGCCAGCCTGGCATGAGCCTGGTTGATGCCGTGCTCGTCTCGCTGTACACCAGCCATCGCCTGATCGCGGTCGTCTTCCTGGAATTTTTGATCGTGCTGGCGGCCATGATCGCCATCGCCATCATCTTGTTCGTCTGCAAGATCCCCGTGCTTGGCCCTGTGCTGTACGCGGTGGTCTTCCCTTTGTCGGCCATCGTGCTGGGCGTGCTGGTGTTTGCGCTGTTCTACGTGATGCTGCCGCTGGCCGGCCCTGCCGCCTGGTCGGGCGCCAGCGTGTTCCAGATCATTGCCCGCCTGAACCTGATCGTGCGCACCAAGCTGGTCTCGGTGATCCTGCTGGAAGTGCTGCTGTTCCTGATCACCTCGTTTGTGGCGCTGCTGATCTTTGGCGTGCTGGGCACGGGCGTGTCGCTGACCAGCGGCATGTCCGCCGGCATCCTGGGCCTGGGCGGCCAGATGAATATGTACGCGCTGGCCTCGGGCCTGGGTGGCGGCAGCGGTTCCGGCTATATCATCGCTGCCGGCCTGGGCGGCGGCTTGCTGCTGGCGGCCGCGGCCGTCGTGCCGGGCCTGATCTTTACCAAGGGCGTGTGCATCATTTACCTGAACGCCACGCGTAATGTTGATTTCAGCGCCTCCGAAGCAAGCCTGAACGACGGCCTGGCCGTGGTCAAGAAAAAAGCCGAGGAAGCGCGTGAACGCGCGCGTGCCCTGGCCGAGCAGGCCGCTGCACCCGCCGCGCCAGCCGCTCCCGCGCCGGCTGCCGCACCCGTTGATAGTTTGCACTGCCCGAGCTGCAAGGCGCCGGTCGCATCCGACGATGCGTTCTGCGGCGAATGCGCGCATAAACTCAAGTAAGGCAGACCATGGCGCAATTCTGTAAACAGTGCGGCACCGCCCACGCGCCCGACGCGCGCTTTTGCGATGAGTGCGGCAAGGCCGTGAACGCCGCACCGTCGCCCGGACCTGTGCCGGCTCCCGCTGCGCCCGCCAAACCGGTAGGCGCTGGCGTGCAGCGGCGCCACCTCATCCTGGCCGGCGGCGTACTTGCGGTGCTCATCGTGGCTGGTGGCGCCCTGGCGTGGCTGCTGGCGCCAGAGGCGGCCTCGGCCAGCAGTTTCGGCCGCGCCATCAATGCCCACCTGGCGGCCGACGAGGCGGCGCGCGACAAGCTGCTGTGCCTCGCCAACTTGCCGTACCAGAAGGAAGAAATCCGCGTGGCCTCGTACGACACCTCGACCCGGCAGTGGCTCGATATCCTCGTGCGTGGCGGGTTGTACAGCGCTCCCGTCGAGCAAAGCAGTGGTGGCTGGCTTGCGCAATCACAATTTGTCTACGCGCTGGCCGCACCGGGCAAGGCCGCCTTGCGCGGCGACAAGCTGTGCGTGGCCAAGGGCGTGAAGGTGGCCAAGGTCAGCGGCTACGAACAGGTACGCGAGATGGGCGGGCAGCAGGTGGCGATGGCCATGGCCAAGCTGGCCCTGACTGATGAGGCGGTATGGTTCAGCGCCTCGCCGGATCGCGCACTGATCCTGCAACGCTTGCCGCATAGCGACCTGGAAGTGGAATGGCCGCTGGCCCTGGTCGACAAGCAATGGCAAGTCACCGACCGCGCGCAATGGCAGCAGGCCGCCATGAGCATGGCCATGGCAGGGGCCTTGGGCAATGCGTCGGCCACCCAGGGACCGGGCATGCTGGACAAGCTGAAAAGCCTGTTCAGCTTCGGCGGCCACCCGCTGGTGGGCAAATGGAAGAGCTCGACGGGCGAAGTCCTGGAATTTACGCAGGACAGCATGATCGAGAACGGCAAGACGACCAAGGCCACCTTTGCGACGGAAGGCAATCTCGTGATGATCGTCTCGGAAGAGGGGGGCGGCATGGCCGCGCAAATTAGCCTGAGCAACAGCAACAATACGGCCTTGCTCACCGTCGGCGGCATGCCGATCGCGGCGATGCAGCGCGTGCGCGATTAAGCATCAGGCCGGCGGCGCAACGTGCCGCCTGGCGCAGTCCCCGAAGCCCGGCCATGCCGGGCTTTTTTACGCCCGCCCGCCAGCGGCGCAGTGGTGGATTTATCTTGACATCAAGATAGTTCGCGCTCACACTGGGTTTTTATCTTAACGTCGAGATAGTGTATGCCTGCCTCCGCTGCCCGCCCCGCCTGGGGCGATATCGTGCTCACGGCGCTGGCGCCCCTGATCTGGGGTTCCACATATATCGTCACCTCCGAACTGCTGCCGCCGGACCGTCCTTTCACGGCGGCCCTGATCCGCGTGCTGCCGGCCGGCCTGCTGTTGCTGCTCCTGATGCGGCGCCTGCCCGCGCGGCGCGACTGGGGCCACGTGCTGATTCTTTCCGCAATGAATATCGGCGTGTTCCAGGCGCTGCTGTTCGTGGCCGCCTACCGCTTGCCGGGTGGCTTGGCGGCCGTGGTGGGGGCCATCCAGCCGCTCTTGGTGATGGGCATGGCCTGGGGCGTGGAAGGGCGCCGTCCAGCCCGTCTGGCCCTGCTGGCCAGCGTGCTGGGCGTGGCTGGCATGGGCCTCTTATTGTTGTCGCCGCGCACGGTGTGGGAACCCATCGGCATCGCCGCCGCACTGGGCGGCACGGCCTGCATGGCGGCCGGCACCTATCTGACGCGGCGCTGGAAACCGGACTTGCCCGTGCTGGCGCTGACGGGCTGGCAATTGCTGCTCGGCGGCCTGATGCTGGCTCCCGTCGCCTGGCTGGCCGATGCGCCCTTGCCGGCGCTATCCCTGCAGCAAGTGCTGGCCTACGCCTACCTGTGCCTGGCCGGCGCCCTGCTGGCGTATGCACTATGGTTCCGCGGCATCGCCCGTCTGTCTCCCGTGGCCGTCTCCTCGCTGGGCTTGCTCAGTCCCCTGATGGCCGTCGTGCTGGGCTGGGCCTTGCTGGGCCAGGCCATGACGGGCTGGTCGATGCTGGGCTTGCTGCTGGTGCTGGCCAGCGTGCTGGCCGTGCAGTGGGCCAGTGCCCGGCCCGCAACAAACCCCTGACTCCTGCGCATTTCTCCCAGGCTGGCTGATCGCATCGGCCTGCCCGGTCCCCTCTGGGTATCCCTTTTTTGCTGCACTGCACATACAGTTTTGCTTGCACTGATATGTGGCATTGAGGCACTATTCGCTTCGCGCAAACGTTTGCGCGCAATGAAATTCCTAAAAAGCATGGTGTAGACGTGCTTGACCAACAACTCTGGAGACGCTCATGACATCCCGTATTCGCCTGAAAATGATTGCCGCCGCTGTCCTGGT
Source organism: Janthinobacterium lyxosi (assembly GCF_051380665.1). NCBI lineage: Bacteria > Pseudomonadati > Pseudomonadota > Betaproteobacteria > Burkholderiales > Oxalobacteraceae > Janthinobacterium > Janthinobacterium lyxosi. Next base: position 113,484 of record NZ_JBNYXM010000015.1, read on the forward strand.
GTGTGCCTTGCCCGCCGTGCCGGCGATGGCGCAGACTCAGCCTAAGCCGAAGGTGGCGCTGGTGATGAAGTCGCTTGCCAATGAATTTTTCCTGACCATGGAAAATGGCGCCAAGGCGCATCAGAAGGCGAATGCCGCCAAGTACGACCTGCTGTCGAACGGCATCAAGGATGAGACGGATACGTCGAGCCAGATCAAGCTGGTCGAGCAAATGATCGTTTCGCGCGTCAACGCGCTGGTGATCGCCCCGGCAGATTCGAAAGCGCTGGTGCCCGTGCTGAAAAAAGCCATCGACGCCGGCATCATCGTCGTCAATATCGACAACAAGCTCGACGAGGGCGCCCTGAAAGAGAAGGGCATCACCGTGCCGTTCGTCGGTCCGGACAACCGCAAGGGCGCCAAGGTGGTCGGCGATTACCTGGCCAAGCAGGTCAAGAAGGGCGACCCCGTCGGCATCATCGAAGGCGTGTCCACCACCTACAACGCGCAGCAGCGCACCCTGGGTTTCCAGGACGCCATGAACGCGGCCGGTGCCAAGGTCGTCAGCGTGCAGTCGGGCCAGTGGGAAATCGCCCCCGCCAACACGGTAGCGGCCGCCATGCTGAACGCCAACCCGAATATCAAGGCCTTGCTGTGTGGTAACGACAACATGGCCATCGGCGCCATTTCCGCCATCAAGGCGGCCGGCAAGACAGGCAAAGTGCTGGTCGTCGGCTACGACAACATCAACGCCATCAAGCCGATGCTGGCCGATGGCCGCGTGCTGGCTACCGCCGACCAGTTCGGTTCGCAGCAAGCCGTGTTCGGCATCGAGACCGTGCTGAAAGCCCTGGCGCAGAAGAAGAAACAGGCCGAGCTTGGTGGCGTCATCGAAACCAAGGTCGAACTGGTCGCCAAGGGCGCCAAGTCCTGATCGTTTGATCCCGCCGGGGCCGGCGCCCGCTTGCTCACCGAGCAGGCGGCGCCGGCCCCGCCGTCACTACCGCGGAGTTTTATCATGCCTACCGACATCCCCCCGGCGCCACCGGCCACCACCCCTTTATTGACCCTGGACAACATCGGCAAGTCCTATGTCGGCCCCGTGCTGGGCGGCGTGGTCCTGCGCTTCGCCCCTGGCCAGGTGCTGGCGCTGACGGGAGAGAACGGTGCGGGCAAGAGCACCCTGTCGAAGATCATCTGTGGCCTGGAGCATGCCACCACGGGCACCATGCTGCTCGACGGCAAGCCTTACCAGCCCGCCTCGCGTGGCGCCGCCGAGGCGCTGGGCATCCGTATGGTGATGCAGGAACTCAATTTGATTCCCACCCTGTCGATCGCGGAAAACCTGTACCTGAAAAATCTGCCGCAGCGCTTCGGCTTCATCGACCGTACGCGTCTCGAACGCGACGCGCGCGAACAGATGGAAAAAGTCGGCCTGGGCGGGCTCGACCCGTGGACCCTCGTGGGCGAACTGGGCATCGGCCACCAGCAAATGATCGAAATCGCGCGCAACCTGATCGGCGCCTGTCGCCTGCTGGTGTTGGATGAGCCGACGGCCATGCTGACGCACCGCGAAGTGGAATTGCTGTTCCTGCAAATCGAGCGCTTGAAAGCCGAAGGCGTGTGCATCATCTATATTTCGCACCGCCTGGAAGAACTCAAGCGCGTGGCCGACCGCATCGCCGTGCTGCGCGACGGCCAGCTGGTGTGCGACGACGATATCGCGGGACACTCCGCCGCCGACCTGGTCAGCCTGATGGTGGGCCGTTCGGCCGACGATGCCGTCGACTTGAGCGGGCGCACCATCGGCGCGCCCTTGCTGCGCGTGCGTGGCCTGGCGCGCGGCAAGGTGGTCAACCCGACGTCCTTCGACTTGCGCGCCGGCGAAATCCTTGGCATTGCCGGCCTGATCGGCTCGGGCCGCACGGAATTGCTGCGCCTGATCTTCGGCGCCGACCGCGCCGATGCCGGTGACGTGTTCCTCGGCGACAGCGAGGTGCCCGCCGCCTTGCACTCGCCGCAGGCAGCAGTGAAAGCTGGCATTGCCATGATCACGGAAGATCGCAAGGGACAAGGCTTGTTGCTGCGCCAGTCCATCGCCGTCAACACCACCCTGGCCTCGCTCGACACCGTCAGTGGCGCTGGCTGGCTCAACGATGCGGCCGAAGCGACGGTGGCCGACGATTATATTCAGCGCCTGGGCATCCGCTCGCGCAACAGCGCGCAAACGGTGGCGGAATTGTCCGGCGGCAACCAGCAAAAGGTGGTGATCGCCCGCTGGCTGTACCGCGACTGCCCCGTCATGCTGTTCGACGAGCCCACGCGCGGCATCGATATCGGCGCCAAGTTTGATATTTATCAGGTACTGGCCGAACAGGCGCGCCAGGGCAAGGGCCTCGTCATCGTCTCGAGCGACTTGCGCGAACTGATGCTGATCTGCGACCGCATCGCCGTCATGAGCGCGGGCAGCATCGTTGAGACCTTCGAGCGCGGCGCCTGGAGCCAGGACGCGCTGCTGTCGGCCGCCTTCTCCGGCTATTTGACCTCACCTTCCACTCCAGCTGCGGCCTGATCCGCCGGAAAGATTCCCATGACCACCAACTCCTCTCCTTCGTATCTGCAGCGCAGCCTGGCCGACCTGAAAAACTATGCGGGCCTGATCGGCGCCCTGCTGGCCATGTGCGTGCTGTTCTCGTTTGCCAGCGAAAATTTCTTCACGCTCGCCACGCTCAGCACCCTGTCGAACAATATCCCGACCCTGGTCGTGATGGCTGTCGGCATGACCTTCGTGCTGATCATCGGCGGCATCGATTTGTCCGTCGGCTCCGTGATGGCGCTGGCCGCTTCCGTGTTGTCGCTGGCCGTCGTGCACTGGGGCTGGCCCGTGTGGAGCGCGGCCCTGCTGGGCATGTTCGTCGCCGCGCTGTGCGGCGCCACCACGGGCCTGATTTCCGTCGGCTGGCGCATACCCTCGTTCATCGTTTCGCTGGGCGTGCTGGAAATGGCACGGGGTCTGGCCTATCAAGTGACCAATTCGCGCACGGAATACATCGGCAGCGCCGTTGACGGCATTAGCTCGCCGATCGCCTTCGGCCTGTCGCCCGCCTTCATCGCCGCCATCGCCATCGTCGTCATCGGCCACCTGGTACTGACGCGCACGGTGCTGGGACGCCACTGGATCGGCATCGGCACGAATGAAGAAGCCGTGCGTTTGTCGGGCATCAATACGAAACCGTCGAAAGTGCTGGTGTTTGCCTTGATGGGTTTCCTCGCCGGCGTGGGCGCCCTGTTCCAGGTCTCGCGCCTGGAGGCGGCCGACCCGAACGGCGGCGTGGGCATGGAATTGCAAGTGATCGCTGCCGTCGTGATCGGCGGCACCAGCCTGATGGGCGGGCGCGGTTCCGTCATCAGCACCTTCATTGGCGTGTTGATCATTTCCGTGCTGGAAGCGGGCCTGGCGCAAGTAGGCGTGTCGGAACCCGTGAAACGCATCGTCACGGGCCTGGTGATCGTCGCGGCCGTGGTGCTCGATACTTACCGCCGCCGCGGCGAGCGCGCATAATTACAGGAGAAAGCGCGGCCAATGGCAACCATCAAGCAAGTGGCGCAGGCGGCGGGGGTGTCGTTTACCACCGTGTCGCACGTCCTCAACAATACCCGCCCCGTCAGCGACGAGGCGCGCCGCGCCGTGCTGGCGGCGGCGGAGCAATTGCATTACGTGCCCAGCGCGCTGGCGCGTTCCTTGCGCAGCCGCAGCACGGGCACCATCGGCCTGATCATTCCGAATAATACGAACCCGTATTTTTCGGAAGTGGCGCGCGGCATCGAGGACAGTTGCTACGCGGCCGGCTACAGCGTGATTTTGTGCAATTCCGATGACGATCCCGTCAAGCAGCGCGACTACTTGAACGTGCTCTTGACCAAGCGTTGCGACGGCCTGATTTTATCCGCGCTGGCCGATAGCGATGGCGAATTGCTGCGCAAGATGAAGGTGCCGGCTGTGCTGCTCGACCGCGCGCCCAGCGACCTGGCCATCGATGCGGTGGCCGTTGACAACCGCGCCGGCGGCGTGCTGGCCGCGCGCCATTTGCTGGGGCTGGGACGCCGACGCCTCGCTTGCATCGCCGGTCCCCGCGAAGTGAGTATTTCCAACGACCGCATCGACGGTGCGCGTAGTGCCATGGCGGACGCGGGCGTGGTCCTGGCCGATGCGCTGTGCCGCCATAGTGATTTTACGAGCGCGGGCGGCTATGCGGCTGCGCTGGACTTGCTGGCGCTGCCGCAAGGCCAGCGCCCCGACGCCTTGTTCTGCTGCAACGACCTGATGGCCTTTGGCGCCCTGCGCGCCGCCGCCGAGCGGGGCATTGCCGTGCCGGGCGAGCTGGCCGTCGTCGGCTTCGACGATATCGACCTGGCCAGTTTCGTGCATCCGGCCTTGAGCAGCGTGGCGCAAAATACGCGCGAGCTGGGCCGCATCACGGCTGCCTGCCTGCTGGCACGCATCGCCGACCCCGCCTTGCCGCGCCAGCAGCGCAGCATCGCGCCCGCACTGCACGTGCGCGGCTCCAGCGTGGCCGCCACTGTACCTTCTACCGCACCTACTTCTTCACCTGCAACTGAACTGATGGGAATGACATCATGATCGTGGTTATCGGCAGCATCAATATGGACCTGGTCTTGCGCGTGCCGCGCATGCCCCTTCCCGGCGAAACCCTGACGGGTGGCGCGTTTCGCACCATTCCTGGCGGCAAGGGCGCCAACCAGGCCGTCGCCTGCGCGCGCCTGAGCGGCAAAGTGGCGGCCGGTGGCCAGCAAGTGGCCATGGTCGCTTGCGTGGGCGATGACGCATTTGGCGCGACCCTGCGCGCAGCGCTGGTCGGCGACGGCATCATCGACAGCCACATCACCACCTTGCCGGGTGTCGCCTCGGGCATCGCCTCGATCCTGGTGGACGACAATGGCCAGAACAGCATCGTGATTGCCGGCGGCGCCAACGATTTACTCAGCCCCGCGCACATTGATGCGGCGCAAGGCTTGATCGAGCAGGCGGATATTGTCGTGCTGCAGCTGGAAACGCCCATGGCTACCGTCGTGCACGCGATCAAACTGGCCCGCTCCCTGGGCAAGACCGTGGTGCTGAACCCGGCCCCGGCGGCCAGCTTGCCCGAAGGCGTGCTGGAACTGGTCGACTACCTGATTCCGAATGAAATCGAAGCGGCCATGCTGGCCGGCGTCAGCCCGCAAGGCGCGGACGTCAAGGCGCTGGCGGCCGCGCTGCAAAAGCTGGGCAGCGACAACGTCATCATCACCCTCGGCTCCAAGGGCGTGCACGCGGCCCTGTATGGCGGCGATTATGATTTCCCGGCCGAAGTGGTGCAAGCCGTCGACACGACGGCCGCCGGCGACACCTTTATCGGCGGTTTTGTGGCGGGCCTGGCGTCCGGCATGGACGAGGCGGAAGCTATCAGCCAAGGCCAGCGCGCGGCCGCCTGGAGCGTCACCAAGCCTGGCGCGCAAACCTCGATTCCCCACTTGCACGAGCTGTTCTAACGACACCACGCCCATGAAAAAATCACCGCTGCTTAATATTGCGCTGTCGCAACTGATCGCTTCGCTCGGCCATGGAGATATGCTCGTCATCGGCGATGCGGGTTTGCCCTCGCAGCCGGGCGTGCCCCTGATCGACCTGGCCTTGACGCGCGGCATTCCCGGCTTCATCGATACCGTGAACACCGTGCTGAGCGAAATGCAGGTGGAATACCATTTGCTCGCCAGCGAGTTGCCACAGCACAACCCGGCCATGGCCGCACAGGTGGCGGCCCTGGATTTGCCCGATGCGCGCCAGGTGACGCACGACGAGTTCAAGCAATTGTCGAAGGGCGCGCGCGCCATCGTGCGCACGGGTGAGTGCAGTCCGTATGCCAACGTCATTCTGGTGGCTGGCGTCGTGTTCTAGCGCAAATCATGGTGAAATTGTTTGCCAAAAATATTAACGTTATTGTCCTCCCTGAAATAATTATCCTTCGGCAAAAGGGGCGACTACAATAGCCTTACCCCTGCCAGATCGGCAGTTTCCTGTGGTGTCCTGCCATGCCGAAGAAAGCATCCGACGCTTTCCGCTCCTTCTTGCCGCTCGCCGGCAGGCTTGCGCGCGGCTGGCGCTGCCTTTTCTTCCTGCTGCTGTGCCTGGCCACGCCCGCCCGGGCGCTGGAACCCATCTCCCTGCAACTCAATTTCACGCACCAGTTCCAGTTCGCCGGCTATTACGCGGCCATCGAGCAAGGTTATTACCGCGAGGCGGGGCTGGAGGTCAAACTGGTCGAAGGCAGCGGCGGGCCGCGTGCCGAGGCCGCCGTGCTGACGGGCCAGGCCGAGTATGGCATCGGCAACAGCACCTTGTTGCTCAGCCGCATGGCTGGCAAACCCTTGGTGGTGCTGGCCGTGGTATTCCAGCATTCGCCCAGCGTGCTGTTGATGCGCCAGCATGGCGGCGCGCCCGACGTGCGCAAGCTGGCGGGGGCGGCCGTGATGATAGGCGCGCCTACCGAGGTGGCGACCGCTTCCGATGAAGTATCGCTGTTCCTGCAGAAAATGGGCGTCGCGCCGCAGCAGCTGCGCCACTTGCCGCCCAGCTACCGGGTCGAGGACTTGATCGACGGCAAGGTCGACGCGATTGCCGCGTATTCCACCAACGAACCGGACTACCTGGACCGGGCGGGTTTTCCCTACTATCAATTTACGCCGCGCACGGCCGGCATCGATTTCTACGGCGACAACCTGTTTACCAGCGAGCACGAACTGCGCCGCCATCCCGAGCGCGTCAAAGCGTTCCGTGCAGCCAGCTTGCGCGGCTGGCAATACGCGATGGCGCACCGCGAGGAAATGGCGCGTCTGATCCACGTCAAATACAGCCAGCGCCACGACCACGCGCATCTGCTGTACGAGGCGCAGCAGATGGAATTGCTGCTGCAGCCCGTGCTGGTGGAGCTCGGTTACATGAATCCCCAGCGCTGGCAGCATATCGCCGACACGTATGTCGCCATGGGCGTGCTGCCGCCCAATGCTACGGACAGCCGCGCCTACAAGGGCTTCCTGTATCGGCCCGTGCCAGGTGCCGACCTGGGCTGGCTGTACCTGTCGCTGGGCGTGGCGGGCAGCTTGCTGGCCGTGTCGGCCGCCTTTCACTTCAGCAACCTGGCGCGCGAGCGCCGCCGCACGGAGGAAACCATCCGCCAGGGGGAGTTGCGCTTTCGCACCATGTTCGAGGAAGCGCCCATGGGCATCGCCCTGATCGATACCGTGAGCGGACAGTTTCTTGATATTAATCCGCGCTACCTGGCCATCAGCGGGCGCAGCCTGGAACACATGAAGCGGTCGAGCTGGATGGAGATCAGCCATCCCGACGACGTGGCCAGCGAGCAAGAGCAGGTGGCGCAGCTGCTGGCGCGGCGCATGCAAGGCTTTCGCCACGCCAAGCGCATCGTGCGTCCCGATGGTGGCGTGGTGTGGGTCGATGCCTCGGTGACGGCCATCGCCACGGCGCGCCATGGCGGGCCGCACCACCTGTGCATGCTGGAAGACGTGACGGACAAGCGGCAAACGGAAGCGCTGATCTGGCAGCAAGCCAATTTCGATACCTTGACGCAATTGCCGAACCGGCGCATGTTCCACGAGCGTTTGCGCCAGGCGCTGGCCCAGGGCCGCCGCGATACGAGCCGCGTGGCCATCCTGTTCATCGACCTCGACCATTTCAAGGAGGTCAACGACACCCTGGGCCACCACCAGGGCGATATTTTGCTGATCGAAGCGGCGCGGCGCATCCGCGTGGGCGTGCGCGAGACGGACACGGTGGCGCGCCTGGGTGGCGATGAATTCACGGTGATCCTGTCTGACCTCGATGATCTGCAGCAAGTCGACCGCATCGCGCGGCAGATACTCGACGGCTTGCTGGCGCCGTTTTTGCTGGGGCAGGAGCAGGCCTTCGTTTCGGCTTCGATCGGCATCACCTTGTATCCGGACGACGCGGGCAATATCGAGGACTTGCTCAAGCATGCGGACCAGGCCATGTATGTCTCGAAAGGCGCAGGGCGCAACCGCTACAGCTACTTTACGCCCGCGATGCAGGTGGCGGCCGTCAACCGCATGCGCATGGGGGCGGACTTGCGCACGGCCTTGCGCGAACAGCAGATGCAGCTGCATTACCAACCCATTGTCGAGCTGCATAGCGGCAATATTGTCAAAGCGGAAGCCTTGCTGCGCTGGAACCATCCGCAGCGGGGCATCGTGTGGCCGCCCGATTTCCTGGCGCTGGCCGAAAGCAGCGGTTTGATCGTGGAGATCGGCGACTGGGTGCTGCGCACGGCGGCCGCGCAACTGCTGCGCTGGCGCGCGCAGGGCCAGGCCATCGGCTTGCCGGGGCTGCAACTGTGCCTGAACCAGTCGCCGCTGGAGCTGCAGCGCGAAGTGGAGGCGCCCGGCACCTGGCTGCGCCAGCTGATGGCGCTCGATGTGCCGGCCTCGGCCATCGTGCTCGACATGCGCGAAGATGCGCTGCTGGGACCCGGTGCCGGTGCCGGCGCCGGCAGCGGCATGGCGCAGCGGCTGCAGCATTTGCGCGAGGCGGGCTTGCAGATCGCCCTGGACGACTTCGGCAGTGGCCAGGCCTCGCTGACGCAATTGCAGCAATGCGGCATCGATTACCTGAAGCTCGACGGCGTGCTGGTGCGCAAGCTGGCGCCCGGCGCCAGCGAACTGGTGCTGTGCGAAGCCATTGTCACCATGGCCCACAAGCTGGGCTTGCAGGTCATCGCCGAAGGGGTGGAGACCGAAGAGCAGCGCGTATTGCTGCTGGGCATAAGCTGTGATTTTGCGCAAGGCGATCTGTTTGCGCCGCCGCTGGCCATCGAAGCGTTCGATGCGCTGCTGCACGCCCGGCGGCCCTTGCACCCTTGAAACAGGCGTGCCCTGCCACCAGATGTCCACTGGCCCTGCGGGACAGGGCTCCCGGCCTGAACAGGCTTATACTCGACTGGCCGGCGCCTGCGCCCGGCATTGCTGTCATGGGTCCTGGACCTAGTGCGCAGGCAAATCTTCTTCCATTCACTCAACTCGAGGTGACCTCATGGGCATTTTCAGCAATATCTACAATAAAATCTTCCACCATGCGTCCGACGCCGCTCCGGCATCCACGCCAGCCGCCGCTACCGACGCGCCAGCGGCGGCAGCACCGGCGGCGGCACCTGCTCCAGCGGTTGCCGTGCCGGTGGTGGACGTGGAAGTGGTGCTGGTCGACCTGGCCAGCAAGAACGCGGAAAAACTTAATTGGCGCACGTCCATCGTCGACCTGATGAAACTGCTGCAGCTTGACAGTAGCCTGGCTTCGCGCAAGGAACTGGCACAAGAGCTGCACTTCACGGGTGACACCAATGATTCGGCCAGCATGAATATCTGGCTGCACCGCCAGGTGATGATCAAGCTGGCGGAAAACGGGGGAAAAGTTCCAGACGCGCTTAAGAATTAAACACCGGGCGGCAGCCGGAATCTCCAGCGCTGCCGCTATTCAATCCTGCGGGAACTGCCTATGATGGTGTTCCCATAGCGTCGTGATAGCTAAAACCAATTGAAACTATTGTGACAATCAATTTTGAATATGGACTAAAACCCCTTACACTAGGGTCTTACTGATTCACCACACGAGAGGAAATGACTATGTCGCTCATCAATACCCAAGTTAAACCATTCAAGGCAACCGCATTCCACAATGGCAAATTCGTCGACCTGACGGAAGCGTCACTGAAAGGCAAGTGGTCGGTATTCGTGTTCTACCCAGCCGACTTCACCTTCGTTTGCCCAACCGAACTGGAAGACCTGGCCGATAACTACGCTCAATTCCAGAAGCTGGGCGTCGATGTCTATGGCATCTCGACCGATTCGCATTTCGCGCACAAAGCATGGCATGACACCTCGGACGCGATCAAGAAAGTGCAATACGCACTGATCGGCGACCCAACCGGTACCCTGTCGCGCAATTTCGAAGTCATGATCGAAGAAGAAGGCATGGCACTGCGCGGTACTTTCGTCATCAATCCGGACGGCTTCATCAAAGTGCTGGAAGTGCATGACAACGGCATCGGCCGTGACGCATCGGAACTGTTGCGCAAAGTTAAGGCAGCCCAATACGTAGCCGCTCACCCAGGCGAAGTTTGCCCAGCCAAATGGACGGAAGGCGCAGCAACCCTGACCCCATCGCTGGACCTGGTTGGCAAGATCTAAGTCTTGAAACCTTGCTACATCTAGCAGCAAACAAGTAGTTACCGCGATGCCGGACCGGGTGTCCGGCCCGGCATTCGCCTAAATATTTGTCAAAGGAAAAAATCATGTTGGACGCAAATCTCAAAGCGCAGTTGAAAACCTATTTGGAAAAAGTAGTGCAGCCCATTGAGATCGTCGTCAGTCTCGATGACAGCGCCAAGGCCCGTGAAATGGAAGAATTGCTCCAGGAAATCGTCCTGTTGAGCGACAAGATCACGCTGGTCAAGCGCAATGATGGCGCCGAGCGCAAGCCATCGTTCAGTATCAACCGCCCAGGCACCGATATCGGCGTGCGTTTCGCCGGCATCCCGCTGGGCCACGAATTTACCTCGCTGGTGCTGGCGCTGCTGCAAGTGGGCGGCCACACCATCAAGTTCGACGACGCCGTGATTGAGCAGATCCGCAACCTCGATGGCGATTACGAGTTTGAAACGTTTATTTCGCTCTCCTGCCATAACTGCCCGGAAGTGGTGCAGGCCTTGAATGCCATGGCGGTGATCAATCCGCGCATCAAGGTCACCACCATCGATGGCGGCGTGTTCCCGCAAGAAGTGGAAGCGCGCCAGATCATGGCCGTGCCGATGATGTTCTTGAATGGCCAGCACTTTGGCCAGGGCCGCACGAATGTCGAGGAAATCCTCGCCAAGCTCGACACCAATGCCGGTGCACGTCAGGCTGAAGCACTGAACAAGAAAGACGTCTTTGATGTGCTGATCGTCGGCGGCGGCCCTGCCGGCGCGGCAGCGGCCATCTACGCGGCCCGCAAAGGCATCAACACGGGCGTGCTGGCCGAGCGTTTCGGCGGCCAGGTACTCGATACGCTTGCCATCGAGAATTTCATTTCCGTCAAGGAAACGGACGGTCCGAAGTTCGCCATGGCGCTGGAACAGCACGTCAAGGAATACGAAGTCGACATCATGAATACCCAGCGCGCGATAAAGTTGACGCCGGGCAAGCTGGTGCAGATTGAAACGGCGAATGGCGCTATCCTGAAAGCCAAGACCGTCATCCTGGCCACCGGTGCCCGCTGGCGCGAAATCAACGTGCCGGGCGAGAAGGAATACCGCAACCACGGTGTCGCCTACTGCCCGCACTGCGATGGTCCCTTGTTCAAGGGCAAGCGCGTGGCGGTCATCGGCGGCGGCAACTCGGGCGTGGAAGCGGCGATCGACCTGGCCGGCCTGGTGAAACACGTGACCCTGATCGAGTTCGGCGCGGAACTGCGCGCCGATGCGGTGCTGCAACGCAAGCTGCACAGCCTGCCTAACGTGAGCGTGATCACCTCGGCGCAAACCACCGAGATCCACGGCGACGGCAAGATCGTCAATGGCCTGAGCTACACCGACCGGGTCAGCGGCGCATCGAACAAGGTCGAGCTGGAAGGCGTCTTCGTGCAAATCGGCCTGGTGCCGAACACGGAGTGGCTGAAAGGCACGGTAGCGTTGTCGCGCCACGGCGAAATCGAAGTCGATGCCCGCGGCCAGACCTCGATCCCCGGCGTGTTTGCAGCCGGCGACGTCACCACGGTGCCGTACAAGCAGATCATCATCGCCACCGGCGAAGGTGCCAAGGCAGCCCTGTCCGCCTTTGACCACCTGATACGCTCGGACGACGAGGAAGTGGTTGAAGAAGCCGCAGCGAAAGAAGCGCTGACGGCGTAACACTTCACGCTGTAACAACCGGAACGGCTGCGAGGCTGCTCCGGTTTTTTTATGGGCGCAGGAAATCAGCTGCCCGCGTACAGCGGGTTGCCGGCGACATACACCGCGATGCCATCGACGGGCATGTCCTTCGGCGCGATGTCGCTCAGGGCGAAGACGGTCTTGTTGTTGAAGGTTTGCACGTGCCACGTAAACCGCTGGCCGGCGCGCGCGATGGTGACGGTTTCGCCGCGCGTGACGTTGATGTGGCGCGTCTCGGGCTGCAGGTCGATGCTGCGCTGGGCGGCGGCGTGCGGGGCGCTGCTGCCATAGTCCGCGGGCGTGCCCGTGGGGCCGGCCGCGATGGAGGAGGTGGCAAGGACGGCGCACAGGATGGCCAGGGTGCTGCGGTGGGTGTTCAACATATTGTTCTCCAAGAATAAGCCTGGCGCGGTGAATAACCGCGCCGTGTTGTCGTAGTGGCTGCACCGGGATCGCCGGTTTTTGCAACACGGCATCGTAAGCTGTCCTTGGTTGATCTGCAAAGCTGTATTTCCTGTCTATATTTCCATCGTCGCCGCCAGCGGCACGTCCGGCGCCAGGTGGCTGGTCAGCACGATGCACTGGCGCGCCAGGCGGCCCGGCTCGGCCAGGCGCGCGCGCAGATGCGCCATGGCGGACGTATCGAGGCCATTGAACGGTTCATCGATCAGCAGCAGGCGCACGGGCAAGGCCAGGGCTAGCGCCAGTTGCAGCTTTTTGTGCTGGCCCAGCGAGAGGGCGGTGATGCTTTGCTGCAAGCTCGGCATCATGGAAAATGCATCCAGTTCGTCGTTCAGCAAGGCTGGGTCACTGTCCGGATACAGGGCCAGGTGCAGGTCGAGCCATTCATGCACCTGCAGCCAGGGCAGGGCGGGCGCGTCGCCGCCGCAATAGAAGGCTTGCGCGCGGTAGGCCAGCGGCAGGCCGCCACTGTCGACGTCATCCAGGCGCATGGCGCCGCGCGCCGGCAGCAGGGCGCCGCCCGCCAGTTTCAGCAGGGTCGTCTTGCCGGCCCCGTTCGCACCGCGCAGCCAGGTGATGCCGGGGCCGAATTGCTGGTTAAAACCTTGAAACACGCTGTGCGTGGCAAAGTGAAAATCGAGGTGCTCGATCTGCAGGGTGGGAGAAGAGGCATTCAATTCCATAATTCGCTTCCGATAGCGCTCAAGGCAAGGATGGACAGGACGACGAGGACGACGCGCCCGCGCGCCGTGAGGCGGGGCAGGCCGACGATGGCCAACAGGGCCGCGCTGGCGGTGAGGGCATACACGCTGGTGACGCGCTGCTGCAAGGCGGCTGGATCAATGCAATACAGCAAGACGCCAGCGCCCAGCAGTACTGCAAATGGTGGCAGCAGGCTGGCGGCGCAGGCCAGGCGTGTCAAGGCAGTGCTGGCCAGGGGCCAGGCGTTCAGCGAAGGGCGCAGCACGGCGATCTGCTCGCGCACGGCCTTGTCGCCGCGGTCCGTCACAATGATCAGGCTGGCGCTGGCCAGTAAACCCAGCAGCGGTGCCGGCACCAGGGGTGCGCGCAACAGCCAGGCCAGCATGCTGGCACCAGCCGTGGCCAGCAAGACGCTTTGCTGCAGGCCAATCACATTTTCCTTGCGCCAGAACGGCAGCCAGAACAGCTGGCGCCACAGGAACACGGTGCGCCAGCGGGGCCGTTGCGGCACATAGGCGCTCATCGTTGGCGGGCGCGCCCTTTGTGCGGCGCGCGGCGCGCGCAGGCGTTGCGCCACGATGAGCGTCGTCAGCAGCCAGGCCAGCAGCCAGGCGGCGATGGTGGCGGCGATGCCGGGCGCGGCAATCGGGCGCAGCCAGGGCGGCGACTGCAGCAGCCAGATGGTGGCCGAGACGGCATAGGCGAAGCCCAGCGGCAGCATCAGCAAGCTGGCCACGGCCACGTCGGCTTGCCAGCGCAAGCGCGTCGGCAAGGGCAGCTGGCGCAGCCAGGCGGCGATGGGCGCCGGCAACAGGCGCTTGCGCAGCAGCCAGGCGGGCAGGCAGCTCAGCAGGGCTTGCGCGCTCACCACGCCCAAGGCGGCGGGCCAGGGCAGGCTCATGGCGAGAAAGCCGGGCAGGGCGATGACGCTGAGTAAACCCAGCAGGACAGGGCCGGCCAGGAACACGAGAATTTCCATGGAGCTGGCCAGGCTGGCGGCAAATTGCAGCAAAGCATGATGCGCCAGGCGCAAGCGCAGGGCGATATAGGGATGAGTACTACGGGGCATGCGCATGCGGGCAGGGGCGGAGTCAGGGTAGCGCTGATTCTAACAGCCGGGGTCAGACCCCTGGATAAGTTAGCTTTAAGGTTGACGTTGACGGTGTTGAGGGTCTGGCCCCACAATGGGAAAAGCCCTTCGGTTCCAGGAACCAAAGGGCTTTTCTTTTATTGGCGGAGCGGACGGGACTCGAACCCGCGACCCCCGACGTGACAGGCCGGTATTCTAACCAACTGAACTACCACTCCAAGCTCGTATGATCTGTGTTGCTGATCCATGAAGCACTGGATAATTTTCTGTATTGGTGGTGGGTGCTGAGAGGCTCGAACTCCCGACCTACGCCTTGTAAGGGCGCCGCTCTACCAACTGAGCTAAGCACCCGCATACCCAGAAAACTATCCCGACGTTTGTCACCACGTCTGGAAGAGGCACTATTATAGGGGGCGCTTTCCCGCTTGTGCAACTATTCTTGAGGGCTAACAGCAGTTTTTTTGCTGAAAAGGGCAAAAATATTCAAGGGAGGGAGTGTTGACGTGTTTTCTGGTTCTGAAATGGGAAAAGCCCTTCGGTTCCGGGAACCAAAGGGCTTTTCTTTTATTGGCGGAGCGGACGGGACTCGAACCCGCGACCCCCGACGTGACAGGCCGGTATTCTAACCAACTGAACTACCACTCCAAGCTCGTATGATCTGTATTGCTGATCCATGAAGCACTGGACAGTTTTCTGATTTGGTGGGTGCTGAGAGGCTCGAACTCCCGACCTACGCCTTGTAAGGGCGCCGCTCTACCAACTGAGCTAAGCACCCGTTGCTTGTCTCAGAAAACCATCCCGACGTTTGTCACCACGTCTGGAAGAGGCGCTATTATAGGACGATGGAAATCCTTGTGCAAGCGCTTTTTCACATTATTCCGTGATATCCCACTGTGACAGCATCCACGCCATATTAAACGCGTTCTCGGCGATGGCGTTATAGCGGCCGGAAGCGCCGCCATGGCCGGCGCCCATATTCGTTTTCAGCAGCAGCGCATTGCCATCCGTTTTATACGTGCGCAGCTTGGCTACATACTTGGCCGGTTCCCAGTACATGACCTGGCTGTCGTTCAGGCCTGTCGTCACCAGCATGGCAGGATAATTCTTGCGCGCAATGTTGTCGTAGGGCGAGTAGCTGAGCATGTAGTCGTAGGCCGCTTTCTGGTTCGGGTCGCCCCATTCCAGGTATTCGCCCGTCGTCAGGGGCAGGCTGGCATCCATCATGGTATTCATCACGTCGACAAACGGCACGGCCGCGTGCACGGCGTGGAACAGGTCGGGGCGCATGTTGACGACGGCACCCATCAAGAGGCCGCCCGCGCTGCCGCCCTGGATGATGAGGCGATTCGGGCTGGTCCATTTTTCGCGCACCAGATAGTCGGCGCTGTCGATGAAGTCATTGAAGGTGTTTTTCTTCTTCATCAGCATGCCGTCTTCATGCCAGGCTTCGCCCATGTCCGTGCCGCCGCGGATATGCGCCTGCGCATAGATGACGCCCCGCTCCAGCAGGCTGATGCGGCTGATGGCAAAACTGGCTTCCGTGGAAATGCCATACGAGCCATACGAGTACAGCAGCAGCGGCGCGGAACCGTCGAGCTTGACGCCCTTCTTGTAGACGATCCACAGCGGCACTTGCACGCCATCGCGCGCCTTTACCCACAAGCGCTGCGTGGTGTAGCGGCTGCCATCAAAGCCGCCGACGATTTCCTGCTGTTTCAGCACCGTGCGCTTGCCGTCTTGCATGTTGACGTCAATCACCGTGGGCGGCGTGACGGGCGACTGGTAGGACATGCGAAATTGCGTGGCGGAAAATTCCGGCGTGCCGGCCGCCGTAGCCAGGTAGACGGGGTCGTCGAACTGCACCGTCTTCCAATTCTTTTGCGCAAAGTCAAAGATGCGCGCGCGGTTCAGGGCGCGCGCTTTTTCCATCACCACCAGGTAGCCCTGGAACACGTCGATGGACTGGATCACGGCGTCCTTGTTGTGCGGCACGACGGGTTTCCAATTCTTCGGCTGCGGCGCGGACAGCGGCGCGCTGACGACACGGAAATTCTTCGCCTCCTTGTTGGTGAGAATATACAGCTGGCCGTCGCGGTGCTCGACGACGTAGCGGTGGCCTTTTTCGCGTTTCAGCACGCTCTGGAAATTGCCTTCTGGCTTGCTCGTTGGCAACAGCAGTACTTCGGTGGTATCCGTGCTGCGGGAGGTCAGCACGAAGAAGCGCTTGTCGTGCGTGCGGCTCACGCCGATGGAGAACTGTTCCACTGGCTCGTGGTAGACCTGCTGCAGCGTGCCGCCCAAGGGCAGGCGGAACAATCGGTCCGCGCGCTTGGTGGTGGCGTCTTCCTGGGTCAGCATCAGGGTGGCATTGTCCGCCGCCCAGGCCAGCGAGGTGACGCGTGGCATGGTGTCGCCCAGCAACTTGCCCGTCTTCAAATCCTTGACGTGCAGTTCGTACTGGCGGAAACCCGTCGTGTCGGTGCTGTAGGCCAGCAATTGTTCATTCGGGCTGATGGCAAACGCGCGCACGGCAAAGAATTTGTGGCCTTCGGCCAATTGATTCTGGTCCAGCAAGATCTCTTCGGCCGCCTGCGCATCGTAGGCGCCACTGGCGCCGACAGGGCGGCGGCAGTGGATAGCGTATTGCTTGCCCGCTTCCGTGCGCGTGTAATAGTAAAAGTTACCTTGGCGCGTGGGCACGGACAGGTCCACTTCCTGCATGCGGCCCTTGACTTCCGCAGTCACCTTGTCGGCCAGCGGCTGGATCGGGGCCGTGACGGCGGCCGTGTAGGCGTTTTCCGCATTCAGGTAATCGATGACGGCAGGATCGGTTTTCTTTTGCAGCCAGCGGTAGTCGTCCGTGACGACCGTGCCGTGGCGCGTTTCCTGCCAGGCCGTCTTGGCGGCGACAGGCGCGGTGGCCGTGGCAACGGTAGTGGTGGCATCGGCGGCCAGCGCGGATGGCGCCAGCGTGGACAGTAGCAGGGCCGGCAGGATGGATGACCAGACGGGCCGGCGGCGCGAAGCGTGATGGGTGATGGACAAGGCGACTCCTTTGAATAGTTGTGTCAGGATTGTAATCTTGCCATTGAGAAAAACAACCGCTGATCGCCGCCGCCGTCGCGCCGCGTTCGTTTCATCTTGCATCCGTGGCCATTTCCGGCAATACTGTATGCATGCACAGTATCTTGCCGCAATAAAGGCAAGCCGATCCGCCGCGAGGTGCCCCTTGACCCTATCTGCCCCCACACTCCCTGAAGCCCGCCGCTGGATTGCCCACCTGGACATGGACGCCTTCTTTGCCTCCGTGGAACTGTTGAAGTATCCGGAATTGCGCGGCGAAGCCGTCGTCATCGGTGGCGGCCGGCTGGAGCAGCCCGTGCTGCTGGAGGATGGCACGCGGCAGTTTGCGCGCATGCGCGATTACGTGGGGCGCGGCGTCGTCACCACGTCGACCTATGCAGCGCGTAAGTTCGGCGTGTTTTCCGCCATGGGCATCATGAAGGCGGCCAAGCTGGCGCCCGACAGCATCTTGCTGCCGGCCGATTTCGAAGCCTACCGCGAGTATTCGGCCCGCTTCAAGCAAGCCGTGGCCCATCTGTGCCCCATCATCCAGAACGTGGGCATCGATGAAATCTATGTCGACCTGACCGAATACGGCGAGCAGGCGCCGGCCATGGCGGCGCGCCTGAAGGCGGCCGTGTTCGAGGCGACGGGCCTGTCGTGCTCGATCGGCCTGGCGCCCAATAAATTGCTGGCAAAAATCTGTTCCGACCTGGAAAAACCCGACGGGCTCACCATGTTGTCGCCCGAGGATGTTGAAACGCGCGTGTGGCCCTTGCCGGCGAAAAAGATCAACGGCATCGGCCCGAAGGCCACGGCCAAGCTGGAAGCCTTGGGCATTGTCAGCATCGGTGAACTGGCGCAAGCCGATCTGGCCATGCTGCGCACGCAGTTCGGCGACCTGTACACGGGCTGGCTGCGCCAGGCGGCGCTGGGCATCGACGAGCGGCCCGTGCAGACGAGTCGGGAAACCAAGTCCGTCAGCCGCGAAACGACGTTCGAGCGCGATTTGCAGGTGGTGCGCGACCGCGCCACCCTGTCGGAAAAGCTGGAAAGCCTGTGTACGCGCGTGGCGGGCGACCTCGACAAGCAATCACTGGCGGGGCGCACGGTGGGCATCAAGCTGCGCTTCGAGGATTTCAGCACCGTCACGCGCGACATCACCCTGCCCAGCGCCACGGCGGACGCCGCCGCGATCCTGCGCGCCAGCCGCGATTGCCTGCGGCGCGTGCCATTTGAAAAGAAAATCCGCCTGCTGGGCGTGCGCATCTCGACCTTGTGCGATCCGGCCGTGGTGACGCGGCAGGCGCCGGCCCAGGCGGAGCTGTTTCCCAGCCTCTAGCGGCGTTTCCTACAAGATACATACCGCGCCGGACTGCGCTTTTGACGGCATTTTCACGTCGAAAGTGTAGAATGGCGTTCCCCTGGCACTACTGAAACAAACGGAAGACAAAAAACTATGTGGTTCAAGAATCTTCAGATTTACCGCCTGCCCGCACCGTGGGCTTATACGCCAGAACAACTGGAAGAGGCCTTGTCCTCGAACAAATTTACGCCGGCGACCAGCATGGATCTGATGCGCCAGGGCTGGGATACGCCACGCCCGAACGGCGGCCTGGTCCATGTTGTCAACAAGCAAATGTTGATCTTGCTGGGCACGGAAAAGAAACTGCTGCCAGCGACCGTCATCAACCAGGTGGCCAAGGCCCGCGCTGCCGAGATGGAAGAAGCGCAAGGCTTTGCGCCTGGCAAGAAAGCCATGAAGGAATTGAAGGAGCGCGTGGCCGACGAGTTGCTGCCGCGCGCCTTCAGCATCCGCAGCAACGTCTGGACCTGGATCGACCCTGTCAATGGCTGGCTGGTGGTCGATGCCGCCAGCCCGGCAAAGGCCGATGAAGTCATCAAGCTGCTGCTGAAAGCCGTCGACAAACTGCCGCTGGAAAGCCTGCGCGTGCAGCGCTCGCCCGTGGCGGTGATGACGGAATGGCTGCAGGCCGATGATGCGCCTGCCGGCTTCACGGTCGACATGGACACGGAATTGCGCGCCACGGGCGAAAGCAAGGCCACCGTGCGCTATGTGCGCCACACTTTGGAAGCGGACGACGTGCGCCGCCACATCGCCGCCGGCAAGCAGTGCACGCGCCTGGCCATGACGTGGAACGACAAGATCTCGTTTGTGCTGACGGAGTCCCTGGCCATCAAGAGCGTCAAGCCGCTGGACGTGATCAAGGAAACGGAATCGAGCACGAAGAACGACGACGAGCGTTTCGACGGCGACGTGATGCTGATGACGGGCGAGCTGAGCAAGCTGATGGCCGACGTGGTCGAAGCCCTGGGCGGCGAAGCGACGGCGTAAGCATAAGCATTTATGCGTGACGGATGGCCCGCTGGCATTGCCCAGCGGGCCGTTTTGTATTGGGAAACCGCTTGCGATAGTGTGCAGGTATTTTCCATGTGGAAATAATATTACTGTGATATCGTTACTATCCTGACATTAATTATTTCCACATTAACTCATGCACAAGTATTTCCAGCGCTGTTGCGGCGCCTTTATCCTCGGGGCCATGCAGATGGCCGCCGCCCAGGCGCAAATATCCGACGCCACCTTGCGCGAGCTGAGTGCTTGCGATGCCTCTTTTTTCCGCAGCTTGCACCAGGACGGCGCGGCTTTGGCCGATAGCGTGCCGTTGGCCACGCGCGGCGATACCAGCTGGATCAAGGTGCCCAACCGTTATCAGGCCAAGGCCGGCAGTATCCTGTTTGCCACTCCCTTGCGCGCTGGCGGTTTGACCTTGCTTGGCTACACCGATGAAGTGTCGGATCTGGGCAGCCTGGGGCACTATTACAGTTGGGCCTTCCTTGTCGCCGGCAAGGTCGACGAGGTGTACCGGCAACTTCAGCCCCTGCTGCACGATGCCCGGCGCATGCGCGCCGATGATGGCGCATATGTGCGCTCCGAGGTGCGCCTGCCCGGTGGCCCATGGCAGGCGTTTGCGTCCGCCTCCGGCGTGGCGGCCGGGCGCGACAAGGTCGAACGCGTGTTCCTGATCGAGCCGCACGGAGAGCTGGACGGCGTCGTGCGCGTGGGGTGCTCTCTGCAGGGCGGTGTCGACGCCACCCTGTTGCGCGAGGCGCGTCCCGACATCGACGCCAGCGAGTATCCGGCGGCCCCGAATGCCACGGGCGCGTTCGACAATGCACCGTTGCCGCCGCAGGTGCTGGCCGCATCGCAAGCGGCCCTGGCGGCGGCGCCTGTCTGGCAGCCGCGCTTCAAGACGCTGCATTTTTCCCAGGAGTCGACAACGCCCGGCAAGCCTGAGGAAAGGTCCGTGGTCGATCAAGAGTGGCGCGTGCGCGATGGGCTGGTCGGCGTGAACGAGCATTACAGCACCTTTACCATGCAGCGCCTGCAGATTGCGGGCCAGTTTCAGTTGCGGGCCGCAGAGAAGGGCGATGTCAGCAACAGCTATCTGGCCACTTCGAACCTGTCGCTATCGTTGCCGGCGAATTTGTTGCCGGGCACCCGCTTTCAGGCCAATCTGACCACAATCAATGTGCCTGCCAAGCCGGGCGAGCGGCCGGAGCATCTGAGCACGCTGTGTGAAGTGCAGGATACCTTACAGGCCAGTACGATTTCCGCCAGTCTGCAAGGCGAAGCGACGCGCTTTGTCTGTACCTGGCAGAAAAATGCGTATGTGGTCGAGAGTGCCTTGCTGCATGACCTCGGCGTTGCAGTGCAATTGCGTACGGTATCGAAAGAATACGGCGAGAGCCATTATCGTTATCTGAATGTCCAGGTAACAAAATAGCTGTGCGACAAGAAAAAGCGCCTTGCACGGTGAAGTGCAAGGCGCTTTCAAGACCCGTCAATTCATGTTCTTATTAGAACTTGTACGAACCGGTGATGTAGAACGTGCGCAGCATCGGATCGGCGTAACGGGGGGCGAAGCCATGTTAAGTCCTGTCTTGCCATCGGCTTACAAGGGCTGGAACACGCCGGCGGCGCGGTTCTTTTGCACATTGTCCCAGGCGAAGATCTGGCCATTCATGGCCACGTACACGCCCGCTGGCAAGGTTTGCGCCACGCCGCAGGCAAAGCCCAGGTTGAACAGGGCATCGGAATTGTCGATTTCGTAGGGAATCATGGCGCCCGTCAAAATCACCGTTTGCTGCAGGTTCGCCGCGCCCAGCACTTGCGCCGTTTCGCGCATGGTGTCGGTGCCGTGGATGATGACGATGGCTTTTTCCTGTGCCGCGCGGCACGAGGCCAGCACGCGCTGGCGGTCCGCATCCTGCATGTCGAGCGAATCGAGCAGTGGCAGTTGCTCCAAGGCCACGGGTGCCGTCATGCGCGCGCGGGCAATCGCTGCCGGCAAATGACTGTCGGAAAAGCCCAGGGTACCGTTCAATTCGTTGTAGTGTTTGTCGAAAGTGCCGCCAGTGGCGAGTATGCGCAAAGTCATGATGTGGTCACGATGTCAGTGGAGAATGACGCGCATGATAGCGTGGATTGGCAGCGTTGCGTGAATGGGCGCTGCAGATGGGGCAGCGTGCTTGCCAGCTGCGTTTGCGCTGCATCTGGAAAATCTGCCCATCTGTGAGTACACTGGTTTCTTTGTTTGCCTACCGCCCCGACTCCGTATGAAAGCGCTCGCTCCCGGCACCGTCATTTTTCACCGCCACCGCGGCTATGGCGTCATCACGTCCGTCAATCTGCTGACGGGCTGGATCGCCGCCCGTTTCGGTAGCGAAGCGCGGACCCTGGACCTGAACCTGTCGACCGACGATGTGCAGTTTGCCGATGGCGAAGCGATCCTGTTTCGCCGCGCGCCACCGGACCGCATGCCGCATGCGCGCCTGATGGCCATGGTGCGCGAGCTGCACCAGGCCGGTTATCAAAAACTGTATCTGTATTCCTGGCCCAAGCCGTCGGGCCTGCACTGGCGCTGGCATTTATTTACGGGGCCGCGCGACTGGATGCAGCGGCCCTGGCGCGAAGGCTGGTATGGCTCGGGCGCCGATTACAACGTCAACCCTGTGATGGGCTGGGGCGATACGCCCGGCGCCTCTACCGGCGAGCTGATCGATGCGCTGGCTCGTTTCGACCCGCAGGGGCTGGCGCAGGCGCTGGGGTGCGACGACGACCATAGCGACTGGTTTGGCCGCGTCTGCGACGCCTTGTTGCCTGATTACATGTACAGCCTGGACATGCAGCGCACCCCAGGCGAACCCTTGCCCGACATGCCGCCCGTACCGGTGGTCGCCGTGCGCGCCGGCGTGGCGCCGTATGGTGGTCCGGACATCGCCTGGCCGCCCGGCTGGGCCGGCCTGTGGCGCGGCCGGCACGTGCTGCCGGCGCCCGCCACCAGCATCACGGGAGAGCCGGACCTTATCAAGGGCTTTCAGCGCTCCTGAGGAACTTGCCGCGCATGCGCCAGCACTTCGGGATTGAGCAGGCGCGTGCATTGATTCTGCGCAAAATCGACGATGTTTTGCAAGGCGTAGCGGAAATACAGTTCATAGCTGTCACGCTCGACGTAGCCCAGGTGTGGCGTGGCCAGCACGTTCGGCAGCAGCAGCAATGGCGAGCTTGGCGGCAGCGGCTCGTCTGTAAACACGTCCAGCGCGGCGGCGCCCGGGCGTCCCTGCGGCAGCGCCGCTTCCAGCGCGCCATCGGCCACCAGCTCGGCGCGGCTGGTGTTGACGAACAGGGACGTCGGCTTCATGCGCGCCAGGTCTTCGTTCGTTACCAGGCTCCGCGTGGCGTCGGACAGGCGCAGGTGCAGGGTCAATACGTCGGCCTGTTCAAAGAAGGCTACACGCGATGTCGCCGCCGTATCGCCGGCAGCCACGGCCGCCGCGCGGCTCGCTTCGCTGCCCCACACGAGGATGGTCATGCCGAAGGCGCGGCCATAGCCGGCGACCAATTGGCCGATCTTGCCGTAGCCCCAGATCGCCAGGGTGCGTCCCTTGAGCACCGTGCCCAGCGTATTGCGCGCCGCTTCCAGCGACGACGTCTGCCATAACCCTTCCTGCAAATGTTGCGCGTACGGCACGATCTTGCGCTGCGCCGCCATGATCAGCGCCCACGTCAATTCGGCCGGCGCCGTGGGCGAGCCTATGCCTTCCGCGATGGCGATACCCAGCTCGGTGGCGGCTGCCACGTCGATGTGTCCGCTGACCTTGCCCGTTTGCGAAATCAGTTTCAGATTCGGCAGTTTCGACAGCAAGGCGCGATTGAAACTGCTGCGTTCGCGGATCAGCACCAGTGCGTCGAACGGCGCCAGGCGGATCGCCAGCTGGCCCAGACCCCGCGCAGTATTGCTGAACACCTTGACCTCGTGGTCATTGATCAATTGGAAACAATCGAGGCTGCGCACGGCATCCTGATAATCATCGAGTATGGCAATTTTCATGGGGGATGGCCGATTTTAATGAGGATTTGGTAGGGAAATAACAGGATACGGAAAATGCTGAATAGCCTACTACATTAGTCAAGCTATTCTCCTACATTTTTGCGAGAATAGCCCTTACTCGGGTGTACAATCGCCGGCACTTTTGAAGCTTCCTGATTATAGCTATAGCGCAAACTGTTCCTGCTACCTGGGTGCATGATCCAGGTAAACGACACCAGAGCCCTGCCCGTGTGCGCGCGCCGCCCGCAGTGAGCCGCAGCCACCTCTCAACGATGCTGCCTGTCTTGCCGGAACGACCAGAATTTCTTTTATTGGTATTGGAGGTAATATGAATCAGCCCGTCATGGGTGGCGTCGCCGCACTTAACGTCCCAGCTTATATTAAACAACAGAAACTGATCAACTGGGTGGCCGACATTGCCGCGCTGACCAAGCCAGACCGCATCTACTGGTGCGATGGTTCGCAAGAAGAGTACGAGCGCCTGTGCGCCGAAATGGTTGCCAGCGGCACCATGAAAAAACTGAACGCGCAAAAGCGCCCGAATTCCTACCTGGCCTGCTCCGACCTGAGCGACGTGGCCCGCGTCGAAGACCGCACGTATATCTGCTCGGCAACGAAAGAAGCGGCCGGCCCGACGAACAACTGGACCGAACCTGGCGAAATGCGCCGCACCTTGAACGGCCTGTTCGATGGCTGCATGCGCGGCCGCATCATGTATGTCGTGCCATTCTCCATGGGCCCGCTGGGTTCGCCAATCGCGCACATCGGCGTGGAACTGTCCGATTCACCGTATGTCGCCGTCAACATGAAGATCATGACCCGCATGGGCCGTGCCGTGTACGACGTGCTGGGCACGGATGGCGCATTCGTGCCGTGCGTACACAGCGTGGGCGCACCGCTGGCTGCCGGCCAGGCCGACGTGAAATGGCCGTGCAACAGCACCAAGTACATCGTGCATTTCCCTGAAACGCGCGAAATCTGGTCCTTCGGTTCCGGCTACGGCGGCAACGCCTTGCTGGGCAAGAAATGTTTCGCCCTGCGCATCGCCTCGAACATGGGCTACCAGGAAGCGCAATCGGCCGATAACAACCCGGGCTGGCTGGCCGAACACATGCTGATCCTGGGCGTGGAATCGCCGGAAGGCAAGAAGCATTACGTCGCAGCAGCCTTCCCATCGGCTTGCGGCAAGACCAATTTCGCCATGCTGATCCCGCCTGCAAGTTTTAACGGCTGGAAAGTGACCACCATCGGCGACGATATCGCCTGGATCAAGCCGGGCGCCGATGGCCGTTTGTATGCCATCAATCCGGAAGCTGGCTACTTTGGCGTGGCGCCGGGTACCAACGAAAAAACCAACTACAACTGCATGGCGTCCATGCGCGACAACACGATTTTCACCAACGTGGCGCTGACGGACGATGGCGATGTCTGGTGGGAAGGCTTGACCAAGGAAGCACCAAGCCACCTGATCGACTGGCAAGGCAAGGACTGGACGCCCGCGTCCGGCACCAAGGCCGCGCACCCGAATGCGCGCTTCACTGTTGCTGCCACGCAAAACCCGGTCATCGATGCTGCCTGGGATGATCCGGCCGGCGTGCCGATCTCGGCCTTCATTTTCGGCGGCCGCCGCTCCACCACCGTGCCGCTGGTCACCGAAGCGCGCAACTGGGTCGAAGGCGTCTACATGGCTGCCACCATGGGCTCGGAAACGACGGCCGCCGCCGTGGGCCAGATGGGCGTCGTGCGCCGCGATCCATTTGCCATGTTGCCGTTTATCGGATATAACATGAGCGATTACTTCCAGCACTGGCTGGACATGGGCGTCAAAGTGGGTAAAGTGAACCCCGCCGCCCTGCCGAAGATCTATTGCGTCAACTGGTTCCGTACGGACGAAGCAGGCAAATTCGTCTGGCCTGGTTTTGGCGACAATATGCGCGTGCTGAAATGGATGCTGGAACGCATCGAAGGCAAGGCGGGCGGCGTGGAAAACCTGTTCGGCACGACGCCGCAGTATGGCGACCTGAACTGGGATGGCTTGCCATTCACGCAAGAACAGTTCGATACCATCACCTCGATCGACAAGGCCGCGTGGGTGGAAGAATTGAAATTGCATACGGAGTTGTTTGAAAAACTCGCGTATCATCTGCCGCAAGAATTGGCAGATAACAAGGCTGCGCTGGAAAAGCGGCTGAGTGCATAAGGTTTAGTAGTGGGGGAGAAACACGTCGGCGAAGACTGGCGTGCGATAAATGACACGCCGGCAATGACTGGGGTGCTAGCAAAAAGAGAAACGGCGCGGATTGCATGAGCAATCCGCGCCGTTTTTTATTGCCGGTATAATAATTATCCTGTGGAAATTATTTGCTGTCATGCCTGCCCAAAAAATGAAAAAAACGATCATCATCATCAGCACCGTGGCCGCCTGCCTGCTTGGTAGCGGTGCCCACGCCGAGCACCGCCAAGATTGCGAGAGTATCGAGTATGCCCGGCAGTACGGCGTCACGCTGGAAGCGGGGGTGAAGAGCAATGTAGAGCGCATGCGCCAGCAGCAGGCGCACTATCACAAGACGCTCGATGGCATGCTTGCAGAAATGAAGCAAGGTGGTGTCTGGTCCGATGAGGACGCCGGCCGTTTCTTCCAGACCGTGTGGACGGATGAGGAGGGCAAGGCGGTCGACACGCAGCGCCAGAAGGCTGGCGAACGCTACAAAGTCCAGGCGATGGCGGCGCAAGCCTGGAATGGCCAAAAGGGCCAGCCGCCGGAAATGCTACGTGGCATGTGCCTGCTTGGGCCGCGCCTGTTGGAAGATGGCGTGGCGTTGCACGATGCGCTTGAGCGCTCCTGGACCTACATGCAGACGAAACTGGAGCGCGTTGCCAAAGCAAGTAAGGTGAGCAAGCCCTGACGTTTGTGCGGAAACAAAAAACGGCGCGGATTGTTCCGACAATCCGCGCCGCTGCCATTCTTATTGCTTCAGCAGCGGCCCCAGGTATTTACCCGTCACGCTGGCCGGGTTCAATGCCACGTCTTCCGGCGTGCCGGTGGCGATGATCTGGCCGCCGCCGGCGCCCCCTTCGGGGCCCAGGTCGACCAGCCAATCGGCCGTCTTGATGACGTCCAGGTTGTGCTCGATGATGACGAGGGTGTTGCCCTGGTCGCGTAGGCGGTGGATGACTTTCAGCAGCAAATCGATGTCGTGGAAGTGCAGACCCGTCGTCGGTTCATCGAGTATGTACAGGGTGCGGCCAGTGTCGCGCTTGGAAAGTTCCAGCGACAATTTGACGCGCTGCGCCTCGCCGCCGGACAAGGTGGTGGCGCTCTGGCCCAGCTTGATGTAGCCCAGGCCCACGTCGAGCAGGGTTTGCAGCTTGCGCGCGATCAAGGGCACGGGCTTGAAGAATTCATGCGCCTCTTCTACCGTCATGCCCAGCACTTCCGTGATGTTTTTGCCCTTGTAGTGCACTTCCAGCGTTTCGCGGTTGTAGCGCTTGCCGTGGCACACATCGCATGGCACGTAGACGTCGGGCAAGAAATGCATTTCGACCTTGATCACGCCATCGCCCTGGCACGCTTCGCAGCGCCCGCCCTTGACGTTGAACGAGAAGCGCCCTGCGCTGTAGCCCCGTTCCTTGGCCGTCGGCACGGTGGAAAACAAGTCGCGGATCGGCGTAAACAAGCCCGTGTACGTGGCGGGGTTCGAGCGTGGCGTGCGGCCGATGGGCGCCTGGTCGACGGAAATGACCTTGTCGAAATGTTCCAGGCCGCTGATCGATTCGTGCGGCGCCGGTTCCGTCTGCGAACCA
This sequence comes from Janthinobacterium lyxosi, assembly GCF_051380665.1. Taxonomy (NCBI): domain Bacteria; kingdom Pseudomonadati; phylum Pseudomonadota; class Betaproteobacteria; order Burkholderiales; family Oxalobacteraceae; genus Janthinobacterium; species Janthinobacterium lyxosi. The sequence continues at coordinate 140,993 of NZ_JBNYXM010000015.1, forward strand.
TACAAATGGCGCGACAGGGCCGGATACAGGGTATCGTTGACCAGCGACGATTTGCCCGAGCCGGACACGCCCGTCACGCACGTCATCAAGCCCACTGGCAAGCTCAGCGACACTTTTTTCAGGTTGTTGCCCGTCGCGCCCGTGATCACCAGTTGCTTTTCCGGATTGCTGGCGTGGCGCTTGGCTGGCACGGCGATCTTCAGCTTGCCGTTCAGGTACTGCGCCGTCAGCGATTTCTTGTTCTTGAGAATGTCTTGCAGGGTGCCTTCGGCGATGATTTCGCCGCCGTGTACGCCCGCGCCGATGCCCATGTCGACGATGTAGTCGGCCGTGCGGATGGCGTCTTCATCATGCTCGACCACCAGCACGCTGTTGCCGATGTCGCGCAAGTGTTTCAACGTTTCGATCAGGCGGTCATTATCGCGCTGATGCAAGCCGATCGACGGTTCATCGAGCACATACATGACACCCGTCAAACCGGAGCCGATTTGCGATGCCAGGCGGATGCGTTGTGCTTCGCCGCCGGACAGCGTGTCGGCGCTGCGGTCCAGCGACAGGTAGTCGAGGCCCACGTTGTTGAGGAATTTCAGGCGCGAAATGATTTCCTTGACCACGCGGTCGGCAATTTCTTTCTTGGCGCCCGTCAGTTTCAGCTTTTCAAAGAATTCCAGGGTCTCGCGCAGCGGTTTTCCCGCCACTTCATAGATGGCCCGTTGCTGCTTGCCGGTGCCGACCTTGACGAAGCGCGCTTCCACGCGCAGGCGCGCGCCATTGCATGACGGGCAGCATTTTTCATTGATGAACTTGGCCAGTTCTTCCTTGACGGCCATCGAATCTGTTTCGCGGTAGCGGCGCTGCAGATTGTTGACCACGCCTTCGAACGTGTGTTCCTTGATGACGGTACGGCCCCGTTCGTTCACATAGCTGAACGGAATCACTTGTTTGCCGGAACCGTACAGCACGGCCTGCTGCGAATTCAAGTCCAGCTGCTCGAACGGCATGTCCAGGTCGAACTCATAGTAGGCGGCCAGGTTCGACAGCATCTGGAAGTAAAACTGGTTGCGGCGGTCCCAGCCCTTGACGGCGCCCGAGGCCAGCGACAGATTCGGGAACGCGACGATGCGTTTCGGGTCAAAGAATTCGATGTGTCCCAGGCCGTCGCATTCGGGGCAGGCGCCCATGGGGTTGTTGAACGAGAAAAGACGCGGTTCCAGTTCCTGCAGGGAATAGCCACACACATTGCAGGCGAACTTGTTGGAGTACACGTGTTCCAGAGCGGTATCCATTTCGTAGGCAATGGCGCGGCCGTCCGCCAGGCGCAGGGCTGTCTCGAAACTTTCCGCCAGGCGCTGCTTGATTTCCTGGTTCACCTTGACGCGGTCGATGACGACGTCGATCGTGTGTTTTTCCGTCTTTTTTAATTTCGGCAGGTCATCGACTTCATAGATTTTCGCCGCATGCGTGCCGCTCTGCACGCGAAAGCGCACGAAGCCCTGTGCCTGCATCTGCTCGAACAGGTCGACATGTTCGCCCTTGCGGTTCGCGACGACGGGCGCGAGTATCATCAGCTTGGTGTCTTCCGGCATGGCCAGCACGGCGTCGACCATTTGCGATACGGACTGGGCCGCCAGTGCATTTTCCGGGTGGTCGGGGCAGTAGGGCGTGCCGACGCGCGCATACAGCAGGCGCAAATAATCGTGGATTTCCGTCACGGTGCCCACTGTCGAACGTGGGTTGTGCGACGTTGCCTTCTGTTCGATGGAGATGGCGGGGGATAATCCCTCGATCAGGTCGACGTCGGGCTTTTCCATCAATTGCAAAAATTGGCGCGCATAGGCCGACAGCGACTCGACATAGCGGCGCTGGCCTTCCGCGTACAGCGTATCGAACGCCAGCGAGGATTTGCCGGAGCCGGACAGGCCGGTAATCACGATCAGCTTATTGCGCGGCAAATCGAGATTGATATTCTTGAGGTTATGCGTGCGAGCGCCGCGAATGCGGATCTGTTCCATGTGATTGCCTTGCTTTCAGTGAGTGGTGCGGCCGGCGCATTGTGCCTGGGTGCAGATGAGGAGCCACAACGGGTCAACCTGTTACTATAGCCGGGTTTTGTTCTGCATGCCTGAGGCGTCCATGGGCGGATTGCGCCGCCAGGCGAACGTGCCCCGACAAAGTTTGATGCAGATACGTGCCGACGTTTAAACACTGTATATAATACCAGTATTCAAGTTTCTTGTTTTCCCCTGCCGTGAAAAAAACGTGCTGCCGCACGGTAGCTGGCGTCCGTTAGAAAGCGGGTGCTTTGCGCCGCGTGGTCGCTTATAATCCTCGTTTAGTACACTAAACTAACGCGCGGGACACCGGCTCCCGCTGCAGTTCATCAGGAGTTATTCATGGCATCAGTCAACAAAGTCATCATCGTCGGCAATCTGGGCCGTGACCCGGAAATCCGCTACATGCCTAGCGGCGACGCGATCGCCAACATCGCCGTGGCCACTTCGTACAAATCGAAGGACCGCAACACGGGCGAACAAAAAGAATTGACAGAGTGGCACCGTATCTCGTTCTTCGGCCGTCTGGCGGAAATCGTCGGCCAATACCTGAAAAAAGGCTCGTCCGTTTACGTCGAGGGCCGTCTGCAAACCCGTAAATACACGGACAAGGACGGCGTCGAGAAGTACGCAACCGACATCATCGCGGAACAGATGCAAATGCTGGGCGGTCGCTCCGGCATGGGCGGCGATGCCGGCGGTGGCGATGACAGCTACGGCGGCGGCGGTGGTGGCGGCTACGACGCCCCGGCCCCGCGCCAGGCGCCAGCCCCGCGTCCAGCCCCGGCACCGGCGCCACGCCCGGCACCGAAGCCAGCTCCGAACTTCTCGGATATGGATGACGATATTCCGTTCTAATTCGGACAAAGCCGTTTTTTGTTGCTGGAAGCCTGTTTTTTGAGAGGAAAACAGGCTTTTTGCTTTATGGAAAGGATAATGCCTACCTTGCAAGCGCTTCCAGACGCGGCATCCCGACCCATCCAATCTGGCCCTGGCAGTGCCCACTCATCACGCGTACATGGGCAAGGGCTATGCCTGTGGCCCCGGGTGGATCATTTTTGATTTCAAGGATGGCAACCGTGTCCCCTTTCAGCGGCTGGCAGGCAGGCATGCATGACGTTGCCTTCGATTGTTGCTTCCTTCAGCAACACGTTGCTCTCGGTGAGCTTTGCCATGCGTTCGGGCGTTTGCGCTCCTGCCAGGCCTCAGCTGAGTGCCAGGACGATGGCAATGAAATTGGCTTGTTGCATATCTCCCCCATTGAGTCAGTCAGAAAAACCAAAAAACCAGCAATGGATAAGATCATCGGCAGACGTAAAAATTCAATGCCGCTGGCCTGGAGGACAGGTGCGCATGTGTGAATCACGCAAACCCTAATCGCGCAGCCCCATCTCCAGGCTGTAGCTGGCCACCGCATTCCTGCGCGCCGCGTTGCGCATCAAATACACCTGCACCGTGTACGCGCCATCGGCTGGCAGTTTTGCCTGGAAACTGTTACCGCTGGTCGAGCCGATGAACAGGGCTTCATCCTGGCCTTGCTGGCGGATGTTGAAGTAATTCGATGATAGCTTGGTCTTGAGCTTGACGCTGAGGGTCTGGCCGGCTTTGCCTGTCAACGTGTATTCGGCCGTGGCGTAGCCCTTGATCTTGCCTTTCACGCTATGCGTGTTCTTGCCTGCCGTCAATTCGACGTTTTCCTTGTGGACAGGATCGGCGCTCCAGGCCGGCGTGGCAAAGACGAGTGCCGCCAGCAGCAGGCTGGCGCGGATGGGCAGTGGACGACGCAGCATATGGAATTTCCTTTGAAGTGGATTAATAAGCAGGCGATGGTGATGCCGCCCATCTTACGCCAGCTGCTGCCAGGCGCCTGTACGGCAGCGCGCGCATGGCCAGTTCGAGGACGGTTTTCCCCCCTTTCTTGACCTATGTACTTTTTTTGGCTGCGCACGTTTCAATATGCGGCCAAATGCCAATTTCAGGTAGGCTGAAGCGTTTCTACGTCGCGGAACCGGCCGCGGGCGCTGCCGCGCCGGACCGGTTTTTTGCTGCTCTTCTTCCCTGTACTGAAAGGAACGCAAATGGGTATTTCCGGAAAAGTCGCGCTGGTCACGGGTGCCGCGCAAGGTATAGGCAAGGCCATCGCCTTGCGCCTGGCCAAGGATGGCGCCGATATCGCGCTGGTGGATTTGAACCAGGACAAGCTGGACCTTGTCGCTGCCGAAGTGCGCGCGCTGGGGCGCCGCGCCGTCACCTGCATTGCCGACGTGTCGCAGCTCGATCAAGTGACCGCCGCAGTGGCGTTTGCCGAACAAGAATTGAGCGGCTTCGACATCATCGTCAACAATGCCGGCATCGCGCAAGTGCAGCCGCTGCTCGACGTCACGCCGGCCGAGGTCGACCGCATCATGCGCATCAATGTGCAAGGCACTTTGTGGGGCATCCAGGCAGCTGCCAAGACGTTCAAGGCGCGCCAGCAGAAGGGCAAGATCATCAATGCCTGTTCCATCGCCGGGCATGACGGCTTCGCCCTGCTGGGTGTGTATTCGGCCACCAAGTTTGCCGTGCGCGCGCTGACGCAGGCGGCGGCCAAGGAACTGGCGGCCGACGGCATTACCGTCAACGCGTATTGTCCCGGCGTGGTCGGCACCGACATGTGGGTCGAGATCGACAAGCGCATGGCCGAGTTGACTGGCGCCGAGCTGGGCGCGATGTACAAGAAATACGTGGACGGCATCGCGCTGGGACGTGCCGAGACGCCGGAAGACGTGGCGGGGCTCGTCTCCTTCCTGGCGGGGCCGGACTCGGATTACATGACGGGCCAGGCGCCGCTGATCGATGGTGGTCTCGTGTACCGCTGATGGATTGATCGCGCGTAAGAAACGCATCGAAAAAACAGGCCGCGCACTCGTCGAATGCGCGGCCTGTTTGCGTCGCATCAAGGTTTAATGGAAATTGACTTCCTTGCGGTTATCGCGCGAGACGCGGTCGATCATCTTGTTGTACGGATCGACGCCCACTTCAAACGGTTTGTCCTTCACCGTAATCGTCACCACCGGGTCGCTGCCTGTCAGCATGCGCTTGTCCGTGAACAGGACTTTTTCATCTTTCTCCTTGCCGCCCGGGGCGCGCGCGAAGATGGCGATTTCCACCGGCTCGTCGTAGGCGCGCGCTCTTTCCTTGCCCTTGCCGTCGGACTCCAGCTTGGCCAGGTGCAGCTGCATGGTGACATCCCACTGGCCGTCCGGGCGTTTCACGGCCGTCGCTTGCGTCACGCGGTTGTCGTAAAACACGATTTTCTCGAACAGGTCCGTGATCAGGGTCTGCTTGTCCTGCGGCGCTTCGGCGCGGATATACGCCAGCAGTTCCGACGACGTGGTGAACGGCGCCTGCTGGTAACCCTTGTCTTGCAGATAGCGTTTCAGGGCACGGTTCAGGGCTTCTTCGCCGATTTCGTCACGCAGGCGGTAGAACACCAGGCTGCCCTTGTTGTAGTGGATGTATTGCTGTCCCTCCACGCGCGCCAGCGGCAGTTCCTCGATGGCTTCGCCGCCGCGTCCGCTCAGGTAGCGGTCCAGTTCATAGCGCAGGAAACGGCGCATCTTGTCGCGGCCGTATTCCTTCTCCATCACCATCAAGGCCGAATATTGCGCCAAGGACTCCATCAGCATGCTGGCGCCCTGCACATTGGCGCCGATCACCTGGTGGCCCCACCACTGGTGCGCCATTTCATGCGCCGTCACGTAGAACACATAGTCGATGTCCTCCTTGTCGCGCAGGTCGGCGATGAAGCCGATGCCTTCCGAATACGGAATCGTGTTGGCAAACGACTGCGCGAAACTCTGGTAGCGGGGGAATTCCAGGATGCGCACCTGCTTGTGCTGGTAAGGCGTGAACTCGGTGCTGTAATAGTCGAGCGACTTTTGCACGGAAGTGATCATGCGCTGCGTGTTGTAGCCATGCTTTTTATCGTAATAAATTTCGATCGGCAGGCCGTTCCACTCACCCTTTTTGACTTCCCAGCGCGCCGACAGGTAGGCAAAGAACGGCATCATCGGCTGGTCCATCTTGTAGCGGTAGTAACGGCGGCCATCCTGTTCCCAGCTTTTCTGCAGATAGCCGGGCGCCAGGGCGATCTGCTCGCCGCTGGTCGAGACGGTGGTATCGAAATGGATCCAGTCCGCCTCGCCGCCCAGCACCGTGTTGCCATAGGCGGAAGAATCTTCCAGCTTGGCCATGCGCTGCGGCTCGCCCAGGCCCCGCTTGCGGCGCTCATTGCGATCCAGCAATTCCATTTCTTTCGCATAGCCGAAGTGGGGGAAGAAGGCCTGGTTGTTGAAGAAGCTGCCGTTCAGGTTGAGCTGGTCCGGCGCGCCATCGTTGGTGAAACCCTGGTGCGTGACCGCCACCGTGAAGTTCAGCGGCAGGGTGGCGCCGGGCGCCAGGGGTTGGGCCAGCTTGAGGATGCTGAAGCCGAGTTCCCTGTCGTCCAGCGCCACTTTGTGCGCAGGCAAGTTCAGCCAGGTCGTCTTGAGCTGCGGATCGAGCTGGATGCGCAGGGTGTCGAGTGGCTGAGCTGTCTTGTTCTGCAGCACGTAGTGGCCCTTGATCAACACCTTACGTTGCTCAGGATAAATATCCACATCGGCCTGGACATCCGTGATCTTCGGCTGCGGCAAGTCTTTGTATTGTTTGTACAATTTCTCGTAACGCGCCTGCTTGTCCATGCCGATGTTCGACGGTTCGTACTGGTTCAGCACATTCGTGTTGTAGAAGATCCAGCCACCCGTGCCCGCCCAGCACAGCAGGACAGCGGCCAGCGCAGTACCTGTGCGGCCCTGCAAGCGCTGGCGGGCCAGGCCAAGGCGCGCGCACCAGCCGGCGGACAGGCCGCGCACCCAGAACGCCTGCGCCAGCAGGACCAGCGCCACGGTAAACAGGCTCCAGTACAGCGCGAACCAGGCCCAGCCCGTCAAGAAGTGGCCATAGCCATTCATGTCCGAATACTGGATGGCCGGCGTGCCGCCGAAGGCGTACAGATTGTGTTCCAGGTGCAGCATGCCCAGCACGGCTTGCGCCACCATCAGCAGGATCACCAGCAGGTAGCCGATGAACTTGTTATTCGACAACACTTGCAGGGTGAGCGCGCACAAGCCCATCAGCACGAAGAAGAGGGCGCCCAGCAGGGTGCCTTTCAGGTACAGGCCCAGCCCCACGGGCGCGCCGCCCTTGACGAGCTGGAAGCCGATGGCCGTGATGACGCCCACCAGCAAATAGCCTGTGATGACGCCAATCAGGGCTGTGCATTTGGCCAGCAGGGGCACCCAGTCGGGCACGGGCATGGCGTCGCTGACGTCGGCGATCCTGGCTTGCCGTTCCTTGAAGATCAATTCGCCCGCATAAAACGTGACGATGATGATCAGGAGAAAGCTGAAGCTGTTGCTGATCTGTTGCAACATCAAATGCGTCATCGGATACACGGCCGTGCCGTACATGTTCTTGCCGACATTGGCGGCAGCGATCAGGTTGATCATGCCGAACAGCAGCATGACGAGGAAGGGCAGGCTCTTGAACACGCCAGCCGCGTCGAAGCACAGGATGTGCCACCACTGGCGCCAGGCCGTCGCCGGGGTAAAAGTGGGAATGCTGCGCGGCAGCTGCAGCTGCGGCGTGACGGCGGGGGCTGCGGCCACGGCCTTGTGCTTGCCAAACAGGCGTTTTCCCGTGCCTGTGCGCTGCGGCTTGAACAGGATCACGGTGGCGGCGAACAGCACGGCCGTGATACCCAGCCACAGCAAGCGGTTGGCCAGCAGGAAGCCGGAAAAAGGCGGCAGGCCCGCGTTCGCTTCGGCGGACGTGAAGTAGCGCGTCATGCGGCCCAGGGCGCGCATGCCGAACGGGTCGAGCAGGACGGCGATCCATTCGTTGTTGATGTCGCGCGTAAAGGCGCCGGCCGTGCCCCACAGCACGAAAAAGCCCAGCACGCCCACGTAGACGAGCATCATCGAGCGCGTGGTGGCCGCCAGCAGCATCAGCAGGGCGCCGATGAAGAGCAGGTTCGGGATCACCATCACGGCGAAGCTCCACGCATACGCATGCAGCGAGAACGCCCCCACGCGCTGCGCATCGACCCAGGGCATGAGGGGGCCGAGCATGAGGGCCAGGGCAATGGCGGCAAAGATCACCAGGCAGGCGACAAAGCCGGCGGCGAAGCGGCCAAACAGGTAATCCCACTTGCGCATGGGCGTGGCGAACAGCATGTCGGCCATGCCGATCTCGCTGTCGCGCAGCACGGCGCCGGCGATGAAGATGGTGATGAGCAACATCGAGAGCAGGCTGAACATTGTCAGCAGCTGCGCTACCACGGTGGGCGCATTGCGGTTGATGTTGCCGATGGCACCGCCGATCTGGATCGAATCGCTGCTGCTGGCACCAAAGGCCAGCAAGGCCAGGATGACGGCAAATATCCACAGCAGCGGCTGTTTCAGCTGATAGCCGAGGTCAAACTTGAAAAATTCCTTCCACATGGCGTGCTCCTCAGGCCAGAACGGCGGCTGCGCCAGGCACGGCGGCGCCATGGCGGGCAGCGTTGCGCACGTGCAGGAAGTACACGTCTTCCAGGTCCGCGGCGATCGGCACGAAGCCGCTGTCGGGCTGGCTGTCGGCATACACATTGATTTGCGGCTTGCCGCCCACCAGGCGCGTCGACAGCACGTTCAAGGATTGCTGGTACTGCGCCAGTTCTTCCGTCGTGACGCTGCGGCGCCAGACCTTGTTGTGCAGGGTGTCGATGGCCGCTTGCGGCTCGCCCTGCACCAGCACTTGCCCCTTGACGATCATGGCCATGCGCGGGCACAAGTCCGTCACGTCGTCGACGATGTGCGTCGACAGGATCACCACCACCTGCTCGCCGATCTTCGCCAGCAGGTTGAGGAAGCGGTTGCGCTCGTCCGGGTCCAGGCCGGCCGTCGGTTCATCGACGATCACCAGGCGCGGTGCGCCCAGCAGCGCCTGGGCGATGCCGAAGCGCTGGCGCATGCCACCCGAATATGTGCCCAGGTTGCGCTTGCGTGCTTCCCATAGATTGGTTTGCTGCAACAAGGCTTCCACGGCTTCCTTGCGCGGCCCTTTCTCCGTCAAGCCTTTGAGCACGGCAAAGTGATTGAGCAGGGTTTCCGCACTGACTTTCGGGTACACGCCGAAATCTTGCGGCAGATAGCCCAGCTGGCGGCGCAAGCCTGCCTTGTCCTGCAGCACGTCGAGGCCATCGAAGTGGATGCTGCCGCTATCGGGGTCTTGCAAGGTGGCAATGGTACGCATCAGCGAGGACTTGCCTGCGCCATTTGGTCCCAGCAAGCCGAACATTCCGTTGGGAATCTCCAGGCTGACATGGTTGATGGCCTTGACGCCATTGGCATATGTTTTGTTCAGCTGTTTGATCGATAGCATGTGCAGCACTCTCCAGAGCTTGGGTCTAAAAGCCGGCAGATACCTGCCTGCCGGTCTGTAAAAGGGGATCACCGTTGTTTTTCAGCCGCGATGGCGGACGTTACTTAAGGGAAATAATATATAAGCAATTGGAAAAAGTAATCTTTTTGCGATCAAGGGTGGAAATGCAGGGCTGAAATACAGGAGGGACGGATGAGTGACGTGGTGCTACACTCGCCAACTCAGCGATGCCAGCTGGCGGAAAGACGGGATTATGCCGATAGTACAGAACATGACATTGCGCGCCGTTGCGCCCGGCGAAGAGGGAGCGCTGGCGCAGTTGTTCCAGCTGTATTGTTACGACAATTCGGCCTGGAGCGGCGAGGCGTTGCTGGCTGACGGCCGCTATGACGTGTGCAATGCCGGGCTGGCGTCGTATGTGCACGCAGCCGGCCATACGGCCAGCTGGATCGAGGTCGATGGAGAGCTGGCCGGCTTTTTCCTCACGGAGCCTGGCATGGCGGGTGAGCTGGTCGTGCAGGAGTTCAGCGACTTTTTCATCCTGAAGAAATACCGGCGCCGGGGCGTGGCGCTGGAAGTGGTGCGGCGCGTGCTGCTGGACAGTGCGCAGACGTGGATGGTGGCGATGTTCCGCGACGATGCCGCTGCCTGCGCGTTCTGGCGGCAGGCGTTTGCGCGCCTGCCGTTTGCCAGGGTCGAGGCGTGGGACGATGCCAGCCTGCCGCAGTTTCAGCTAACTCTGCTGAAACCGGCGGCCTGAGCCGGTTTAGAAGCGTACTTTCACATACGCCGACGGTCCCGTCAGGCGGATGTTCAGGTCGGCATCGCGCTCGCTGTCGCGGTGCAGCTTGATTTTCGAGATGCCGTAATCGGCGACGAAGCCGATATTCTTGAACGGAAACCATTCCACGCCGATATTGCCGCCGTAGATGTGGCCGTTGATGCGTCCGCCATTTTTCTTGATGCCCGATGCCTCCGCATACATGCGCAAGTCCGGCGTAAAGGCGTGGCGCCAGCCCACTTCCAGCAGCGGCGCAAACGCGTGCTCGCCGATGGAGTCGCGTGCCGTGGCCGTTTCGCCATTGACGACGCCGGTGGCCGTGCCGTTCAGGCTGGCATGATAATAGGCGGCGCCCAGGCCGATGCCGAAGGTGTCGTTGCCGCTGCCCAGCCACCATTTATAGGCCAGCTTGGCCAGGTCCAGTTTCAGGTCGGCATTCGCCGTGGCCGTGCCCGTGACGGGCTGGCCATTGATGATGGTTTCGCCCGTCAGGCTTGGCGTGTAGGATTTGTCGTAGCGGTAGTAGTCGAATGCCAGGCCGTGGCGGTCGCCGATCAGCAAGTCCGCCTTGACGCGGGGGATGGTGGTGTGGCTTTGCTTCGATTCGGGTGCATCGATGCGGCCAAACTGCGTGTCGGCGCCGATATTGATGCGTGGATCGGCGGAAAACGCGCCTACCGAGATGCTGATACGGTCCAGGGCGGGCGATGGCTCGGCCCGCGCCGTGGCGGCCGCCGTGGCAATGCCCAGCACGCCCAGCATCACGCTGCTGCGCAAGGCGCGATGGCGTACACGTGGTGGAGACAGGCGGACAGAGACGGGCGTGGCAAACATGGGACTACTCCTCGGAAAGATGATGGGTGGGCCGCGACGCTGAGGCGGCCTACAGGTGCAATGCAATGAGGAAATGGTAGCAATTGTTACTTTTGGATCACGTAGCCGCACGTCGCAAATTACCGTCGGATTTGTCCTACCGTGTGTAACAGCTGGTTATGCACGCCGGGCCAGTCGGCCAGACTGGCCGGTATGCCGCCATTGCCTGTAACGCGGGACGCGGGCAGAATGGTGCGCACGAAGAGGAGACACCGCATGAGAATCGCCGTCATTTCCGATATCCACGGCAACCTGGACGCGCTTGACGCCGTGCTGTCAGACATCGCCCGGCGTGGCGTGGACGTGACCGTCAACCTGGGCGACATCGTTTCGGGCCATCTGCAGCCGCGCGCCACGGCGGCGCGCCTGATGGCGCTCGCCTTGCCCACCATCCGCGGCAACCACGAGCGCCAGCTGCTGGGCGACCCTGCCCGCATGGGCGTCTCGGACGCCTATGCGCGCGCGCAACTGCTTCCGGAGCAACTGGACTGGATCGCGGCGCTGCCCGCCACCTTGCGCTTGCGCAAAGACGTGCTGCTCGTGCACGGCACGCCCACCAGCGACCTGGTGTATTTTCTCGACAGCGTCACGCCGCAAGGCAGCCGCGCGGCCACGCCTGACGAGGTGGCGGCGCGCGCGGGCGAGGCGGACGCGGCCTTGATCCTGTGCGGCCACACGCACATGCCGCGCCAGGTGCGCTTGGCCGATGGCCGGCTGATCGTCAATCCGGGCAGCGTGGGCTTGCAAGCCTACGACGATGACCATGGTTATCCGCACGCGATGGAAAATGGCACGCCGCATGCGCGCTATGCCATCGCCGAACAGGGCGCGGACGGCGCCTGGACGGCGCACTTTCATGCGGTGGAGTATGACTGGGACAAGGCGGCCCGGCTGGCGCTGGCCAACGGGTGGCCCGACTGGGCCGTGCCACTGCGCACGGGTCGTGTCGGCGTGCTTACCTAAACTCTTCGGCCACCAGGTTGTACTTCTGCATCTTGTGGTACAAGGTCTGTTTTGGCAAGCCCAGCACTGCGCTCACTTCGCTGACGTTGCCGGCATATGCGCGCAGTTCCTGCTCGATCAGTGCGCGTTCGAAGCCGTTGACCTGCTCCGCCAGTGACAGGGGGCTGGCCTGGCCGCCCGCCAGCAGGCTTGAGGCACCGCCGGCGATGCCCAGCACGAAGCGGTCGGCGATATTGCGCAGTTCGCGCACGTTGCCGGGCCAGGAATGGGCCATCAGGTTGCGCATCTGTGCGCTGGAGACCACGGGCGCGGCGCGGTTGTAGCGGGCGGCGGCGGCCAGCACGAAGTGCTCGAACAGGATGGGAATATCCTCGCGCCGTTCGCGCAGCGGCGGCAGATGCAGCACGATCAGATTCAGGCGGTAGTACAGATCGCTGCGGAATTTCTGCTGCTGCGACAAGTCTTCCAGGTCCAGCTTGGCCGCCGCGATGACGCGCACGTCGACGGGCGTGGGCACGTTCGAACCGAGCCGTTCGATATAGCGTTCCTGCAGCACGCGCAGCAATTTGACTTGCAGCGACAGGGGCAGGCTTTCGATTTCGTCGAGGAAAAAAGTGCCCTGGTCTGCGTGCTCGATCTTGCCCACTTGACGCTTGGCCGCGCCCGTGAAGGCGCCCGGTTCGTGGCCGAAGACTTCGCTTTCAAAGATGCTTTCCGGAATCGCGCCACAGTTGACGGCGACGAAGTTATGCTTGCGGCGGTGGCTGAAGTCGTGCAGGCAGCGCGCCACCATTTCCTTGCCTGTTCCCGTGTCGCCATAAATCAGCACGTCGGCCGGTTCGTCGGCAACGTCGAGTATCAAACGCCGTATGTCGCGCATTGCCACGGAATTTCCCAGCAGGCGCGCTTCGATGCCGCCGCCGTCTTCCAGTTGCCGGCGCAGGCTGTGCACCTCCAGCGTCAGGCGCCGCGTTTCCAGCGCGCGCAGGATGACGTCGACCAGTTGCTCGGACGAATAAGGTTTTTCGATGAAATCGTAGGCGCCCGTGCGCATGGCGTGCACGGCCATCGTGATGTCGCCATGGCCCGTGACGAGGATCACGGGCAGGTTGGCATCGAGTGTCTTGACCGCTTGCAGCAATTCCAGGCCGCTCATGCCGGGCAGGCGCACGTCGCTGACCACGATGCCGGGAAAATCCGGCGTCAGCAGTTTATAGGCCAGCTCGGCCGAGTGGAAGGCCAGCACGTCCAGGCCGGCCAGCTGCAGTGCCTGCTCGCTGCCTTCGCGTACGGTGGGGTCGTCCTCGACCAGCAAGACCTTCAAGCCGTCAAACATGTTTTTCCTCCTGCGTTGCAATCTGTAGTTCGATGGTGAAGATGGCGCCGCCGCCGGGGGCGTTTTCGGCGCGCAGCACGCCGCCGAACTGGCGCGTGATCTGTTCGGAAATGGCCAGGCCCAGGCCCAGTCCCAGGCCTTGCGGCTTGGTTGTGAAGAACGGCTCGAACAGGTGTTCGCACACTTCCGTCGACAGGCCCGGCCCCGTATCGGCGACGTGGATCAGCACGTGCTCGGGCGTACATTCGACGGCCACGCGCAGGCTGCGCACGTTGCTGCCGTTCATGGCGTCCAGCGCATTGGCGTACAGATTCACCAGCACTTGCTCCAGGCGGTTGCTTTCGCACATGGCGAAGATGTCTTCGGGCGGCAGTTGCAGGGTGAAACGCACATTTTCGACCTGCAGGCGGCGTTCGACGAGGAACAGGGCATTGCTGATCGCCGTGGGAATCGACACGGATGTCAGGCTGGTGGTCGACTTGCGTGCAAAAATCTTCAATTGCCCCGTAATTGTGCCCATCCTGGCTGCAATTTGCGATATCTTCGCCAGGTTGCGCCGCGCGTCGTCGAGCCGGCCCCGCTCGAGCAGGATGACGGCATTGTCGGACATGGTGCGCAATGCCGTCAACGGCTGGTTGAGTTCATGCGTGATACTGGCGGACATTTGCCCCAGCACGGCCATCTTGCCTGCTTGAAACAATTCATTTTGCGTGATGTGGAGTTTTTGCTCGGCCTTGCTGCGCACCTCGATTTCCTGGCTCAGGCTTTGCGTCATGGCATTGAGTTCCGAGGTGCGTTCCTCGACCATGGCTTCCAGGTTGTCATAGGCATGCTGCAGTTCTTCGCGGGCGCGCAATTTTTGCGCCACGGCCGCGCGGCGCTGGCGCAGGTAAAAGAACAGCAGCATGAAAAAGCCCAGCAGCACGCAAGAGAAGGCGGCCGCCGCGCGCGCGCTGGCCTTGGCCTGTGCCAGGTCGGACAAATAGATGAAAGTCCAGCCTTGCGGCGACTTGAGCTTGATCTGCGTCATGACGCTGGAGCTGATTTTCGGTGGCGTATCGGCGTGTTCCTGCTCGCGCACGCTGATCACGCGCGCGCCATTGCCCAACTGGCGGTCGGAGACGAAGGGGATGGCTGCCAGCTGTTTCGAGTAATACTGGCGCGTGCGGTTGAGCTCTTCGACGATGGCGGGCGACAGCGGCGCCAGGGTCTTGTACTTCCAGTCCGCCATGGAACTGAGGAAGATCACGCCGTGCTCATCGGCCAGCATCACCTTGTCCGCGCCCTGCACCCAGCGTTTTTCCAGGTTTTCCAGGTTCACCTTCACCGTTGCCAGGCCCAGCATGTGGCCATTCTGGTAGATGCCATGGGCAAAGAAGTAACCGGGCTCCAGCCGCGTCGTGCCCACGCCATAGAAGCGGCCCGGCGTGCCGCGCAGCGCGTCCTGGGCGTAGGGGCGGAACGAGATATTGTCGCCAATAAAGCTGTCCGGCTGCTGCCAGTTGCTGGCGGCCCGCGTGTTGCCGTCGAGGTTGCTGATGAAAATGGTCGACGATTTCGCCTGGGCATTCATTTGCTCGAGGTAATGGTTGACCGTATCGACCAGCACCGGGTCTTCCGGATGCTGCAGCAGGCGGATGACGTCGCGGTTCAGCTCCAGGGTCTTGGGCAGGAAGTCGTATTTTTCCAGCGCATTTTCAAGACTGCTGACATACACCTCAAGGCGCTGTGCGCCGCTGGCCTGCAGCTTGCCGATGGCGATGCGTTCGGTCCAGAAATACACGAGCCAGACGGTGGCCAGGCAGGCGGCCAGCACCACGCCCCAGGCCAGCGTTTCGCGGCCCGATCGTTGCGACAGGCGCTGGCGCCAGGAAAGGGAGGGTTTGTTACTGCTATTCATAAAATCAGCTGCCAACTTGCAAGATCCCACAGTATCGCATTTAAGTAATCGCGGAAATAAAAAAGCCGCCGGACATGCATCCGGCGGCTTGCGCTCTAACTAGCCGCGATCAGAATGTATGACGCATGCCCAGGTTAAAGCCGCTGGTGCCGGTGCCATCGTCGGTGGCATTGCCGACGACGAAGGTGGCGCCGTTCTTGTTGCTGATGTGGCCGTAACCGGTGTACAGGTCGCTGCGCTTGGACAGGGCATAGAACGCGCCAATGGCCCACTGCTGGGCGTCACGGTTCGCGTTGCTCTTGTCGTTGTGGCGGATGTAGGACGCGACCAGCTTGGTGGCGCCGAACGGGGCGCTGAAGCCAACGAGGATGTCGTTGCTCTTGCTGTCGTCGATGGCGCGGTTGTCCGCGTAGCCGAAGTTGCCTTGCAGCACGCCAAAGTCGTAGCGCGTGGCCAGCAGAGTGTTGCGCGTTTGTTGCGCCACCAAATTTTCCTTGCGGTGATGCGTCAGGGTCACGTTCAGCGGGCCGTCGATGTAATGCACGGCGCCGCCCATGCTGCGGTTTTTCGCATTGTCGCCGGCCACTTCGCCAAAGCCATACGCCAGGTCGGCCGACAGGTGGCTCCAGGTCGGCGTGCTGTATTGCACCATGTTATTGACGCGGTAATTCGTCGCCATGATGTTCGATGCCGTGCCGGCCAGGCCAATGACAAACGGATCGGCCACGTCGCGCAGGGCCAGGTAGTACGGAGAATATTGGCGGCCCAGGGTGACGGCGCCGGCGCTGCCGGTCAGGCCCACATACGCCTGGCGGCCGAACAGCAAGCCGCCCTGGCCCGAGGTACCGGTGTCGATATTGAAACCGCTTTCCAGCACGAAGGTGGCGGCCAGGCCGGCGCCCAGGTCTTCCTTGCCTTTGAAGCCGATGCGCGAACCGGAGGCCACGCCCGAGGCGACGCGGTTCAGGCGGTCTCCAGCCGCATCCTTGTCGAACACCAGGCCGGCGTCAGCCACGCCGTAGATGGTCACGCTCGATTGGGCCATGGCGCCGCCGGAAGCTGCGCCAAGGGCCAGCAGGGTAAACAGGACTTTTTTCATGAAAATCTCTCTAATAAGTTGGAATGACTACTGATCGCACTACCTGACTGCTTGTTACTCAACATGGACAACAAATAAATGGCCCGCTTGTGGCGGGCCATGGCGCTATCAGGCTTTGCTAGCGTGGTCAGCTTCGCCCCAATGGCTTTCCGTGTTCTGGTTGGCGGCGTTGGCCGCGGCGGCTTCTTCCTCGGTGGCGAGGCCACCTTCCCACTTGGCGACGACGGCCGTGGCGACGGCATTGCCGACCGCATTGGTAGCCGAACGACCCATGTCGAGGAATTGGTCGACACCCATCAGCAGCAGCAAGCCCGCTTCCGGAATATTGAACTGGTTCAGGGTGGCGGCAATCACCACCAGCGAGGCACGCGGCACGCCGGCCATGCCTTTCGAGGTCAGCATCAGCAGCAGCAGCATGGTGATCTGCGTGCCGATCGACAGGTCGATACCGTAGGCTTGCGCAATGAACAGCACGGCAAAGGTGCAGTACATCATCGAGCCATCGAGATTGAAGGAGTAGCCCATTGGCAACACAAAACTGGAAATCTTGCGGTCCACGCCGAACTGGTCGAGTGCCGTCAGCAGTTTTGGATAAGCCGCTTCCGAGCTGGCCGTCGAGAATGCCAGCAGGAACGGTTCGCGGATCAGGCCGACGAGCTTGAAGATGCGCGGGCCAATGACGACAAAGCCGGCGCCGATCAGCAGTGCCCACAGGCACAGCAGGCCCAGGTAGAAGCCGCCCATGAACTTGGCAAACGTGACCAGCACGCCCAGGCCGTGGGTGGTGATGACGGAGGCCATGGCGGCGAACACGGCCAGTGGGGCCAGGTTCATGATGGTGCCGGTGATGCGCAGCATGACTTGCGCCAGCTGGTCGACGACGGCCGTCAGGGTCTTGCCCGATTCGCCCAGGCCGGCCAGCGCGCCGCCGAAGAAGATCGAGAACACCAGCACTTGCAGGATTTCATTGTTGGCCATGGCCTCGATCGGCGATTTCGGCACCAGGTGCGTGAAGAAATCTTTCAAGGTGAAGGCAGCCGTTTTCAAATTGGTCGAAGCGTGTACGTCCGGCAATGGCAAGCCCAGGTTGGTACCCAGCTGCATCAGGTTCGACAGCACCATGCCCAGCGCCAGCGAGACCAGCGAGGCGACCACGAACCAGCACATGGCTTTCAGACCGATGCGGCCTGCCGTTTTGCCGTCGCCCATGTGGGCGATGCCGACCGTCAGGGTGGAAAATACCAGCAGCGCAATGATCATCTTGATCAGGCGCAAGAAGACGTCGGTGACGATGGAAATATTGCCAGCGATCTGAGCGCTGAGCTTGGCATCAGGGAAGGCGGTGTTGCATCCATAGCCGACGGCAATGCCGAGGATCATGGCAATCAGGATGTACAGGGTTAATGGCCGTTTCTTTTTCATTTTGACTCCTCCGGTGAAACGCCGCTGTGAGCGGATTATTGATAGCGAGCAACTCAAGCTTGGAGTCAATATTTCTCAAAAACAAGCCCTTGCGTGCTAGCGATTATTTGCAGCAAAACCTGTACATAGCAAAGGATATGCCTGAAATGGGAATTTGGTAGCCAACTTCTTAAGTTGTTGATTTAAGGAAGATTTTTTGTTGTTTAGATGTTGCAACTTGGCGTGCTTGCGCGAAATATTGGACGCAGCGGCTCATCGCTGTATGACTTTTCATACGCTAGTCGCGGCAGGGCGGCGGTGCGGCAAAAAGACAAGATTATCAGGACAATAAAAAAGCCCCTCCGAAGAGGTAATGCCGTTCAGTTAAGACTGGACGGCATTTTTATTTTGGGGCTTGTAAACGCCCGGACCAGCTGTTAACCTGTATGGCTATGCTCGATGACACTCTCCATTTCCTGGCAAATT